>NZ_JBFBAA010000018.1:0-206252 GCF_040682035.1 Actinoplanes sp. NPDC051470
ACTCGACCTCCGTCGTGCGCGGTGCGGCTGCGGGCCGCGCGCCCCCCCGGGCGCCCACCCCGGGCGGGCCCGCGGCCCCCCCGCGCCCCCGCCCCCCCGCCGCCAGGTGCTGCCAGTAGATGTTGTTGAAGACCTTGACCAGCCGGGCGCCGCTCAGATGCTTCTGCTCCAGCTCGGCGCTGGTCAGCGTGCCGTCCGCCAGCTCGGGGAAGTCCCCGTCCCGCTGCGCGGAGTAGTTGTTGGTGTCGAGCACGACCTTGCCGGCCAGCCGCTCGGCCGGCAGCTTCCGGAAGGCGTGGAACGGCACGCTCACCACCACGAGGTCGGCCGCCGCAGCCACCTCCGCGGGCGTCGCCGCCCGGGCCCGCGACCCCAGCCGCGCGACCAGATCGGCCAGCGTCTCCGGTCCCCGCGAGTTGCTCAGCACCACGTCGTGCCCGGCGTCAACGGCCAGCCGAGCAACCGTCCCACCGATGTTCCCGGTCCCGATGAATCCCACAGTCGTCATGTCGCCGACAACCCGGACAACCCCGGTGGCATTTCCACCCGGCCGCCCCTGTAACGACCGCCACGTTTTCCCGAACCCTCAACTCGACGTTGACCCTGAACCTCAGGGTGAGGGTGAGGCATCGGTAGCGTTTGTCGTCATGCCGTTCCCGGACGAGAAGGTGCAGGTCGCGGTCATCGATTATCGGTCGAGCTGGATCGATGAGTACGAAGTGCTGGCGGCCGAACTCCGTGCGACGCTGGGCGACGTGGCGGTCGAGATCGACCACGTCGGGTCGACCTCGGTGCCCGGGCTGGCGGCCAAGGACTGCCTCGACGTGCAGGTGCGCGTGGCGGTGCTCGACGAGCCCCGGATCGTCACCCGGCTGGGCGCGATCGGCTTCCGCCGCCGGCCCGAGCCGTGGAACCGGGCGGAGCACTCGGCCGGGCGGGACTACCGCAAGCTGGTCTTCGCCCCTCCGGTGGGCGCTCGTCCCAGCAACGTCCACGTGCGCGAAAGTACGGGTGGGAACGCCCGCTACGCGCTGCTGTTCCGGGACTTCCTGCGCGGCGACGACGACGCGCGACGGGCGTGGGGCGCGTTCAAGCAGCGCCTGGCGGTCAGCGTGCCTGATCTGCTGGATTACGGGCAGATCAAGGCGCCGGCCACCGACGTCCTGATGGCGGCGGCCGAGCGGTGGGCGGCCGACACCGGCTGGGAGCCGTGACGTCAGGACACGGCGGCAGCGCAGCGGCAGGCGGCCCGACACCGGCTGGGGGCGGACGTCAGGACAGGGCGGCGGCCAGGTCGCGGCGGGAGACGATGCCCAGTTTCTGGTAGGCGTGGGCCAGGTGGGTCTCCACGGTGCGGCGGCTCAGCTGCAGGCGGTGGGCGATGTCGCGGTTGGTCAGGCCGGTCGCAGCCAGGACGGCGATCTGGCTGCGACCGCGTCGGTCAGGGACGCCGGGCCGTGTGGCCCCTGCTGATCGGGGCGGTCAAGACAAAGGTCGGGGCGGTCAGGTGAAAGGTCGGGGCGGTCAGGAGAAAGGCGGAAGGCCCGCACCTCGACCAGCGTGCGGGCCCCCGACCCATCACGGCGTCCCGTGGTCGAAACGGGATCGGGGCGGAGGCTAGTGAGCCGCCCGCTCTGCCCGGCCGGGGCCGCCCCCGGCTCGTTGAGCTAACGCCGTATGTCCAGATTTCTAGTGCTGCCCGGAGAAGACCCCCGCCCCGCGCATCATGCCCGCCAGCAGCGGCGACGTCACGGTCACGCCGTGCACCAGGTCGCGGGCCGGGCTGGTCGGTTCCACCCCGTCCTGCCGGTACGGCTGGGTCCACCCGGTCGACGCGGGGTCGATCCCGGCGGCCTCGCACCAGTCCCGAACCGTGGCGGCGGGGCACGAGGCGTCGCCGAGCACCACGTCCCAGGGCAGCGGCAGCATCGTCCACACGCCGATGTCGGGGTGCTGCCGGCCGCCCGAGCTCACGTGCCACCGGTACACGTCGGCCGCCATCAGCGCCGGCACCTTGCCAGGCAGCGACGTCTCCAGCACGTGCTCCAGGTTCATCGCGGTGAGCAGGTTCAGCCAGCCCGTACGCAGCTGGTTGAAGGCCCGCGAGGCCGCGTTCCAGGTGGACGAGTCGTCGCCGGGCCGCACCATCATCCGCCCGCGGTCGCGGTGGTGGTCGAAGGTCCGCCGCAGCGTCCGCGCGCACGCGACCATCTGCTCGTAGTAGACGCCGAGCAACTCGCCCCGCTGGGCGTCGGTGAGCCGGTCGAGCACCTGCGGCCGGGTCAGCACCCGGGCCAGCGCCTCGGGCCGGCCGGTCGGGGCGTCGAGCGCGGCGCGCAGCAGCGCCTCGGCCAGCTCGTCCATCGGCCGCGCCTGCTGCCCGGCCGTGAAGACGGTGCGCATGCCGAGCCGCGCCGTGTAGTAGGCGACGAACGCCGCGGTGCGCGGGCAGGCGGTGAAGGTCTCACGATCGATGGTGTACGCGAGGCGCGACTTCCCGATCGCCGTGACGGTTTCCCGGTCCCGCTCGGCGGCCAGCACCGCGGTCCGCTGCTGAAGGTGCAGCACCGCGCGTACGGCCTTCCGGTATCCGCGTACCCGCAGGCCGGGCAGCTGGTCTTGGCGCTCGGCGGCGTCCAGCCGGGTGCGGGTGTCGGTGTGCCCGCCGACGTCACCGCGCCGGCCGTGCGGCTTGCCCGGCCACGTCTGCCCGTACTTCCGGACGCCGGCGCGGCGCATCTTCCGGCGTACCGGATCGGCGGGGCCGGTCAGACCGAGCGCGGGCAGCGCCTGGCCGAGCCAGCGCTCCAGCTCGCCCGGGTCGGCGGGATCGGCCGGGGCCGGCGCGGGCGTGTGCGCGGCGGTCCAGACGGGGACCATCGCGGTCGCGGCGGCCTGGTAGGCCCGGTCGAGCCCCGGGTGCCGCCGCCACTCCCCCGACATCGACGACCCCGGCGCGAACGACCCGGCGCTCATGACGGCGAGGTGGCGCAGCTCGCGGGCCGGGCGCGCGTCGAGCCACCCGGTCGCGCCGAGCATGACGAGACGCGCGGCAACCAGCTGCGGAGTCGGCCGGGCGCGCAGCCCACCGTGCAGCTCAGCGAGGATGTCCGCCGTGGCCACAGCCATCGATCATGGCCGCCGGCCCCGCCCGCCGCCACCGATTTGCCGCTGAGCGGAACGGCCGGCCGTCGGAGGGTCCTGGTGAACCCGGATCACGGGCGGGCCGTGGTGGCGGTGAACCCGCCGATCACGAGGAGCCCACGATGACGTCCACCCCGATCCCGATCAAGCGCGCCGCCTTCGCGGGGCTTGCCGTCCTGATGCTCACCTCCGGCTGTGGGTGGTTCGGCCGCGATGAGCGCACGGCCACCTTCCACGAGGGCGCCGTCCGCGACGATGCGACCGGTGTACGTCTGATCAGCGCCGGCGCGGACGGGACCGACGTACGGTTCGCCACCGAGAAGGACCCGCCGGACGCGCCGAACCTGGACTTCGCCACCGGGGTCGGCGAGGCCGTGGACATCAGGCCGGAGGGCGCGCTGCCGGGGGCCGAGGTGCGGATGCGCGCCGACGCGGCCCAGGCCCACGGGTTCATCGCCGTCTTCAACACGAAGGCGGGCGCGTGGCTGCCGCTGGACACCCGGTACGACGCGCGGGCACACGAGCTGGTGGCCGAGGCGCCGCACTTCTCGATGTACGGGATGTTCCTGCCCAAGGTCGTGGACCGCGTCCGGGACCTGCTGGCCGGCCAGGTGCTCGGGGTGCTGCGGAAGATGCGCGACGACGTCACCGGCACGATGCGGCTCGCGGACATGGCCGACTGCGGCGGCGGGCGGACCGCCGACGGGAAGGTGCTGCCCGGGGCGAGCACGGCGGTCGCCGCCCGAGGGTGGGCCGCGGACGTCCAGAAGGGGCACGCCAAGGAACTCGGGGTGTGCGTCGTCGAGGATCAGGGGGCCCGTTGGTTGCGGGTGGCGAACCGTAACGGCTACCCGGTCGTGTTGATGCCGCCGGCCGGGGCCACCGACGCGTCGCCCAACGACTACGACGTCCGGATGCTTGGCGACGACCTCTTCCTGCTGGCCGGGCGCCAGCTCGAGGCGGTCGCCGGGCACGGGCTGGCCGGCGGGTTGAAGAGCGCCGAGCTGAAGGTCACCACGGACGGCACGTTCACGGTCGACGTGGTGGCGTCGCCGTTGCCGATCGCCTGGGACGTCGGCACCGCCCTCCTTTCGGTGGTGCTTCCCGGCGTACCCAAGGCGAAGGTCGCTCTGAATGCCGCCGAACGGCGCGCCATCGACGCTCTGGGCGGTCCGGCCGCGGGGTTGCACGCGAGCCGCGAGACGGCGGTCAACAAGATCAAGGACGACCCGGCGCTGCGTGATCCGGGGCAGCGGCCGGAGCAGGCCATGGCGCTGCTGGACCTCTGGTCGTGCCTGGCCAAGTCGAAGGCGGCCGTGCTGAACGTGTCGGCGACGGACGCGTTCGAGGCGATCCGGCACTGCGTCGGGCTGGTCGCACAGGCGCTCGGCCGGGAGGCGGTGGCGCTCGGCACCGACGTACTCAAGAACCTCAAGGTGTTCAACGAGGTCGGCGACTTCCTCCGGCACGCGATCACCCCGGCCGTGATCGAGGTGCGGGCGCCGCTGCGGGCGAGCCGGCTCGGCGGCGTCGACTGGCTCGCCGTGGCCGGCCCCGACCTCGGCTGCGACAGCGAGCCCGAGATGCTGAAGCGGCCCGAGAGCCACGACATCACCGGCGACGGGGTGCCGGACACGTTCGTGACGCTCGACTGCTGGACCAGCAACCAGATCAGCCCCGATCAGATCCGGGTGTACGACGGCAGCTCCGACCCGTCGGCCCCGGCCCTGCTCGGCGTGCTCACCGACGGGGCCGCCGCCAACTTCCACCTCGAGTGCCTCACGTTCGACGGCAAGACCGTGCAGACCAGGGGGTACGTGCTGCAGGGTGCCGACCCGGCCGGGGTGCCCAGCCTCCTGGGCGTCCGCTCGGCGACCTGGGACGGCATGCGGTTCCGGCTGTCCGGCCTGACCACGAGCGCGGCCCCCGACGGGTACGAGTCGGCCGTTCCCGGCTGCGACTGAACCGTTTCCACCTCTCCGTACGTACACCAGGACATGTGGGATGACCGCCGCCTCCTGGCCGCGATCGCCGCCCTGCCGCCGGAGGCCTTCATCGAGGGACCGCCGGAGGGCGGCGATCTGCTCTGGCGCCGCGCCGCCAAGCGCCTGCGCGCCGCCGAGGGTTCCCCGTCCGCCGGGTCGTCCGACGACCCTCAGCTCGCCCCGGTGATCCCGCTCCCCCTCGACTGAGCAGGCGTTTTCGGCGCAAGATGGTGCCGATGAGCGAAACACGGCTGCCCGCGAAACTGCGGAAGCGGATCACCAGCGTCAACCGCGACGTTCGCGTCCGGGTGATCGCCGAGCTGGAACGGCTCGCGACCGGCGCCGACACCGACCGGGCGGCGGCCGCCCTCGACGCCCTGTCCGCGCTGGCGACGGACGACAGCCTCGCGGTCCGGGAGGCGGCGTCGGCGGCGCTGGGCCGCACCACGATCAGCCTCGACCCCGATCGGGTGGATTTCGGCGACCTCGTGCCCGGCACCTCGCGGGTGGTCGCCGAGGTGACGATCGGCGGGCCGCCGCTGGCCCGGGCGCTCACCGCCACCGCCTCCGACCCGGCCCTGCGGGCGACCCTGGACGGCGACCGGCTGCGCGTCTCGTGGCTGCCCAGCGCCGGCGCGTTCCGCGGCACGGTCACCCTGCACGGCCCGGCCGGCGACACGAACCTGCTGGTCACGGGTCAGGCCGGGGCGGCGTCACCGCCGTCACCGCCCTCGCCGCGGCCCCGGTCCCGGCGGCGGTGGCCGGTCGTGGCCGCGGCCGTCGCCGTCCTGCTTCTGATCGCCGGGGCATGGACGCTGCTGGACCAGCCTCCTCGGGTGAGCCCTCCGCCCACCGCCCGGCCGGCCGGCCCGCCGCCGCCGCGGCTGGTCAGCTCGCCCAAGCCCCGGGTGGCAGGCACGATCCCGGTCGGCGCCGAGCCCGAAGGCGTGGCGGTGTCCCCCGACAGCAGCACGGTCTACGTGGCCAACCAGGGCGCCCGGGTGCTCTCCGTGATCGACGCCGCGTCCCGCCGGGTGACCCCGGTGACGCTGCGCAACACGGCCCGGTTCGTCGCCGTCTCCCGCGACGGCCGCACGGTCTTCGTCTCGATGTACGAGAAGACGGGCACCGTGATCAGCGGCAGCGGTGTCGCCGTGGTGGACGCGGCCACCCGCACGGTCCGCCGGTACCTGGCCACCGGCGCCCAGCCGTACGACCTGGCCGTGGCGCCGGACGATCGGCTGTGGGTGCCGATCCACGGCGGCCGCAGCGTGGAGATCTACGCCGCGGGCGACCTCCGGCTGGTCACCCGGGTCTTCGTGCCCAAGAACCCGCATTCGGTGGCGTTCTCGGCCGACGGCCAGCGCGCCTTCACCCCCGACCACGAGTCGAACTCGATGTCGGTCATCGACATGCGCACCGACCGGCGGGTGGCCACGCTGGCCGTCAGTCGCGCCCCGCACAGCGTGGCGGTCACCCCCGACGGCCGGAAGGTGATCGTGGCCGCGTGGGAGGCCGGAGCGGTCGACATCATCGACGCGCTGACGCTGGGCCGCGCCGGGCCATTCCGGGTCGGCTACCACCCTCAGAGCGTGGCGGTGGCCGTGGACGGCGGGTTCGCCTACACCGTGAACGAGGGCGACGCCACGGTGTCGGTCATCCGGGTACGCGACGGGCGGGTGACCGCGACCATTCCGGTCGGTGACAGCCCCCGGACCGTTGCCGTCGCGCCCGACGGTCGTTTCGCATACGTGACGAACGGCCACGACAACACCGTCTCGGTGCTTTCCCTGGCCGCCTGAGACGCTGCCGGGGTCGGGCGATCGGTCCATTGACCTGCGCGCATGCACTTCGGGCAAGATCGTTGACGAAAGGTTCCTGAGGGAGGTTGCATGGCGGTGGGGTGGCCGCGCCGGCGCGAGTCGAGCGCCGACGACCTGCTCATCCGCCGGCTCTACCAGGAGCACGGTGGCGCGCTGCTGGCGTACGCGACGCGGCTGATGGGCGACCGCGCGCTCGGCGAGGACGTCGTGCAGGAGACGCTCGTCCGGGCCTGGCGCAATCCGGACCGGCTGACCGAGGACAAGGGCTCCGTCCGCGGGCTGCTGTTCACCATCACCCGCAACATCGCGATCGACCGGCACCGCGCCCGGCAGGCCCGCCCGACCGAGGTGGCCGAGACGATCAGCTCCACCCCGGTGGAGAAGGATCATGCCGACGCCGTGGTCGACTCGATGGCCGTGCTCGGCGCCATGGACAAGCTCGCCCCCGAGCATCGTGACGTGCTGAAGAAGATCTACTACGAGGGCCGCAGCGTCGACGAGACGGCCGAGTCCCTGGGCATCCCGCCCGGTACCGTGAAGTCCCGAAGTTATTACGCGTTACGCAAGCTGCGGGAGGCCATGGCCGAACGCCCGGGCGGAGCGGGGCTGACGATCGCGGAGGGAGCGGCCGGATGAGCGACCATCAGACCGAACTGCTCGGCGCGTACGTCCTCGGCGTGCTCGACCCCGGCGAGCGGTCCACCGTGCAGAAGCACCTCGACGGCTGCGAGCACTGCCGGGCCGAGGCCGACGAGCTGCGCGAGATGGAGGCGGCGCTGGGCGAGCTCCCGCCCGAGGCGCTGATCGAGGGCCCGCCCGAGGACGGCGACCTGCTGCTGCAGAAAACCCTTCGCGAGGTACGCGGTGAGCGCGCCCGTGGCGACCGCACCCGCCGGGCGGTCTGGGTGGCGGCGGCCGCCGTGGCCGGCGTGGCGGTTCTGGGCGGCGGCACGCTGATCGGCCGCGCGACCGCCCCGTCGGGCCAGATCGCGGCCCCCGCCCCGGCCATCTCGACCGCCGTTCCCGGCACCCGCGGCGGCACCGCCACCGACCCGGCCACCGGCGCCGCGATGGCGGTCCAGGTCGAGCCCGCGGCCGGCTGGGTGCGGGTGCATGCTCAGGTGTCGGGGATCGCGACCGGAGAACAGTGCCGCCTCTGGGTGGTCGCGCGCGACGGCCGTCGTCGCGAGGCAGGCAGCTGGCTGGTGGCCGGCGCCGCCTCCCGCGTCGACGGGTCGGCTCTGGTGGCGCCGGCCGACGTCGCCTCGGTGCAGGTCGAGACCTTCGCCGGCCGCCCCTTGATTACCGTGCCCGTCTAGGCCGTGTTTCAAGACCCGGCCAGGGCTGCGACGTGGCCCTGATCGGGTTATGAAACACGGCCCGGCTCCATCGGTAGTCCGTTGTCACGGGGTGAACTGCTCTTTGACGCGGCTGACCTTGCCGTCCTTGAACGTGAGGATGAACAGGCGGTTCTGGCTCTCGGCGGCCAGTCCCTCGAGCGAGGTCTCCAGCTGCACCATGATGTCGTTGGGTGACTGCAAGGACAGCTTGGCGCCCGGGGCGAGCGTCGCCGTGCGGAGCTTCGGGTTGTGGTTGCGGATGTAGTAGTCGTTGCACATGGCGCTGTCGCTGATCCGGACGCCGTCGGCCTTGCACGCCTTGCGGGCCGCCGCCCCGGTGAACCACTCGACCTTGTCGAAGGTGACGGTGCGCGAACCGGTGTCGACGGCGGTGAGGTAGCCGTACTGCGTGCCCACCAGATCGGTCGTGGTTTGTGCCTTCGGCGCCGGGGCTTCAACGGTCGGCGGTTCCAAAGCCGGCTCCGAAGCCGGCTGTTCCGCATCCGGCTCGGCGGTCGGCAGGTCGGCGGACGGCGTGACGACGGGCTCCGAGGCCGCGGCCGGCACGGGCTCGGGCTGCGGTTGCGGCTCGTTGCGCGCGCATCCCGCGACTCCCCCGGCGACCGCGGCACCGGCGACGGCAAGGACGATCAGGCGGTTGAGGTGCTTCATGACGGCCTCCCGGTGGCGTTGGATTCACCGCCACCACGGCCGCCGCCCCGATCCGGTTCACCCGAACTTTCGGCTCACCCATCCGGAAGATGGCTCGTTCCGACCATCGAAAGTCAGTGCCGGTCGGTGCGGAAGATGCGGCCGGCGTCGGCTGCGCACGCTCGCAAGCGGTCATCCGGACGGGCGAGTGGCCTCGTAGGCGGCGACCGTGGTCGGCAGGGTCGGGAAGATGTGGTCGGCGCCGATCGAGCCGGTCAGGCCGTACCGGTCGAGCTCGGCCCTCAGGTCTTGTTTGACCCTGGCCAGACCGAACACGATGCCGCGGGCGGTCAGCTCGGCCCGGAGCCGGTCGAGGGCGTCCAGGGCGGTGCTGTCCACCTCGACGTTGGCCTCGGCGTTCAGGACGAACCAGCGGACCGGCTCGGTCTCGGCGGCGACCGCGGCCAGGGCGCGCTGCCGGAAGTTCTCGGCGTTGGCGAAGAACAGCGGCGAGTCGTAGCGGTAGATCAGCAGACCGGGTACGGTCCGCGCGGCCGGGAAGTCGTCGACGTCGTGCATGCCGGCCAGCCCGGGGACGAGACCGAGGACCGCGTCGTGCGGGCGGGCCACCCGGTGCAGCATCTCGGCGACGGACAGACCGACCGCGAGCAGCACGCCGGTCAGAATGTCGAACACGACCACACCGGCCAGCGCGGCCAGGGCGAGCAGCAGCTCGGTGCGGCGGAACGAGGCCAGCCTGCGGAAGCCGGCGATGTCGACCAGCCGGACCGCCGCGTAGACGACCAGCGCCCCCAGCGCGGCGGCCGGGAACAGTGCGAGCATCGGCCCGGCGAACAGCAGCACGGCCGCCACACAGACCAGAGCGACAAGCGAATACATCTGGGTACGCGCACCGCCCGCCACGCCCAGCGCGGTGCGGCTGCCGCTGCTGCTGATCGGGAAGCCCCGCAGCAGCCCGGCGCCGACGTTGGCCACGCCCAGCGCCAGTAGCTCCTGGTTGGCGTCCACCGGCTCGCCGGTGCGCTCGGCGAACGCCCGGCCGGTCAGCACGGTGTCGGTGTATCCGACGACCAGCACGCCGACCGCGGGCAGCAGCAGCGACCCGAAATCACCGAGGTCGGGCCGGGCAAGCGCGGGCAGGCCGCGCGGCACCTCGCCGACCACCGCGACACCGTGCCCGCGCAGGTCGAACACCAGCACCGCGACGGTGGCCAGCAGCACCACGACCAGCGGCACGGGCAGCCGCGGGAACCGCCACTGCCCGAGGAACAGCAGGGCCAGCACGGCCACCCCGAGCAGCGCCGTCGGCACGTGCATCCGGCCGAGCCGACCGGCGAACGACCACAGCTCGGCCGGCACGGTGTCGCCGTCCACGCGTACGCCGGCGAGCTTGCCGAGCTGCCCCGAGATCATCGTCAGGGCCACGCCGGCCAGGTAGCCGACCAGGATCGGCCGGGACAGCAGGTCGGCGACAAACCCGAGCCGGGCCACGTACGCGACCAGGAACAGCACCCCGACCACGACGGCGAGGGCGGCGGCCAGCCCCGCGTACCGACCGGGGTCACCGGCGGCCAGCGGCGCCACCACGGCCGCGGTCATCAGCGCCGTCGTCGACTCGGGCCCGACCGAGAGATGCCGCGACGACCCGAGCACCGCGTACACGGCCAGCGGCGCCAGCATCGCCCACAGCCCCGCGACCGGCGGCAGCCCCGCCAGGCCGGCGTAGGCCATCACCTGCGGCACGAGGTAGGCGGCCACGGTGATCCCGGCCAGCAGGTCGCCGCGCAGCCACGACCTCCGGTACGACCGGAGCACGCCCACCCCGGGCACGAGCTGCGCGAACTTCATCAGCCGATCTTCGCACCTCGCGTCCTCAAGATCGACACGCCGGTCAGAGGGCAGCGATCGCGACGGGGAGGTCCGTCATGCGGGTGACGAGCACGTCTGCCTCACCCAGCAGCTCGGCCGGGGTGAGGGCGCAGTACCCGATGACGCGCATGCCCGCGGCCTTGGCCGCCGCCACGCCGGCCGGGTTGTCCTCGACGACGACGCACACCCCCGGTGGCGCGGTCAGGCACGCCGCGGCGTGCAGGAACAGGTCCGGAGCGGGCTTCCCTCGGGCCACATCCTCGGCGCTGAAGAGGTGTTCCTCGGCGAACAGGCGCCGCAGGCCGGTCAGGCCCAGGCTCAGCCGGATCCGGTCGTGCCGGGCCGACGACGCGACACACATCCGCATCCCGCCCTCTCCTCACTGCGCCCGAGGTGCTCGGCGAAGATCTCCTCCCGCGTGATGGGCCGGCCCAGACCCCGGATCAGCTCCCGGTCGACCTCCTGGATCAGGCGTTCGCTGTCCACCAGGACGCCATCACAGTCGAAGATCACCACTTCCGGCCGATTCACGCGCCCAGTGTCCACGACCCGGCGCCCGCAAGCGGTCCCGCACGACCAAGCCCGCTCGAAGCGGGGTCAGCTGGCCTGGGGGCGGAGGCGGCCGTGGGCGTCGTGGGGGAGGTCGGCGTAGTGCCATTGGTGGTCGCGGGCGTGGCGGCAGGCGGTTTCGAGGTTGCCGGACTCGATGGCGGCCAGGAGGGCGGCGTGGTCGCGGACGACGTCCTTGAGTTTGACCTCGGCGGCGACCATCGTCACGGCGGTGCGGGCCTCGATCTGCAGGGCCTCCCAGGACAGGCGCAGCAGCTCGTTGTGGCCGGCCTCGATGATGTGGCGGTGGAAGGCGACGCTCGCCTTGGCCACCGCGTCGTCGTCGTTCCGGCGGGCCGCCGACCGCATCGTCGTCACGGTCTCGCGGAGCTCGGCCAGCGGCATCGTGCCGGCCAGCATGGCCAGCCGGGTGGCGGTCTCTTCCAGCGCCGCCCGCACCACGTAGCTCTCGCGCAGCGTCTGCTGCACGAAGTGGCGGACGAAGGTGCCGCGCCGGGGCCGGGTCTCGACCATGCGCATGGCTTCGAGCTCGCGCAGCGCCTCGCGGACCGGCGCCTGGCTGGTGCCGAAGCGGGCGGCCAGCTTGGTCTCGACCAGTCGTTCGCCGGGCGGGATGGCGCCCGACACGATGTCGACCACGAGCATGTCGCGGATCTGCTGCCCCAGCGTCAGGCGCGTGACCTGCGACGGTTCGGTCATGAGCCCATGTTAGTCACGCGACGGGGTTGACCTCGTGCCGGTTGGAGGACAAGTATCAATTATCGATAGTTGATCGTCCGGAAACATGTGCTCACTCCTCGGGAGGCGCCGATGATCACCGCGTTGCGGATGCCGGAGTCGCCCGAGGCCGCCGCCGAGGCCGTGGCCGGGGGCGGTCGCGTGATGGCCGGCGGAACCGTGGTCATGGCCCAGGTCAACACGGGACCGATCGACGCCGGCGAGCTGATCAGCCTGAGCCGGGCGGGGCTGAGCGGTGTCACGGTCACCGGCGGCGTGGCGCGAGTGGGCGCCACCACGACGTTCGCCGACCTGGCCCGGCACCTGCCTTTCCTCAAGCCCGCGATCCGGACGCTCGCCTCGCCGTCCATCCGCAACCTGGCCACCGTCGGCGGCAACCTGTTCGTGCCACAGCCCCACGGGGACTTCGCGGTCTGCCTCGAAGCCCTGGACGCGACGGTCGAGCTCACCGGCGGCCGCGAGACGCCGGTCGGGCAGCTGGAACTCGGAGCGGGCGAGATCGTGACGGCCGTACGGTTCCGGGTGCCCGAGGACGGCACCTGGTTCTTTCACAAGGCCATGCGCCGGCGCCTCAACTCCGCCGCCATCGTCACTGTGGCAGCGACCGTTCGGCGTACCGGAAACGACGTAAGCGCGGCCCGCGTCGCGCTCGGCGCCGTCGCACCCAGGGTGATCCGCTCCCCCGCCGCGGAGAATGTCCTGCTCGGCCGGCCGCTCGACCGGGAGGTGCTCGACGCGGCGGGGGAAGCGGCCCGCGCCGACATCGCGCCCTTCGACGACGCGTACGCCAGCGCCTGGTACCGCCGCCGTGTCCTGCCCGTGCACTTCCGCCGCACGTTCGAGGCCGTGCAGTCCGAGACTGAGGAGTCCTGATGGCATCGAGCGTGGTGACGCTGACCGTCAACGGGCGGGAAGAGGAGTTTCTGGCCCGGCCGGCGGAGTCGCTGCTGGCCAGCCTGCGTGACCGGCTCGGGCTGATGGCGGCCAAGCGCGGCTGTGCTCAGGGGAGCTGCGGCACGTGCACGGTGCTGGTCGGCGGGCGGCCGGTGATGGCCTGCCTGGTGCCGGTGGAGACGATCGAGGGCGGCCAGGTCAGCACGCTCGAAGGGGTCGCCGACGGGGAGCGGCTGGATGAGGTGCAGCAGGCGTTCCTGGACGGGTTCGCCACGCAGTGCGGCTTCTGCACGCCCGGCATGATCATGGCGGCCGAGGCGCTGCTCGCCGACAACCCCGACCCCACGCGCGAGGAGGTGGTCGAGGCGATCTCCGGCAACGTGTGCCGCTGCACCGGCTACCACTCGATCATCGCGGCGATCCTGGACGCGGCGGACAGACGGAAGCATGCGGCGGGGAAACCAACGGACTCGACGGACAGACAAAAGCACGCGCCGGGGAGACGACAGTGAGCGACTTCAAGGTCATCGGCTCGACCGTCCAGCGGTCGGACGCGCTCGGGCACGTCACCGGCCGCACCACGTTCTTCGAGGACCTGAATCCGGCCGGCCTGCTCCACCTCAAGATGGCGCGCTCGGAACGGCACCACGCGCGGTTCACGGTCGACGTCAGCGAGGCCGAGAAGACGAAGGGCGTCGTCCGTGTCTTGACCGGCGACGACATCCCGAACAACCTTTTCACCCCGCTCAAGCTGATCGGCGTCGAGCCGGACGACGAGCCGATCCTGGCCGACGGCACCGTGCGCTACCGGGGCGAGCCGATCTGCGCGGTGGTCGCCGAGACCGAGGCCGCCGCGTACGAGGGCGCCTCGAAAATCAGGATCGACTACGAGGACCTGCCCGCGGTGTTCGACGTCGAGGAGGCGCTCAAAGAGGGCGCCCCGATCGTCAACGAATATCAGCAGACCAACTACTTCACGTACGAGGGGCACCACTGCCGCCGGATCCGGTTCGGCGACTTCCACACCGCCGAGAAGCAGGCGGACCACGTCTTCGAGTGGCGTTACCAGTCCGCGCCGATCGAGCACGCCCCGACCGAGACCACCGGCTGCATCGTGATCCCGCAGGGCGACGGGCGGCTGCGCGTCCACTCGGACACCCAGGCCTGCTTCTTCACCCTCGACAACACCGCCCTCATCCTGGGTACGCCGTTCAGCAAGCTCCGGATCGTCGGCGGCACGGTCGGCGGCGGCTTCGGCGGCAAGGTCGACGTGATGGTCGAACCGGTGTCCTGCGTGGCCGCGATGCTGACCGGGCGGCCGGTGAAGTTCGTCTACAACCGGCACGAGGAGATGCAGGTGTCGTCGCCGCGGGCGGCCGAACGGATCATCATCAAGGACGCGGTCATGAACGATGGTCGCATCCTCGGCCGCCACGTGACCCTCTACGTCGACTCGGGGGCGTACGCGCGGCACACCCCGTACGGGACCACCAAGGCCGCCGCCCACCTGCCCGGACCGTACGCGATCCCGAACGTCTGGGCCGACTGCCACTGTGTCTTCACCAACCGCACGCCGTCCAGCGCGATGCGCGGCTTCGGGGTGACCATCGCCGACTTCGCGCTGGAGTCGCAGATGGACCGCATCGCCCGCGCGCTCGACCTCGATCCGTTGCGACTGCGGCTGCTCAACGCCTACCGCGACGGCGACATGAAGGCCCACCGCAAGCGGGCCGAGGGAACGGCGCTGATCGAAGTGATCCAGCGGGCGGCCGAGATGGTCGGCCACGACCTGCCCGACGAGTACAAGGCGATGTCCTCATGGCAAAGCTGAGAGGCCGGGGGTACGCCTCCGTCAACTACCCCACCGGCATGAACCTCGGCGGCGACCCGTCGCAGGCGCTGATCCATTCGACCACCACCGGCACCTTCGTGGTCAGCCTGTCGTCGGTCGATCTGGGCCAGGGGCTCAAGACGGTCGTCGCCCAGTGTGCCGCCGAGGTGCTCGGGCTGCCGTTCGGGAACATCATCATCGACACCGCCGACACCGACACCGGACCCCACTGCATGGGCACGTTCGCCAGCCGCGGCACGCATCGGGTCGGCAACGCGGTCATCATGGCGGCCACCGAGGCCCGTGAGGTGATGCTGGCCGTGGCCGCCGACGAGCTCGAGGTCGACCCGGGCGACCTGGAGACCGACGGCACCGGCTTCATCCAGGTCAAGGGGGCCGACGAGAAGCGCATCCACATCACCGACCTGGCCCTGGCCGCCCACTTCAAGCACGGCCGGACCATCTCGGGGCGCGGCATCTACCTGAAGGAGCCGAGCAGCCCGGTGCCGGAGACCGGCGAGATGGACCCGGACTCCTGCCAGGCGCACGCGTGCACGGTCGCGGTGGTCGAGGTCGACGACGAGACCGGCGTGGTCGAGGTGCTGGAGATGCACAACGCGTACGAGATCGGCCGGGCCCTCAACCCGGCCATGGTCACCCAGCAGGTCGAGGGCGGCGCCTGGATGGGCATGTCGCACGCGCTGTTCGAGGCGACCGAGCCCTACTACCCGGCGCGCGACCACGGCCCGGCCGACTTCACCGAGTACCTGATGCCCGGGCCGGCCGACATCGCCCAGCAGTGGAGCCAGATTCTGGAGCGGCCGGCCGACAACGGGCCGTTCGGCGCCAAGGGCATCGGGGAGATGACCGCCAACGCGCCGATCCCGGCCATCGCCAACGCTATCTTCGACGCGTGCGGCGTACGCCTGGACACCATGCCTTTCACCCCCGAGCGAGTGCTGCGGGGTCTGGATGTTCTCAAGGGAGTCGAAGCATGCTGAAGGTCATGTCGTTGCTCAAGCGGGCCGAGGGCCTGTCCCAGGACGACTTCGCGAAGTGGGTCACCCAGGACCACCTCGCGTACGCCCAGAAGATCCCGGGCCTGCGCAAGTACACGGTCAACGTGAGCAGCGGCGACGATCCCGCCTTCGACGCGGTGAACGAGCTGTACTTCGACGACGAGGACGCGCGGGTGGCCGGGTTCGCCTCCGAGCAGGGCAAGGCGGCCGCGGCCGACGCCGGCGCGCACACGTCGAGCCGGGTGCACCTGCTGACCACCGAGTACCCGCAGTTCTGAGACAGGTCTCAGTGGATCTCGCTTCCCTCTTCCAAGGCGAAGGCTACTTCGCGGACGAAGGGCTGCTCACCGCCGTACATCTGGCTCTGCTCCTCGATCGGCCGTTGCTGCTCGAGGGCGAGCCGGGTGTCGGCAAGACCGAGCTCGCGTCGGTGCTGTCGCGGGTCCTGGATCGCGAGCTGATCCGCCTCCAGTGCTTCGAGGGGCTCGACTCCGGCCAGGCGCTCTACGAGTGGGACTACCCCAGACAGCTCCTCCGGGTACGCACGGCCGAGTCGCGTGGCGAGGACATCGGTGACCTGTACGCCGAGGAGTTCCTGCTGCAACGGCCGCTGCTGCGGGCGCTGCGCTCGGCGCGCGGGGCGGTGCTGCTGATCGACGAGATCGACCGGGCCGACAACGAGTTCGAGGCGTTCCTGCTCGAATTTCTCAGCGACTTCCAGATCACGGTTCCCGAGCTGGGTACGCTGCGCGCCGAGCACCCGCCGGTCGTGGTGCTCACCTCCAACCGCACGCGTGAGCTGCACGACGCGCTGCGCCGGCGGTGCCTCTACCACTGGATCGAGTTCCCGTCGGCGGCGCGGGAACGGTCGATCCTCGACGCCCACGTGCCCGGGCTCGCCGACGACGCGGCCGACGCGCTGGTCTCGGCGGTCCAGGACATCCGGGCCCTGCCGCTGCTGAAGCGACCCGGCATCGCGGAGTCGGTGGACTGGGCCCGGGGCGCCGCCGCGCTGGCCGCCGAGGGCAGCTCGTGGCCGGTGGCGTTGCGCCGCGCGCTCGGGCTGCTCATCAAGGACGAGGAGGACACCCGCGTGCTGGCCGACCGATCCGAGGAGATCTTCGGCCATTCGTGAGCTGCTCCGGGGCTTCCTGGACGACCTGCGGCGCTCGGGCCTCCCCGCCCCGCCGGGCAAGCAGGCCGACTTCCTCCGTGCCCTCAGTTCCTCGATCCCCTCCAGCCTTTCCGAGCTCTACTGGTGCGCCCGGATCACGCTACTGAGCGACATCGCCGGCCTTCCCACGTTCGATCGCGTCTTCGACGCCTGGTTCGGGGGGGTGGTCTCGGTCGTCCCACCGCCTCCGGATGAGTCGGACGTCGAGGCGCCGGTCTCGTCGGGCGGTCGCGAGTTGCCCGGCGGCGATCTGCGCGAGGGCGGCGGGACCGAGGCCAGTTCGCTGACCGTACGCACCCGGCGGAGCTTCGGCGGGCCGGACTCCCCCGACCTGGCCCGGGCGCTGCGGGCCGCCTTCGCCGCCTCGGTGCCGACCGTGCCGTCCCGGCGGCGGCGACCATCGTCGTCCGGCCGCACGCTCGACATGCGACGGACGTTGCGGCTCGCCCGCCGGACGGACGGCGAGATCGCCGGGCTGCGCTGGACCACCCGCCCCCGGCGGCCCCGGCGGATGCTGATCCTGCTCGACGTCTCGGGGTCGCTGAAGGAGCACACGCCGCAACTGCTGCGGGTCGCCCACACGGCGCCGCCCCGCTCGGAGGTGTTCACCTTCGGCACCCGGCTGACCCGGATCACCCCGGCGCTGGCCGCCGCCGACATCGAGCAGGCCCTGGCCACCGTGGCCCGGGTGGTGCCCGACGCCGACGGCGGGACCGCGATCGGCGCGGCCCTGCGGTCGTTCCTGGGCAACCCCCGGTTCCTGGCGCTGGCCCGGGGCGCGTTGATCGTGGTCGTCTCGGACGGGCTGGAACGCGGCGACTGCACCGACATGGTCCGCGCCACGGCCCGGCTGGCCCGGCTCGGGCACCGGCTGGCCTGGTGGTCGCCGCTGGCCTGCTCGCCGACCTACCGGCCGGTCACCCGGGGCATGGCCGCCCTGCTCGGCCACCTCGACCATCTGGGCGGCGTACGTGACCTGCCCACCGCCCTGGCCGAGGTCGCGGCCTTCCCCGCGATGACCGCCGGCCCACGCCGATCCGCATGGAGGCACTGGACATGACCGCTTCTCCCGCTGTTCCCCCGGACATCGACATCGTCGACGCCCACCACCACATCTGGCGGCAGGCCGACCTGCCGTGGCTGAGCGGCGAGATGGTCCCGCGCATCTTCGGTCCCTACGAGCCGATCCGCCGCGACTACCCGATCGACGAATACCTCGCCGAGGCGACGGCCTGCGGCATTCGATCGTCGGTGTACGTGCAGACGAACTGGCCCCTGGACCGCAGCGAGGACGAGGTCCGCTGGCTGCGCGACGTGCACGCGGCGACCGGCTGGCCGACCGCGGTGATCGCGTCGGCCGACCTGTTCTCCCCCGGCGCGGCCGAGGTGATGCGCCGCCAGGCCGCCCTCACTCCCCTGGTCCGGGGCGTCCGGCTGCAACTGCACTGGCACGACAACCCGGCCTTCCGCTTCGCCTCGGGTCCCGGCCGGATGAACGATCCGGTCTTCCGCGACAACATCGCCGCGCTGGCCGACCTGGGCGGGCTGTTCGAGCTGCAGGTCTTCCCCGATCAGATGCTCGACGCGGCCGACTTCGTGGCTGCCTTCCCGTCGGTCACGTTCGTCCTGGTCCACGCCGGCATGCTCGACGACCTGGCCCACGTGGAGGCCTGGCGCCGGGGCATGCGCCGCCTGGCCGACCACGGCAACGTGGTGGTGAAGCTGACCGGCCAGGGCACCTTCGTCCACCGCGTCGACGAGGACCTCATCGACCTGGTGACCACCGAGTGCCTGGCCCTGTTCGGGTCGCGCCGCTGCGTGTGGGGCAGCAACTTCCCGATCGAGAAGCTCTGGACCGACCTGCCCACCCTGGTCTCCACCTGGCGCCGTGTCCTCGCCCAGCACCCGCACGAGGTCCAGCTGGACGTCTTCGCCCGCACCGCCCGACGCGTGTACTCGCTCTGACTTGGTTTTCGCGACGGACCGTCGTAATCTTTACGACAGATGTTCGCGAAACCGGGAAGAGGACTGTCATGGACGCACTCGAGGATCGTGCCGAACTCATCGAACTGCTCGGCCGGTACGCCGACATCGCCGACCTGAAGGCGTTCACCGACCTGCCCGGCCGGGTCTTCACCGACCCGCTGACGCTCGACTTCGGGTCGGTCGCCGACATCCCGCCGATGACCATGGCGCTCGGCGACTACATCGAGGTGCTCCGCACGTCGTTCGCCTTCTACACGGCGACCCACCACGTGATCAGCGGTCACGTCATCGAGCTCGACGGCGACCGCGCCACGATCCACGCGCACGTCCGCGCCGAGCACTGGGTCGCCGACGAGCTGGCCGGCGGCGGGCCGAACCGCTGGCTGGTGGTCGGCTTCTACGACAACGAGGCGGTCCGCACGCCGGACGGCTGGCGCCTCACCCGGGTCAAGCTGACCGCGGCCCACCAGGAGAACCCGCACCTCTCGAGCGTCGCCCTGGCCGGCTGAGGTGCCGCGGATCCGGGGCGGCAGCCTCGAGGAGCACCACGAGATGGTCTGGGCCGACCTGGCCGAGGCGATGCGGCAGCTGCTGCTCGAACGCGACTACGACTCGATCACCATGGGCCACATCGCCACCCGGGCCGGGCTCGCGCGCAACACCATGTACAACTACGCCCGCGACAAGGGCGCGCTGGTCCGGGCCCTGACCCAGCGGGCGAGCCGGCCCGCGGTCGAGCGGGTGGCCGCGATCGCGGCGCGGTCGGCCGACCCGGCCGCGGACCGCCTCCGGGACATCGTCGAGGCCGTCCTGGCGGCGTCCACCGACCAGGCCATGCAGCTGATGTTCCGGCCGGGCTCGGCCCCGCTGGTCGCCGAGGTGCCCAAGGGCCCCGACGGCCCGTTCCACGCGATCATCGTCGAGGTCGAGAACGTCGTCCGCGACGGCATCACCCGCGGCGAGTTCCGCGACGTCGGCGACATCCCGCTGACCGTCGAACTCCTCTCCGGCGCCATGCGGGCCGGCGCCGAACGCATCGGCCGCGATCCGACCACCTTCACCCCTACCGTCGCAGCCTGCCGAGACTTGGTCCTTCAGGGTTTGAGCGTGACCACTCACTCAGAATGAAGGCCGCGCGGCTCTGTTCTGGACGCGCCAGCGGCCAAGAGCCGCGCGGCCGGCCTCGGCGGGAGCTGCGGTCAGCACCGCCCACCCGGCTACGACATCAAGCCCTTGAACTTGATCTCAGGGCTTTGGCGGCGTACATGGCGAGATCGGCTTCGCGGATGAGGGTGGCGACGTCGTGCGAGGGGCCGCTGATGCCGACGCTGGCGCCCACCCGGACGGTGTGGCCGGTCACCCGGAACGGGGCCAGGATGCGGTCGCGGACGTCCCAGGCCAGCCGCTCCGCCTCGTCCTGAGCGTCCGGTCCGGTCAGCAGCAGGGCAAACTCGTCACCGCCGAGGCGGGCGGCCATCCGGTGCGGGCCGGCCGCCGCGCGCAGCCGGTTCGCGACCTCGATCAGCAGCTCGTCGCCGCCGCCGTGCCCGTACGTGTCGTTGACCTGCTTGAAGTCGTCCAGGTCGACGCTGATCACGGCCACCGACCCGGGCGGGCCGCTGGTCACGGCGTCGGTCAGGGTCTCGAGGAAGTACTCGCGGTTGGGCAGCCGGGTCAGCGAGTCGTGGTGCGCGCGGTGCTGGAGTTCGGCGCGGGAGGTGACGTTGTGTTCGCCGAGGACCACCTGGTGGGCCAGCGTACGGAAGGCGTCGGCCTCGGTCGGGGAGATGGGCCGTACGCCGCCCAGAAGCACGTAGCGGTCGACGATGTGCTCGACGTGCCAGTGCCGGTGGTCCGGGGCGACGTCGGCGAGGGCGGTGGCCGGGTCGGCGAGCATCGCCTCGGTCAGCGTGCGGCCGATCAGCCCGTCGTCCAGGCCGACGGCGCGGGTCACCCGCCACTCCGCACCCTGCGGACGGACGATGATCAGGACCAGGCCGGGGGCGAGGGCGATCATCCGGGCGGTCAGGTCGATGCCGATGCGGTGCACCTCGTCGACGTTGGCCGCGGCGAGGAGCCGGCCGCCCGCCGAGGACAGCAGGGCGTCGCGGGCCGAGACCAGTTCCTGCTGCACGAGGGCGCGGAGGATGTTGCGCATCACCAGGCCCACCGGCACCACGAACGGCACCAGCCCCAGCACGTCCGACGACCGCCACGACAGGGTCCCGGCGCCGGTCAGCGCGCCCAGGGCGGTTCCGGCGGGGAGGACCGCGAGACCCAGGACGGTTCCGGCGGGGAGGACCGCGAGACCCAGGACGGTACGGATGAGCCAGGCCCGGCCCGTTCCGCGCAGGGCCTGGGCCGCGAACACGGCGATGGCGATGGTCATGATGCGGACGGGGCTGCTGAAGGAGCCGCCGATGACCACCAGCAGCAGCGGGGCCAGCAGCGGTTCACCGGGGACCGGCCGCGTGCGGAAGACGGTCAGCAGGCCGATCAGCGCCGCGATGCCGGTCAGGGACACGGCCTTCCAGCCGGCCGTGGCGTTCGAGGCCAGCACGGGGATCGCGTGCGTGGCCAGCACGATGGAGGAGGCCACGTACGCGATCGTCCGGATACGGCTCAGCGGGGACGGCACGGACATCCTGTTCGGCTCGCGCCGCGCCGGACTGAGAAATGTCAGCGACTGAGAATCGCCACGACGCCCTGGCCGCCGGCCGCGCAGATGGAGATCAGGCCGCGGCCGGAGCCCCGCTCGGCGAGTTGTTTGGCCAAGGTCGCGACGATCCGCCCGCCGGTGGCGGCGAACGGATGCCCGGCGGCCAGCGAGGA
The DNA here is from genome assembly GCF_040682035.1 of Actinoplanes sp. NPDC051470. NCBI lineage: Bacteria > Bacillati > Actinomycetota > Actinomycetes > Micromonosporales > Micromonosporaceae > Actinoplanes > Actinoplanes sp. NPDC051470. The sequence continues at coordinate 21,878 of NZ_JBFBAA010000018.1, forward strand.
GCCGACCACGTTGAGCTTGGCCCGGTCGATCGGGCCGAGCGGGGCGTCCAGCCCGAGGCGGTCCTTGCAGAACTCCGGCGACTCCCAGGCGGCCAGGGTCGCCAGCACCTGCGCCGCGAACGCCTCGTGGATCTCGTAGTAGTCGAAGTCCTGCAGGGTCAGGCCGGCCCTGGCGAGCAGCCGCGGCACGGCGTACGCGGGCGCCATCAGCAGGCCCTCGTCGCCGTGCACGTAGTCGACGGCCGCGGTCTCGCAGTCCTCGAAGTAGGCCAGCGGCGTCAGCGACCGATCGGCCGCCCACCCCTCGTCGGCGAGCAGGACCGTGGCGGCGCCGTCGGTGAGCGGCGACGAGTTGCCGGCCGTCATCGTCCCGCCGGCCTGGCCGAAGGCGACTTTCAGCGCGCCGAGCTTCTGCCGGGTGGTGTCGGGGCGGAGGTTCTGGTCGCGGGTCAGACCCAGGTAGGGGGTCATCAGGTCGTCGAAGAACCCCTTCTCGTACGCCGCGGCGAGACGCTGGTGCGAGGCGAGGGCGAGCTCGTCCTGCGCCTCGCGGGAGATGTTCCAGCGTTCGGCCGTGATCGCGGTGTGCTCGCCCATGGACAGGCCGGTGCGCGGTTCGGCGTTGCGCGGGATCTCGGGCCGGACCAGCTGCTGGGGGCGGAGGCGGGCCACCGCGCGGAGGCGGTCGGTGAGCGTCCGGGCCCGGTTGAGTTGCAGCAGGGTGCGACGAAAGTCTTCGTTGAGTTGCAGCGGCGCGTCGGACGTCGTGTCCACCCCGCCGGCGATCCCGGCGTCGATCTGGCCCAGCGTGATCTTGTTGGCCACCAGCGTCACGGCTTCGAGGCCGGTGCCGCAGGCCTGCTGGATGTCGTAGGCCGGGGTCCGCGGGTCGAGCCGCGACCCGAGCACCGTCTCGCGGGTGAGGTTGAAGTCGCGGCTGTGTTTCAGCACCGCCCCGGCCACCACCTCGCCCAGGCGCTCGCCGGCCAGCCCGAACCGGGCGATGAGCCCGTCCAGCGCCGCGATCAGCATGTCCTGATTGGACGCGGTGGCGTAGCGGCCGTTGGACCGGGCGAACGGGATCCGGTTACCGCCGATGACGGCGACTCGGCGCATCTGTCGACCTCCTGCCGGGAAACCTACTCGCGAGTACGCTACGCGCATGGGCGACAGATACGCGAGTTTCGCCAACACCGGGCCGGGTCACGCGCTGGTCAGACGGCTCGGCCTGCCCGACCCGCCACGGCTGCGCCGCGATGCCGGCCTGGCCGGGCCGGTTCTGCTGGGTGGCAAGCCACATTCTCCGGTACGCGACGTCCTGACCAAGCTGGGCGTCGACGTGCTCGACACGGCCGCCCCACCGCACGGCGCGCTGGTGTTCGACGCGTCCGACCTCGCCGACTCGACCCAGCTGACCGCGCTCTACGACTTCTTCCATCCGTACGCCCGGTCGCTCCAGCCGAACGGCCGGGTCATCGTGCTCGGGACCACCGAGCCCGCGTCCCCCGCGGCGGCCATCGCGCAGCGGGCGCTCGAGGGCCTGACCCGCAGTATCGGCAAGGAGTTCGGGCGGGGCATCACGGCCCAGCTGGTGTACGTGGCGCCGGGCGGTGGGACGGCCACCGGGTCGACCCTGCGGTTCCTGCTGAGCGGGCGATCGGCGTACGTCAGCGGTCAGGTCATCCGGGTCGGACCGGGCGACCCACCGGCCGGGCCGGACGAACGCCCCCTCGACGGAAAGATCGCGCTGGTCACCGGGGCGGCCCGGGGCATCGGCGCGGCCATCGCCCGGGTGCTGGCCCGCGACGGCGCCTCGGTGATCGCGCTCGACGTGCCGGCCGTGGGCGACGCGCTGGCCGGGGTGGCGAACGAGGCCCGCGGCCGGGCCGTGCAACTCGACCTGACCCATCCCGAGGCCGCGAGCCGCCTGGCCCAACACCTGCCGGACGGCGTGGACATCGTCGTGCACAACGCCGGCATCACCCGCGACCGGACGATCGCCAAGATGGACGCCGCCGGCTGGAACTCGGTGATCGCGGTGAACCTGACCGCGCCGTCGGTCATCACGTCCGACCTGCTCGATCGGGGCCTGCTGCACGACGGCGGCCGGGTCGTCGGGGTCTCCTCGATCGCGGGCATCGCCGGCAACCGCGGGCAGACCAACTACGCGACCAGCAAGGCCGGCGTGATCGGGTTCGTGCAGGCCACGGCGCCGGCGCTGATCGGGCGGGGCATCACGGTCAACGCGGTCGCGCCCGGGTTCATCGAGACGGCGATGACCGCGAAGATGCCGATGATGCTGCGGGAGGCCGGGCGGCGGATGAACAGCCTGTCCCAGGGCGGGCTGCCGGTCGACGTGGCCGAGACGATCGCCTGGCTGGCCGCGCCGGGGTCGGGCACGGTCACCGGCAACATCGTCCGGGTCTGCGGGCAGAGCCTGCTGGGGGCGTGATGTCGGTTCTCCGGGCCGCGGCGACCCTCCTGCCCCGCCGGCGCGGGCCGGGCCTGCCCGCACGTGAGGTGACGGCCGAGGTCGAGGTCGGCCTCGACCGGCTGGCTTCGTACAGCCGGATCTGCGGGTTCCCGGTCCGCGACCGGCTGCCCGGCACGTTTCCGCATGTGCTGTCGTTCTCCCTGGTCATGGACCTGATGACCGGCCCGGACTTCCCGTTCCCGGTGGTCGGTCTGGTGCATGTCGCGCAGCGCGTCACGGTGCATCGGCCGCTGACCTTCGATCGAATGCGTTTCTCGGTACGGGCTTCCGACCTGCGCCCGCACCACCGGGGACAGCAGTTCGACGTGGTGACGGTCGGCTCGGTCGAGGATTCCGTCGTCTGGGAGGGGGTTTCGACGTACCTTCGGATCTCTGGTCGTAGCCCTTCGTCGGGCCGATCTCCGGACGATCGCCCCGCGCGGACCGCCACCTGGCGTGTCCCGGCGCGGACGGGTCGTGACTACGCGGCGGTGTCCGGGGACCACAACCCGATCCACACGTCCCGGCTGGGCGCGCGGCTGTTCGGGTTCCCCCGGCCGATCGCGCACGGGATGTGGACGATGGCCCGGTGCCTGGCCGCGCTCGACGCGCGCGTTCCCGCTGCGTACACGATGGATGTCGATTTTCGGCGGCCGCTTCTGCTGCCCTCGACGGTCGGTTTCAGCGCCACGCCGATCGACGGTGGCTGGGCGTTCGAGGTGGATTCTCATCTTGCCGGTCGCGTCTCCGCGCTTTAGTGTTACCAGAGGTAACGGTAACTCTTTCCGGAGGCGGCGCATGGAGTTCTGGCTGGGGCTCGACGAAGACCAGGTCGAGCTGCGCGACTGGGTGCACGGCTTCGCCGAGAGCGTGGTCCGGCCGGCCGCCGCCGAGTGGGACGAGCGCGAGGAGACGCCGTGGCCGGTGCTCCAGGAGGCGGCCAAGATCGGGCTGTACGGGTTCGAGTTCCTGGTCAACACCTACTCCGACACCTCCGGCCTGTCGCTGCCGATCGCCAACGAAGAGCTGTTCTGGGGCGACGGCGGCATCGGCATGGCCATCTCCGGCACGTCGCTGGCGGTGGCCGCGATCTACGGCTCGGGCACCCCCGACCAACTCGCCGAGTGGGTGCCGCAGTGCTTCGGTGACGCGGCCCAGCCGATGGTCGGCGCCTTCTGCACGACCGAGCCCCAGGCCGGGTCCGACGTCGGCGCGATGCGGACGCGCGCGGTGTACGACGAGGCGTCCGACTCGTGGGTGCTCAACGGCCAGAAGGCGTACGCCACGAACGGCGGCATCGCCAACGTGCACGTGGTGACCGCGTCGATCGACCCTTCCCTCGGCTCGCGGGGACAGGCGGCGTTCGTCGTGCCGCCGGGCACGCCCGGGCTGGTGGGGAGCAAGAAGCTCAAGAAGCTGGGGCTGCGTGCGTCGCACACCGCTGACGTGTTCCTCGACGACGTGCGGGTGCCCGGCAGCTGTCTGCTCGGCGGCAAGGAAGCGCTGGATGAGCGGCTGGGGCGGGCCCGCTCCGGCAAGCGCGCTCTGAGTCAGGCGGCGATGCGGACGTTCGAGCTGTCCCGGCCGGCCGTGGGGGCCCAGGCGTTGGGGATCGCGCGGGCCGCCTACGAATACGCGCTCGATTACGCCAAGGACCGGGTCGCCTTCGGCCGGCCGATCATCGAGAACCAGGCGATCGCCTTCGCCCTGGCCGACATGCGGACCGAGATCGACGCGGCCCGGCTGCTGGTCTGGCGGGCGGCGTGGATGGGCGCCAACCAGCAGCCGTTCACCGGGGCCGAGGGCTCGATGTCCAAGCTCAAGGCGGGCGAGGTGGGCGTGGCGGTCACCGAGAAGGCGGTCCAGATCCTCGGCGGGGCCGGCTACGTGCGCGACCATCCGGTGGAACGCATGTACCGCGACGCCAAGATCTACACCATCTTCGAGGGCACGTCCGAGATCCAGCGGCTGGTGATCTCCCGCGCCATCTCCGGCGTCCAGATCCGCTGATGGTCACGCCGGCGTTCATCGGCGTCACCATGGCCCGGCGCGGACTGCTCCGCCCCGGATCGCCGGCCCGGGTGGCCCGACAGCTGTGGTCGTTGCGGCGCTGGGGATTCGGGCTGGCCGGCGAGGTGCGCCAGGCGGCCGCCCGCTCCCCCGACCGAGTCGCGGTGGTCGACGACACCGGCCTCTCCCTGACGTACGCGGCCCTTCTCGACCGCGCCACCCGCGTGGCGCACGCCATCTCGGATTCCATAGTGGCAGGTGATCGGGTCGGCGTCCTGTGCCGCAACTCGGCCGGGATGCTGGCGACCCTGGTGGGCGTGGCCCAGCTCGGCGCCGACCCCGTGCTGATCAACACCGGCCTGCCCGCCGCCCAGCTGGCCGAGCTGATCACGGCACAGAATCTGAGCCTGATCGTGCACGACGACGAGTTCGACGGCGTACCCGCCGGGGTCGGCCTCCCCGCCTCGGTCCTGGAGTCCCGCCTCGCCCAGGTGTCACCCACCCCCTTGCGACCTCCGCCCCGGCCCAGCCGCACCATCGTGCTGACCTCGGGCACCACCGGCACACCGAAAGGCGCCCGGCGACCGACCCCCGGCGGGTTCGGTCCGCTGTGCTCGATCGTCGACCGGATACCCCTGCGCCACGGCGCCCGTGTGCTGATCGCCGCGCCCCTCTTCCACACCTGGGGCTTCGCGACGATGCAGATCGCGCTGGCCCTGCGGGCGACGATCGTGCTCCGGCGCCGCTTCGACCCCGCCGCGATCCTCGACGACTTGACCACGCACCGATGCGGGGCGCTGATCGCGATCCCGGTCATGCTGCAACGGCTGCTGGAGGTTCCGCCGCCGGCCCTTGACGTGCCGCTGGCTCACCGACCGGCCCTGGACGTGGTGGCGGTCAGCGGCTCGGCCCTGCCCGGCGGCCTGGCGACCCGGTTCATGGACCGGTTCGGGGACGTCCTCTACAACCTGTACGGCTCGACCGAGGTTTCGTGGGCGTCCATCGCCACGCCGGCCGACCTGTGGGCCGCCCCCGACACGGCCGGTCGCCCGCCGCACGGCACCACGATCACCGTGCTCGATGCCGCGGGCAACGTTGTGCCGCCGGGCGCGTCCGGGCGGCTGTTCGTCCACAACGACATGCTCTTCGAGGGCTACACCTCGGCCGCCACCGGTGGACAACCTTCCGGGCCACAGGGCCTTCCCACCGGCGACCTCGGACACCTCGACGAGTCCGGGCGGGTCTTCGTCGACGGCCGCGAGGACGACATGATCGTCTCCGGTGGCGAGAACGTCTTCCCGTCCCAGGTCGAGAACCTGCTCGCCGACCGGCCCGAGATTCGCGAGGTGGCCGTGATCGGCGTGCCCGACGACGAGTACGGGCAGCGCCTCGCCGCCTACGTCGTCCTGCACCCGGCCAAGTCGCTGACCGAGGAGCAGATTCGCGATCACGTACGCCGGCATCGCGCGCGGTTCTGCGTACCCAGGGATGTGGTCTTTCTGGCCGAACTCCCCCGCACCACCACCGGCAAGGTCCTCACCCGCCTGCTCGGGCCGCCCCGCTGATCACCCGCTCACCGGTCATCCTTCGGGCCGACCGAACCGTCCTTCGAGTCGACTGAGTCCTCCGTCGGGACGACCGAACACCGAACCGACGTTGCCGCCTCGATCCGCCCGGCCAGCAGATCCAGCTCAGCGCGGGTTCCCACGAGCCCAGCCGCGACGATGGCGTCCAGCCCGCCCTTGACGTCCGACCAGGCCAGTCCCCCCTCACGCAGAGCCTTGAGCACCGCGACCCGCCGGCTTCCGGCCCCCTCGGGCATCCGAAGCCGGTACTCCCCGCCCTGCTCGAGAATGGCCTGCCGGAACTCGTCGGGTGACCGGCCCCACCCCATGGCCTCCACCGTCCCCGTCGAACAGTCATAGGTCAGCACCCAGTGCAGCCGCCCATCGACGATCGTCTCGTACACCCGCCCCGCATGCTCGGTCCCGCAGCCGTCACAGCCCACCGGCACCTCGGCCTCGTAGCCGTCTCCCTGCTCCACGGCAGCCCACTCCTCGTCCGGTTTGCCATACTCCAGCGGTGAAGGTGCCCCGAGTGGTCGCCGTTGACCCTTCCGGTGTCGAGTTGCACGTGGCGACCGTCGGGGACCCGGCCGACCCGCCGCTGCTGCTGATCGGCGTCATGACGCTGAGCCGGACTGGACCGATCGCGACAGCGTGGTCGACCACCTGACCACGCACGCCTGACATCCGGGTCACGAGGATTCGCCGAGCCGGACGTCCGGGCGTCAGCCGAAGCGGTCTTCGACCGGTCCCGCCGAACGGCGAAGGCGCAGCGCGCGAGCCCGAGCTTGCCTTTGCCATGGTCGAGCTGGGCTGGACTCCGCCAAGGTCGAGCTGGGCTGGGCCGAGCTTGCCTTCACCAAGGTCGAGCAATCAGCCCCCTAACGTCGCGCGAGCGGCGCGACGCCGGCTGTACACCCGTTCGCCGTACCAAACTCCAATGTCGATCAGCAGGCAGACCCCGATCAGCAGCGCCCCGCTGGTTCCGTGCGCAAACGCTCCCGCCGCGGCGAAGAGCACGGCAGGCGGCGCCGTGCCCGCCAACGTCCCGATGACCATCCGCCGCCACGTCATGGCCGGCACCATGCCGGCCGCGACCGCCGTGGTCTCGGCCAGCACCGGGACCGGCCGGGTCACCGCCACGACCAGCACCCCGTGCGACCGCAGCCGACGTTCCAGGCCCTCCGGCGCTCGTGCTCGCCGCCCCATCCGCCGCCCGATCGCGAACGCCAGCAGCCCAGACCCGGCCGTGGCCAACCAGGACAACAACGCCCCGATCGGAAGCCCCAGCACCCCACCCAGAAAGATCATGACCACGCTGGAGGGCACCGGCAGCAGCACATCCCCCACCAGCAGCGCGACACCCACCACAGCCACCCAGGGCGCCGCGTCACCGCTCGTCCAGCTTTCCTCGGCCAGGAACGGCGGATTGATCCACTCGACGACGCCGAACCCGACCAGCGAGATCACCGTGACAACCGCCATCACCGTGAGGAAGCGTCGCCGCCCGTCCTCCCTCACCGGATCGACGGCCGTCTCCTCATCACCGATCGCCACGAACTCGCCTCCCGCCCGGCCTCTCAGCCTCGGACGCATCGTTCCATAGGTGATCAACGATCCCGCGCCTGCGATCACTCTCTCGTCCACCATCATCGGCTCCGCACCTCAGGAAGCGTCTCGGCGGCCGAAGCTGATCGCCCCGGCGCCCAGCGCGAGCAGCACATAGGCGGCCGCCACACCGCTCGCGCCACCCTGCGACAGCAGCCAGGGATGATCGCCGCCGGCGAGCTGTGGCGTGAGATTCGGCAGCAGGATCGACCCGAACCTCAGCTGCCACGTGGTCGGCAGGAAGTGCGCGAAGATCGGCGACACCAGCACCAGCCCACCCAGCGTCGTGAGGGCCGCCGCGGTCGACCGCATCACCGCGCCGAGCCCCAGACCCACCAGGCACGTCACCAGCACGATGACGGCCGCGCTGAGCACCGTCGGGATCGCATCCATCCACTCCGGCCAGGGGTTCAGCGGCGCCGGCCGATCGCCGAGCATCAGCCGGGCGTCGGCGAAGGCCATCAGCGAGAAGACCAGCCCGGCGACACCGCCCACCAGCCCGGCCACGGCGGCCTTCGCGCCCAGCAGAACACGCCGCTGAGGCACCGCCAACAGCGCCGGGCCGACCGAGCCGCTGGTGAACTCGCTGGTCATCACCATGGCGCCGATCGCCCCGACGAAGAACGTCACGAACGGCATCGTCACCACGGTCGGGTCGGCCGTCTCGTAGTTCGCCTGGTCGGCCGCCGTCGCCGCGTCGTACGACTGGACCAGCAGAAACAGGATCAGCCCGCCGGCCAGCATCGCGACCACCCCACCGGCCAGGAACCCGTACGTCGATCGCAGCGACCTCACCTTGATCAGCTCGGCCGCGACAGCGTCGCTGAACACACCCGGGCCTCGTGCCGACCTGGCCCCGACGGCCTCGTGGCTCAGCACCGTGCTCATGATCGCGTCTCCCTTTCGCCCGTGGCCCGGTATTCCGCCGCCTCGCCGGTCATCGCCAGATACACGTCCTCGAGCGTGGCGCTGCGCGGTGTCAGCCCATGGATGGGAATCGACGCCGATGCCGCGGCATCGCCGATGGTCGACGCGTCCGCCCCGGTTACGGCCAGGCCACCGTCCTCGGTGTTGGTGACCGTCGCGCCCAGACCGGCGAGGATCGGCGCGAGCTCGGCCGCGCGCGGCGACCGGACGAGCACGTCCCGCTCGAACCGGTCGCGCAAGCCGGCCATCGAGGTTTCCTCGAGCAACCTGCCACGGCCGACGATGAGCACGTGGTCGACGGTGACGGCCATCTCGCTCATCAGGTGGCTGGAGAGCAGGACGGTCCTCCCCTCGGAGGCCAGCGAGCGCAGGGTCGACCGGATCCACCGGATGCCTGCCGCGTCCAGCCCGTTGACCGGCTCGTCGAGCACGATCACCGCCGGATCGCCGAGCAGGGCGCCCGCGATACCGAGGCGCTGTCGCATGCCGAGCGAGAACGTGCCCACCCGCTTGTTCGCCGCGCTCGCCAGGCCGACCTCCTCCAGCACCGCGGTCACCCGCGCCCGGCCGATGCCATTGCTGCGGGCGAGGCAGGTCAGGTGGGTCTCGGCGCTGCGACCCGGGTGGGCGGCGTCGGCGTCGAGCACGGCGCCCACCTCATGCAGTGGGCGATGGATCTGGTCATAACGACGCTTGCCGATCAGCGCCTGGCCGGACGTGGGACGGTGCAGGCCCAGGATGATGCGCAGGGCGGTCGACTTGCCCGCCCCGTTGGGCCCGAGGAAGCCGGTGACCACGCCCGGCCGGACCTCGAAGGACAGGTTGTCGACGGCGAGTGTTGGCCCGTACCGCTTCGTCAGCTCCGTAACCGCAATCATGGGAGAGATGGTGGCCGGGCGGGCACGGGCGGCGCGTCTGACCACGGTTAGATCTTCAATGTATGACCACGGTCAGACGCGCCGCCGGTCGCCGCGCGGATAGCGTGACGGCATGCGAAACCGACCGTTCAGATTCCAGGTGAACGGCGCCGCGGTGGACACCGTGGCCGCCGCCGCTCTGGCCTTCCTGGCGGTCAACGCGACCCTCGACCCGCCGGGTCCCGAGTTCACCGGCCCGGCCTGGCTGGTGTGGCTCGCGGGCGTCGCGGTCGGGCTGCCCATCGCATTCCGGCGGCGCTGGCCGTTACCGGTGCTGAGCTGGGTGGTGTCGGCCGCCGCCGTTGCGACGGCCGCGGGTGTCGTCGGCGTCGGCGTCATCTGGACCACCTGGCTGCCGGTCGTCCTGGCGCTGTACACCGCGGTCATTGTCGCGCCGCGGGTCGCCGTCGCGCTCGCGCTGGTGGGCAGCCTGGTGGCGCCGTCACTCACCATCCCGTGGCTCTACCTCAGCGCGGGGATCGATCCGGCCGACGCCCCGGGCAGCGAGGCGCCGCTGTGGTGGCAGGTGGAAGTCGGCATGGTCGTGGTCCTGGTGACCGCGGCCTGGGTGGTGGGCTGGACCGTCCGATGGCGCCGTTCGGTCCATGCCGAGCTTGCCCGCCGGCTCGCCCAGGAAGCGGTGACCACTGAGCGGCTGCGCATCGCCCGCGAGCTGCACGACATCGTCGGGCACAGCCTGAGCCTGATCGCCGTCCGCGCGACGATCGCCAACGAGATCGCCGACGCACGACCGGGCGAGAGCCGGGCGGCCCTGCTGACCATCGAAGAGACGAGCCAGACCGCGCTCGCGGAGATCCGCCGGCTGCTGGATGTGCTGCGTGCTGATGACGATCCCGCCCCTGATCTGACACCCTCCCCCGGGGTGGACGACCTGCCGTCCGTCGTCGAACACCTGAGATCCGTCGGCGCGAGGGCCGACCTGATGCTCGAGGGCGTCGAGAACCTGCCTCAGGCGGTCGATCTCACCGTCTACCGCATCGTCCAGGAGGCACTCACCAACGTGGTGAGGCACGCGAACGCCGGCCATTGCCAGGTGACCGTCAAGGCCGGACACGGCAGCGTCCACGTCGAGGTGCTTGATGACGGCCGGCCCCAGCGTTCGACCGGCAAGCGACCCACCGGGCAGGGCCTGATCGGCATGCGTGAGCGTGTGGCGATGTACGGCGGCACGCTGACCACCGGACCACGTCCGGAGGGTGGCTTCCGGGTGGCGGCCGACATCCCCTACGCCAGGGCAAGGGATGCCTCATGACACAGGACGTCAAGGTGCTCCTGGCCGAAGACCACGATCTGATGCGTGAGAGCTTCCGCGCCCTGATCGACGCGTCCTCCGGCTTCGCCGCGGTCGGCGAGGCCCGCACCGGCACCGAGGCGGTGAGCCTGGCCCGGCAACATCAACCCGATGTGGTGCTGATGGATGTGCGGATGCCCGAGATGGACGGCATCGAAGCAACCCGGCAAATCTGCACCGCGCCGGAGACCGCCGCGGTTCGGGTGCTCATCCTGACCACCTTCGACCTGGACGAGTACGTCTACGCCGCGCTGCGGGCCGGCGCGAGCGGCTTCCTGGTCAAGGACGCCAAGGCGGCCGAGCTGCTCAACGGCATCCGGCTGGTGGCGGCCGGAGATGCCCTGCTGGCGCCCCGGGTCACCCGGCGGCTGATCGCAGCGTTCGCCGGTCAGGCCAACACGGGTTACCTCTCACCCGGCGAGCTGGAGACGGTCACCGAGCGGGAACGCGAGGTGCTCGCGCTGATCGCGCGCGGAATGTCCAACGGCGAGATCGCGGAACAGCTGACCCTCGGGGTCGGGACGATCAAGACCCACATCACCCGGCTGCTGAACAAGCTCGGCGCACGTGACCGGGCCCAGCTGGTGATCGCCGCCTACGAGACCGGCGTGGTCACGCCGAGGTCGCGATGATTCCGCGATGCCCCGGCCGGAGCTATCATCGGCGTCGGCAAGTCGTCGTCGATGGCCCGGGTACGCCGCTAAGTGCCTTCACACATGTTCTTCGGCAAAGCTGGGAGCTTGATCGCTCCTGTCCGGTGAGCCCGGCCATCCGGGTCCGGTCCCGGAAAGATCTCCGCGCCGTCCGCCGGCCCCGAGCCCACCGCTGCTGGGGCCACCTGGTCGCGGCCCCGTTGTGGCCGCTGCACGGGAGCAATCTCGGCACCCTCCTGCGCACCTGCGATGCGGTTGGCGCCTGCCTCGCGGTGCCACCCTTCCGATGGGTCGACGAGGCCCTGGCCCGGGGCAACACGCTGCGGCGGCCGAGCTGCGTGCACCGGGTCGGCAATCCGCTCAGCTGGCTGGCCGCCGAGCGGGCGGGCGGCGCCCGGGTCGTCGGCGTCGAGCTGGCCGACGAAGCCATCCGCCTGGCTGACCTGCCCGTCGCCGACCGGCGGACGGTCATGGTTCTCGGTCACGAGGCCACCGGCATCCCGCCCGAGGCGCTCGACCTGCTCGACTGTGCGGTGGAGATTCCGATGGTCGGCACGGGTCCGAGCCTCAACGTGGCTGTCGCCGGGTCGCTGGTGCTCTACAAGCTGTCGGGGCTGGCATGACCACGCCTACTGTCGCCCCCGGGCCGGCGACGGTAGTAAGACAAGTGCCGGCGGCATGTTGGCCGCCCGAGCAGCACCTCGTCGAGAGAGCGGCGCAGCCGGCGGCTGGACCCCCGACCCGGCCGCGCCCGCCATGGGCCTCAGCGGCGCGGCCGCACCAGCCCCGCGTCGTAGGCGGCGATCACCAGCTGGGCGCGGTCCCGCGCGGAGAGCTTGGCCAGCAGGTGGGTGATGTGGGTCTTGACAGTCTTCACCGAGACGCCCAGACCCTCGGCGGCCTCGTCGTTCGACAGGCCGCCACCGATCAGCGTCAGCACCTCGACCTCACGCTTGGTCAGCGACTTCAGCGCGGCGGGCCGGCGGCCGGGCCGCGGCGCCGCCACATAGGTCTCGACCAGCCGGGTCAGGATCGCCGGAGCGAAGAGCGACTCACCCCGATGCGTACGCCGGATGGCATCGATGAGTTCCGCCGGCCGCGCATCCTTGAGCAGGAAGCCCGAGGCGCCCGCGCGCAGCGCGCCGTAGACGTACTCATCGAGCTGGAACATGCTCAGCACCACGACCCGCACGGCCGCGAGCTCGGGATCGGCGCAGATGCGCCGGGTGGCCTCCAGCCCATCGACGCGCGGCATGCGCACGTCCATCAGGATCACGTCGGGCCGGGTCGAGCGGGCCCGCTGAACCGCCTGGGCGCCGTTGTCCGCCTCCCCCACCACGGTCAGATCCGGCTCGTGGTCGATCACCAACGCCAGGGCCTGGCGGAGCAGAGGCTGATCGTCGACCAGGAGCACGCGCGTCATGCGGGCACGTCCGGGATCCGCGCGACCACCCGGAAGCCGGCCTCGACCCGTTCGGCGAGCAGTGTTCCGCCGAGGCTCTCGATCCGTTCCCGCAGCCCGATGAGGCCGTGCCCGGCGCCCGGCGTCGCCCGCCAGCCGACCTCGCCGGGCCCACCGTCGGCAACCGTCACCACGACGTGCTCTTCGTCGCGGCGCACGTTCACCCGCACGTCGGTCGGCCCCGCATGCCGGGCCGCGTTGGTGAGCGCCTCACGCACCGTACGACAGACCGCGACCTGAACACCCCGTGACACCTCTCCTACCTCGTCCACAGCAAGCGTGGCCCGCAGTCCGGCCCGGGTCGCCCCGCCGACGATGCCGGGCAGGTCGTCGAGGCTGTCGACCGGCGCCGTGACCGCGGGCGAGCGCAGCACGGTGAGCATCCGCCGCAGCTCGCCGGTCGCCTGCCGACTGACGTCTTCGATGTCACCGAGCGCAGCCTCCATGTCGGTCTTCCGATCGATGTGGCGGCTCGCGGCGGCACGCACCGTGATGAAGCCCAGGGCGTGTGACACGACATCGTGCAGGTCACCCGCGATTCGCAGTCGTTCGGCCAGCACCGCCTCGGTGGCCGCCCACGCGGTCAGTCGCGCTTCGTAGTCGCGGCGGTCGGCCCGTGCCCGCCGCACCGCCCACACCGCCGCCGCGGCCGCCCCGCCCGCCAGCAACGCCGGGATGATCACCGCGGTCGGTCCGCTGCCGCCCACGGTGCACAGCAACACGACCAGCACCGCGACGACCATCGCCAGCACGGGCGCGATGCCGGCGCTGATGACGGGGCGGGATTGGGCGTTCACGGCAACGACTGTAGTTCTCGGACCAGGGTCTGAGACCGCGCCGCAAAATCGGATCACGGTCCGACGCGCCCCCGCCGCCGAGCAGGTTGACTCTTCCCCATGATTTCCGTCGAGCGGGTCAACAAGATCAAAGGCAGGGCCCAGATTTTGTACGATGTGAGCTTCGTCGCGCAGCCTGGCCGGGTCACCGGGTTCCTCGGTCCCAACGGCGCCGGCAAGACCTCCACGCTGCGTGTCCTGCTCGGCCTCGACCGACCGAAGTCCGGGGCGGCCTTGGTGTGCGGCCACCCGTACGCCAGCCTGAAACGTCCTTTGACGACGGTGGGCGCGTTGCTGGACGGAAGCGGAGCACACCGCGCCCGCAGCGCTCGCGGACATCTGCGCTGGGTGGCGGCCAGCAACGGCCTGCCCGATTCGCGCGTCGACGAGGTGCTCGAGACCGTCGGGCTGGCCGGTGAGGCACGCAAGCGGGCGGGACGGTTCTCGCTCGGGATGAGCCGGCGGCTCGGGCTGGCCGCCGCCCTGCTCGGCGACCCCGAGGTGCTGATCCTCGACGAACCGGTGAACGGCCTCGACCCGGCCGGGATCCGGTGGATGCGCGACTTCCTGCGAGATCGCGCGGCACGTGGGAACACCGTGCTGCTGTCCAGCCATCTGATGGGCGAGCTGGCCGAGATCGCCGACGACGTGGTCGTGATCGACAAGGGTCACATCGTGACGCAGGGCACGCTCGCCGAAGTGGTCGGCGGCCACGGCTCGCTCGAAGACGCGTTCTTCGCGCTGACCGCAGGCGGTGGGCCGTGGTGAGCCTGGTTCGCGCCGAGCTGCGCAAACTTCTCGGGCTGCCGACCGCACGCGTCGGCCTGCTGCTCGGCGTGCTGCTGTCGCCGGTCGTCGTGCTGATCAACGCCCCGGCCGCCCGCCGGGCCGACCTGGCCCACTCCGACACCGGCCTGGTCGAACTCGGCGTCGGGCTGATCGGCCCGATGATCCTCGGCGTGGTCATCATGAGCAGCGAGCTGACCTCCACCGGCGACGAGGCGCCACGGGCACGTCAGCTCACGGCGACGCTGATCGCCGGCCCGCGCCGGATGCGCCTGCTTCTCGCCAAGGCAACGGCCCTGATTCTCGTGGTGGCCGTGCAGGCGAGCGTGGCGACGGCCGCGACGACCGGGCTCACCCAGGTGTTGCACGGCGACCGGGTGCCGGTCCCGGCGTTCGCCCGGCTCGCGGCCGCGGTGCTGTACTGGGTGCTGCTCGCGCTGCTGGCGTACTCGATCACTCTGATCGTGCGGAACGGCATCGTGCCGCTGACGTTCCTGATCGTCAACAGCACGTTCGTCTCGGTGTCCTACCTGCTGACCAAGGTCACCGATGCGGCCGCCTACCTGCCCGACATCGTGGGCGCGCAGATGTTCCTCCGCGAGTCCGACTTCCCGGTGCGGATCGCCCCCGTGACCGCCGGGCTGGTGATGAGCGCGTGGATCGCGGCGTTCCTGGTCGTCGGTGCCCTCCTGTTCCGCCGGCGTGACGCATGAACTGGCTCATGGCCGAGCTCCGCAAGCTCGTGACGCTGCCGTCACTCCGGCTGACCGCGGCGTTCACCCTGGGAGCCACAGCCCTGCTGGCCTGGCTAGACGTCGAACCGATCGCCTACACCCAGACGGGCTTCCTGGTGCTGGGCGCGCTTGCCGCCACGGAAAGCCAGACCACGACGCTGCTCGCGATGCCCCGCCGTCTCCCCCTGCACGCGGCCAAGGCGGTCACCCTCGTCGCGGTCACGCTCCCCCTGGCCGCGGTCGCGTCCGTCCCCGCGACCGAACCGGCCGCCGCGGCGACGTACCTTGCGCTGACAACCGTGCTGGCGTTCGCCGCCGGGACGATGATCCGCAATGCCCTGGCCACGGTCCTGGCCCTGCTCGGCACCCATGTCATAGCCGGGCCACTGCTGCGGGGAGCCTCCGACACCGCGACCCGCTTCCTGCCGGACACCCCCGCGTGGGACGCCACGCGCGGCTTCTCCGCCACAGTCGCCTGGACGGCCGCCGTCCTGGTGGTCTCCGCCTACATGTTCCACCGCCGCGATGCTGCCTGACCGCGTGCTCACGAGCCGTGTCGCGTCCGCTCCGGCGCCGGAGCGGAAAAGCACGGACGTACGATGCGACCGTGAGTTACTCGACCGATCCACGGGCGGCGCGCAGCCGGGAGGCGATTCTGGTCGCGGCGCGGGAGCTGCTGGTCGGCGAGGGACCCGGGGCGGTGACCCACCAGCGCGTCGCGCAGCAGGCCGGGGTGGGACGGGCGACCGTCTACCGGCACTGGACGCGGCCCGAGGAACTGCTGCTCGACGTCATGTCCGGGGCCGATCTGCCGTTTTTCAAGGAGCCGGGCGACCCGGTCCGGCCGTGGCTGCGAGGCCAGTTGCGGGCGATGGCCGACGAACTGGTGGTCCCGCCGGTTGCCGCTGTGGCGCTCACGCTGATGCAGGCGGCCATCTGGGACCCGCAGATCGCGGAGAGGCGCGATGCGTCGGTCCGAACCATCAACGAGCGGCTGGGCGCTGCGGTGGCCGTGGCGGTGAGCCGTGGCGAGCTCGAGACCGACGCCCACGACCAGGAGCTCACGTCGACCCTGATCGGGCCGATCGTCTACCACACGGCCATGCAACGGAGCCGGGTCCCCGACGAGCTGATCGACCGCCTGATCGCCGCGATCGGCACCTGGCGCCCATAGATCCGTCGCTCGACGCTGACCCCTCCTCACAACGCCTCGCTCCCCCGGCTCTGGGCGCGAGGTCCGGCCGGCTGGATCGGCTCACCACGCCTCGGCACTCACGTCAGGCGGGCCACCCATGCGCCCATCGCCGCCGCCGTGGTCGTGGCGTGCTCGTCGAGCATCGTGAAGTGGTCACCGGGCACCTCGACGCGCTCGTGCGGCATCGAACGTGTGGTGCGCCAATCCGCCGGCATGCCCGCGACCGGCTCGGCCGCCCCGACGAGCAGGCTCGGCGTGGCGATCGGACCGGGGCGCCAACCATGAAGAAGCCGGATGTACGCCCCGGCGGTCAGCAGCGCGGTCTGCTCGGCGACCGGGCCGAGGCGCCCGTGCAGCTGGGCCAGTCCGGTGGTGACCAGGCTGGTCACCCACTCGTCGGTCACGTCGCCGAGGTCACGCTCGTAGGTGTCGAGCAGCACCAGGCCCGCCGCCGGGCGCCCGCGGCGTTCGAGCCGTCCGGCCGTCGCGTGGGCCAACTGGCCGCCGCTCGATCGGCCCACCAGCACGATAGGGCGGTTATCGGCGGCCGCGATAGCCATGTCGGCGAGCCGTTCGAACAGATCGTCGCGCGACTCCGGCACCTGACGCCGGTCGGTGAAGCCGGGCAGGGGCAGGACGGTCACCGGGCCGCTTGCCGCCCGCGCCAGCGGGAGGAACTCGGCGACCGCGGCCGGCCCGAGCGACGGCAGGCAGACCAGCACGGGACCGTCGCCGTCGCCGTCGGTCACCGGCACCGGTTCGAGTGCGGTGTCGTTCTGCCCGTCCGCGGGCGCGGCGGAGGCGCTGATCAGCAGGTTCGCGGCGAGGCGGTGCTGCCCGCCGGCCCGCAGGGTGTGGAAGAGCCCGACCACTGTCGCCAGCTCGGCGGGTGCGTCGGGGCCGGTGGGCCGGGAAGGCGGCGCGGCCATTGGTGAGCGTGAAGACGACGGGGCGTGAGAGGTGGTGACCGTGGGAGATGCGGAGAGCGCGTCCGAAGCGATGGCCGCAGGAGGGATGGCCGCGGAGGCCACGTGGGAGGACGTCGAGGCTGCGTAAGAGGGAGCGACAGCAGGAGGAGTTGATGTTGCGGCCGAGGACGAGGAAGCGGTCACGGGAGTAGCTGCGGCAGAGGGAGGAGCAGGGGCCGAGGAAGGAGCAGGGGCCGACAACGGAGTTGGCGCGGAGGCGGTGGGTAGGCGGTCGGCCAGCCAGGCGGCCAGTGCTGCGGGAGTTGGGTGGTCGAAGACGACGGTGGCGGGCATGGGGATGCCGGTTGCGGCGACCAGGCGGGTGCGGAGCTGGATGGAGCTGACCGAGTCGAGGCCCTGGTCGGTGAAGGCTGAGCGGACGTCGACTGTTGCGGGGTCGGTGCGGCCCAGTTCGGCGGCTACCTCGTCGCGGACCAGGGCTTCCAGGGCGGTGGTCAGGTCTTCGCCGGACAGGTTGCCGAGGCCGTCGGCCAGGGGTTCGGGGGCTGGGCGGAGAGGATTGGGCGTGGGTGGCGCGGCAGTGTCGAAGATGATGGGGGCCAAGACTGGTTCGTTGCTGTGCAGGGCGGCGTCGAAGGCTGCTGTGACCTCGGGTGGAGACATCGGCCGGAGGCGGGACTTGGCTGATGGCATGCCGCCGTCCAGGGCCAGCGGGCCCCAGGCCAAGGACAGGGCGGGCAGTCCGGCGGCGTGGCGGCGGCGGGCCAGGTCGTCCAGGTAGGCGTTGCCGGCCGCGTAGGCGCCCTGGCCAGGGTTGCCCAGCAGGCCGGACGCGGATGAGCAGAGGATGAACGCGGTGAGGTCGCCGGCCAGGTCGTGCAGGTGCCAGGCGGCGTCCACCTTGGGGCGGAGGACGGCGTCGGCACGGTCGCGGGTCAGAGACTCGATCGGGCCGTCGTCGATCACTCCGGCGGCGTGCACGACCGCGGTCACCGGCGGGTCGGCGGCGGCGATCACGGCGGCCAGGGCGTCTCGGTCGGCCGCGTCGCAGGCCTCGACGGTGACCGTTGCGCCCTCGATCGTCAACTCGGTGGGGCGGCGACTGACCAGCAGCAGGTGACGGACACCGTGGGTCGCGACAAGGTGCTGGGCCAGCAGCCGGCCCAGGGCGCCGGTCCCGCCGGTGATCAGCACGGTGCCGTCGCCGAATCCGCCGCTGACAGACACCTCACCCGAGGCCGAAGAGGCCGAAGAGGCCGAAGAACGAGTCGGCTCGCCAGCGCCCAACCCGACGGAAGCCTGCGAGGCCGAAGGGGCGGTGGCCGAAGGGGCGGTGGCCGAAGGGGCGGTGGCCGAAGGGGCGGTGGCCGAAGGGGCGGTGGCCGAAAGCGCGACAGAAGCCGTGACGGCGGAAGTGGTGACCGCCGAAGGGGCGGCCGACGCGGCGGCGGGATCCAGAGCAGGGAGAGCGGGGGTGGTCGTGACGCGGGTCAGGCTGGGGGTGCCCAACTCGCCGTTGACCACCTGGATCTCCGGGTTGGTGGTGGCGGCGCGGATGGCTGCGGGGCGGGCGGGTGATGAGGCGTCGTCCAGCAGGACCAGGGCCACCTGGTCGGGGTATTCGGCTGCGGCGACTCGGGTCAGGCCGGCGACTGCGGGCGACGTGGTGGTGACGACGATGCGGTCGGTGCCGGCCACCAGCTCCGAGAGGCGTTCGGCCACGGTGAAGACCTGGTCGTGCACGTCGTCCGGCGTTGATGCCGCCGGGTAGGTGGCGTCGAGGACCACCGGGTCGGGGCCAGGCTCGGGCGCGTTGGGGAGGGGTGACCAAGTCGGGCGGTAGAGGGCTTGGGGCAGCGCCCGGACGATCAGTTCGCCGATGTCGATCAGCGGGCGTCCCTCGGCGTCGGCCACCTGGACGCTCAGGCGGTCCGTGCCCGTGGAGGTCAATCGGACGCGTGCGGTGGTGGCGGTGCCGTCGTAGCGGCGGATGTTCGACCAGACGAACGGCACCCGGGGCGGGCCGGCGGCGGCGAGGAGCCGGGACGGGTGCAGGGCGGCGTCCAGCAGGGCTGGGTGCAGGCCGGGCCAGTGGCCGGCCGCGCTGGGCAGCTTGACCTCGGCGTAGACGGCGTCGCCCCCGCGCCAGGCCGCCGTCACGCCCTGGAACGCGGGACCGTAGCCGGTTCCCACGTAGAGATCGGTCAGGTCGGCCGGCACCGCGTCGGGCGGCGGCCACACGGCGGCCCAAGACCAGTCGGCTTGGGCAGGGACGCCGCCGGGCGAAAGGGAGGACGAGTCAGAACGCACGGCGGGGGCGGGCGACGGCTCGGTGGAAGGCAGGGCGCGGCCCGAGGCGTGTGGGGTCCAGGCGTCGCCGTCGCGGAGGTAGATGGTCAGGGGGCGGGTGCCGTCGGGGGCGGCGGGACCCAGGACCAGTTGGAGGTCCAAGGGGGTGTCGGCGATCGGGACGGGGCGGGTGATGGTCAGTTCGGTCAGCGTCGGCGCGCCGGCCGAGCGGGCCAAGGACGTGGCCAGGTCGATGAAGAGGGTGCCGGGAACCAAGGGCTCGTGGCCGATGCGGTGGTCGAGGAGCCAGGGCTGGGTGGACGGTGACAAGGTCGCGTACGCGATGTGGGTGTCCGTGCCGGGAATCTCCAGCATGGTGTGGGACAGCGGCGCCGCGGGGCGCTTCAGGGTGGACAGCCAGAACCGGCGTTTGGTGAACGGGTAGGTCGGCAAGGTTGCGGCCAGCGCGGGGTCGGCCGGGCCGAGCAGCGCCTGGCGGTCGACGTCCACGCCGTGCGCCCACAGGGTGGCCGCGGCGGTTGCCGACGCGGGCAGGGTGCCCTGCGGGATGAGCGTGGCCAGGGACGCGGCCGGGCCCAGCTCCACCACCAGGGCGGGCAGCCGGGCGGCCACGTCGCCGAAGCGGACCGGCTCGCGGATCTGGTTGACCCAGTACGACGCCGAGCGCAGGTCGTCGCCGGCCGCGGGTTCGCCGGTGCGGGAGGAGATGATCGGCACGGTGGGGCTCGCGTACGTCAGGGTCGCCGCCACCGAGGCGAACTCGGCGAGCATCGGCTCCATCCGTACCGAATGAAAAGCGTGACTGACCCGCAAAGCCTTGGTGTGATGGCCCCGTGACCGCAGGGTCGCGGCGACCTCCTCGACCGGCTCGCGGTCGCCGGACAGGACCACCGAGCGCGGGCCGTTGATGGCGCCCAGGTCGACGCCGGGGCGGAGCAGCGGCCGGACATCGTCCGCGGACGCGTTGACCGCGACCATCACCCCGCCCGTGGGCAGCGCACCCATCAGGCGGGCGCGGGCGCCGACCAGGGTCGCGGCGTCGGCCAGGGACAGGATCCCGGCGACGTGGGCCACGGCCAGCTCGCCGATCGAGTGGCCGGCCAGCACGTCGGGCCGCACGCCCCAGGATGCGAG
This sequence comes from Actinoplanes sp. NPDC051470, assembly GCF_040682035.1. NCBI lineage: Bacteria > Bacillati > Actinomycetota > Actinomycetes > Micromonosporales > Micromonosporaceae > Actinoplanes > Actinoplanes sp. NPDC051470. Next base: position 42,729 of record NZ_JBFBAA010000018.1, read on the forward strand.
CAGACGGTACGAGGCGACGCCGTACGCGAACAGCAGCGGCTGCGCGTACTGAGTCAGCGCGATGTCGGCGCCGGGCGGGACCGGATCGCCCAGCGCGGCCATCACCTCGTCGTACGCGGCCCGGAAGGCCGGGAACGGCAGCACGCCGAGCCGTTGCGAGCCCTGCCCGGGGAAGACGAACGCCACCTTCCCGGCCGGCCGGCCGGCCCCGATGACCAGGTCGGGATGTGCCCGCCCGGCACTCAGCGCGGTGAGCGCATCGTCACCGAGTACCGCTGCCCGATGCCGCAGAGCCGCCCGCGCCCCCAGCGCCGACGCGGAGACCGGGCCGTGTTCGAGGAGCCCGCGGGCAAGAAGCGCCAGCGCGGTGGGGTCGGAGGCGGAGAGAAGCAAAGGCCCGGTGTCCGAGATGTCCGGTGCGGGCGAGGCCGAAGCGGGAGCCGGGGCCTCGATGATCACGTGCGCGTTCGTCCCGGAGATCCCGAACGATGACACCGCCGCCCGCCGCGGTCGCGAATCCGGGGACAAGGGCCACGGCCGCGCCGACAGCAGCAGCCGCACGTCGCCCGCCGTCCAGTCGACGTGGTCGTTCGGGCGGTCCACGTTGATCGTGCGCGGCAGGCGCCCGCGCCGCATCGCCTCGACCATCTTGATCACCCCGGCGACCCCGGCCGCGGCCTGGGTGTGCCCGAGGTTCGCCTTCACAGTGCCCAGCCACAGCGGCCGGTCCGCGGGCCGGTCCCGCCCGTACGTGGCCAGCAGCGCCTGGGCCTCGATCGGGTCGCCCAGCAGCGTGCCGGTGCCGTGCGCGTCGACGGCGTCCACGTCGGCGGGGCCGAGGCCGGCCGAGGCCAGCGCCGCCCGGATCACCCGCTGCTGCGCGGGGCCGTGCGGGGCGGCCAGCCCGTTGGAGGCGCCGTCCGAGCCGACCGCCGAACCGCGCACCACCGCCAGCACCGGATGACCGTGGCGGCGGGCGTCGGAGAGCCGTTCGAGCAGCAGCAGCCCGGCCCCTTCACCCCAGCTCGTGCCGTCGGCGTCGGCCGAGAACGCCTTGACCCGGCCGTCCGGCGAGAGTCCCCTGAGGCGGCTGAAGCCGATGAACGAGTCGGGCGTCGACATGACCGTGGCGCCGCCGGCGATGGCCATCGAGCACTCGCCGCTGCGTACGGCGGCCGCCGCCTGATGCAGCGCGACCAGGGACGACGAGCAGGCGGTGTCGATCGTGACGGCGGGACCGGTGAGCCCGAACGTGTACGCGATGCGCCCGGAGGCCACGCTGCCGGCCGAGCCCAGCCCCAGGTGCCCCTCGACCTCGCCGGACGGGTCGTCGCCGGCCAGGCGGGAGTAGTCGCGGTACATCAGGCCGACGAACGTGCCGACGTCGCTGCCCCGGACCGACGCCGGCGCGATCCCGGCCCGTTCCCACAGTTCCCACGCGGTCATCAGGAGCAGCCGCTGCTGCGGGTCCATGGTCACGGCCTCGGCGTCGCCGATCGCGAACGGCCCGGGGTCGAAGCCGGCCACGTCGTCGAGGAAGCCGCCGCCCCGGGCGTACGTGTGGCCGGCCCGGTCCGGGTCGGGGTCGTACAGGTCGGGGTCCCAGCCCCGGTCGGCCGGGAACGGGCCGGTCGCGTCGATCTCCTTGCCGACCAGCGACCACAGGTCTTCCGGCGAGGCCACACCACCCGGGTAACGGCAGGCCATGGCGATGATCGCGACCGCGTCGTCGGGCCGGTCCGGCTGCGGCGCGCCCAGCTCGTGCCGGATGACCTTTCCCGAGGGGGTACGCGGAACGGCGTCGATCAGCACGATCTCGTCCGGCGCCTTGGCCGCCGACATGCGGCTGCGCGTGGCGGCGAGCACCGCGGCCGGGTCGACCCGGTCGTGGGCGGCCACCACGTACCCGACGGCGACCTGACCGAGCCGGTGGTGCGGGCGTCCGGCCACCGCCGCGTCGGCCACCTCGGGCAGGGCGAGCAGCACCTTCTCGATCTCGGCCGGGTGCACGTTGGCGCCGCCCCGGATGATCAGGTCGCCGGCCCGCCCGGTGAGCACCAGCTGGTCGTCGGCCCGGAGCCGGCCGAGGTCGCCGGTGCGGTACCAGCCGTCGACCAGCACCTGCGCGGTCACCTCGGGCTGGCGGTGGTAGCCGCGCATCACGCTCTCGCCGCGTACCCGGACCTCACCTTCCGTACCCCGCGGCAGCTCGGCGCCGGTCCGCGGGTCGACGACGCGCACCTCGGTGACGATCCGCCCGACCGAGCCCTCGGCCACGATCTCCTGCCCGGGCAGTTCCATCGCGATCGCGCCGCACGTCTCGGTGCTGCCGTAGCTGTTGACCAGCGGCGCCCCCAGCAGCTCGCGGACCCCGGCGCGCATCTCGGGCGGGCAGGGCGCTCCCCCGGTCACGCACATCCGCAGGGTCGTCTCGACCCGCTGCTCACCGAGCGTGGCCAGCAACCGGTGGTAGACGGTCGGCACGCCGGTGAGGATGGTCGGCGCGGTGGTCCGCAGCGCCGCGATGACGTCGCCGTCGGACGGGTGGTCGAGGATGATCGCGGAGGCGCCGATCACGGTCACGGCGAGCACGCACCGGGCGTGTCCGAGCGCGTGGAACAGCGGCAACGGCCACAGCAGACGGTCACTCTCGGCGATCCCGAGGTGCCGGACCAGCGAACGATCCACCATCGTCAGCCAGCGCCCCTGGCTGGACACCACGCCCTTGGGCCGGCCGGTGCTGCCCGAGGTGTAGTGGATCCAGGCGTCCTCGTCGAGGCCGAGGTCGTCACGCGGGGCCGCGTCGGTGGCGGCGGCGAGCACGCCGGCCACGGTGGTCGAGCCGTGCGCGGTCACGGTGAGCGCCGGCGCGCAGTCCTCGGCCAGGCCGGCCAGCTCGGCGGTGGAAGAGCGAGGGTTCACGGGTACGCCGAGGCCGGCCGCCCGCACCGTCCCCAGCACCGCCACCACGGCGTCGATCCCGGCCGGAACGCAGATCAGCACGGTCTCGCCGCGCCGGTGACCGAGCGCGGCCAGCCCGCTCGCGAAGCGCCCGGTCAGCTCATCGAGCTCGGCGAACGTGATCGCCCGGCCACCCGCCTCGACGGCCACCTTCCCGGGCCGTTCGGCAGCGTGCCGGCGCAGATGCTCCACAATCGTCGCGATCATCCGGCAACCATGCAGCATGATCACCGGCGCCGGCTTGTTGTCCACCACGAATCTCGGCCCGGCCCGGTGATCTCCCGCACAGGACCGGCTCGACGGCCCAGCTCAGGGGTGGCTCCACTGCGGAAAGTCGATCATTCGACACGAGCGTCGGCGGCCGGATCCGGGCCACCGAGGTGTCGCTGACGGCCCGAAGCGCTGTGGACGTCACTGTGCGGGTCAACGAGACAGAAAGAACGTTCGTTCTTGCTCCCGGCGTACCCGTGAGGGTTTTGCCTGATGGCGGTGGGCCGGGAGAATCCGCCGCGGTGCGAGACAGTCGATTGTGAACGGTGGGCGACGCGGACGGGTGGACACCACAGTGCCGCAGAACGCGCCCAGACCGGGGGCAGCGCTTGTTCGCCGAACCGGGCGGGATCAGCCGCGGCGGCGGAGGAGGTCGAGCATGTCGCGGGCGGCCGCGTACAGGGGATGGTCCTTGGGGACGGCCCGCATGACCTGCTTGGCGGCGTCCTTGACCACCGCGGCGTCCTGACGGTTGCCGGACTGCTGGTGGCGGGCCAGGTGGGTGACGCCCAGGTCGAGGATCCGTTCGGCGCGGTCCGGGTGCTCCGGGATGGTCGCCTCGACCGTCTCGTGGATCGCTCGCAGGGCCGCCTCCAGGTCCGCCGGGTCGTTCGAACGGGCGAAGCTCATCCGGTAGGCCTGGCTCAGCGCGTGCAGACGGGTGTCGCGGCCCAACTCCCCCTCCGGGGTGGCGGCGACGGCCCACCGGATCAGCGAGAGCGCCCGGTCGAGGTCGGCCGGATCCTGCGAGACGTACACGTAGCGGGTCAGGTGGGCCCGGCCCAGGTTGGACAGGTACATGGGCCGGTCCTCGTCGTCCTCCGCGGCCGTGTCCAGAGCCTCGCGCATCACCGCGATCGAGTCCTCCGCGTCACCGGTGTCACCGGCGGCGGCGAACCGGAGCTGGAGAAACGTGCCGAGCGTGGTGAGCCGGTTGCTGGTCGCGGCGTCGGCCACCACCGACCGGACGATGGCGATGGCGTCGTCCAGGTCGGCGACCTCCCCGGTCCGGGTGAACCGCAACTGATGCGCCTCGGCCTGGTTCATCCGCAGCGGCACGATGTCGGTCTGATCGTCGGCGGCGAGGATGGCGTGCCGGGTGACCGCGATGACGGTGTCGATCTCGCCGAGCGGCCGGCTGCCATAAGCGATGGCGGGGGCCGTCTTGGGGTTGAGCCGGACCGGCTGGGACGGCCGCCGGCCCAGCACTCCGATCTGCTCGACGAGATCGGGGATCTGATCCATGATCGGCTCCAGCAGCGGCTGGGCGCGGTCCATGTCCTCCTCGCCGTCCACGGCCGCCAGCACGGCGTGCCGGGCATAGAACAGCAGCCCCACCGCGTGCCTCACCTCGTTCGTCGCCGCCCGTTCGGAGCCCAGCAGCACCTCGGCGTCACGAACCCCGGCCGGATCGAGCACGTCCTCGGCGTCGCCGCTGTTCGCGTAGCGGTTGACCCGGGCCTGGACCGCGGCGAGCAGTTCGTCGTACGCACCGTCCGATGAGGGCATGGCTCCGAGTGAAGCAGGGTCCGTCCACCACGGGGCCGTGGACGCACCCTGCTCGATCTCACCGTGGTGGCCCGGCCAGCGGGGCACTTCGATGGCGTCGAGGTCCGGCGAGTAGACCGGGGTGCTGCTGTCGATCTCGATCGTGTTCGGGCCGGCATTGAGGTGCAGCGGGACCGTGGCGGTGGCGGGCCGATCCCAGCCGCCGGACGACGGGAACGCCAGTGACACCGGTGAGGCCCCGGCGCGGTTGGCGTACGAGCGCTGCCGGCGGCTCCGGCTGCAGAGCGGCGCGTTCACCGCGGACGCCGTCCGGCTCGACGCCGACGACAGCTGCTGTTCGTGCAACGCGCCCGTTTCTGCGCCGGGAAGATTTCCGCTCGCGGCTGTCACAGATCGTGGGACTGCCCGGTCATAGCTGGCGAACGCACCTCCACCTCGCCAGAAAGGCTTCAATTATGAAGATCGCCGTCCTCGGTGGCACCGGGCTCATCGGGTCGCAGGTCGTGCAGATCCTGAACACGAACGGGCACGAGGCAGTGCCGCACTCACCATCCACCGGGCTCGACCTGATCACCGGCGCGGGCCTGGCCGAGGCACTGACCGGCGCCGACGTGGTGGTCAACCTGACCAACTCACCGACCTTCGACGACGCGTCCATCGACTGGTTCCGGACCAGCATGACCACCATGCTGGCGGCCGCCGCCACAGCCGGCGTGGGCCACGCGGTCGTGCTGTCGATCACCGGGGCCGAGCAGGTGCCGGCGCTCGACTACTACCGGGCCAAGGTGCTGCAGGAAGATCTGCTCAAGGGCGGGCCGGTGCCGTACTCGGTGGTCCGGGTGACGCAGTTCTTCGAGTTCATGAAGGCGGTGCTGTCGTGGACCTCGGACGAAACCACGGTGCGGCTGCCCGCCACGCTGGTGCAGCCGATGGCCTCGGCCGAGGTGGCGCAGGCGGTCGCCGACGCGTGCATGGGCGCGCCGCTGAACGGGACGCGCAGCTACGCCGGGCCGGAGGTCTTCGCGCTCGACGAACTCGGGCGGATCGCACTGGCCGCAGCCGGCGACCACCGCACGGTTGTCACCGATGACACGGCCGGCATGTTCGCCGCCGCCAAGGGCGACGCGCTCATCGCCAAGGACGACACCGTGATCGTCAAGACCACCTACCGGGAGTGGCTCGCCACCCAGTGAGCCTCCGGCCGACCTTGCGGGTAGTTAGCCAGCCGCGCCAGTCGTCCGGTTTGACGGCTCGATCGTCGAGCGGCAGCCGAGCGCGGCCAGCACGCGGAGCAGCTGCTGATCCGTGGTCAGCTCGGCGTCGATCGGGATCACCGGTATGTCGGGGGATGACGGCGGCGCGGGGACGCGGTGCTGGTCGCGGCTCTCGGCGCGGCCGTCCCGGCGCGCGGCGAAGAGGTCGTCGTCGCCGGTCAGATAGACCATCGCCAGCACGCCGGTCGCGTCCACCAGCCTCTCCCAGGCCGGGCCGCCGCGGAGTTCCTCGGTGAACGGGGCGACCAGCACGGCCCGGCGAGCCGTCGCCACCGTGTCGCGCGCCACTGCCCGGAGCGCGGCATAGCGGCCGTCGCGGATCACCGCACTGTGTGGCGAGGCGAGCCAGTGGCCGCCGAGGGCCTCGGCCGGCAGCGCGTCGAGCAGCGGATTCGTCATCGAGTCGAGGTCCAGCAGCGGCGCTTCCAAGGCCGTGGCCAGCGCACGGCCAAGCGTCGACTTGCCGCTTCCGGCCACGCCCGCGACGGCCACGACCACCGCCTCGGCCGGTTGACAACGTGTCTCGGAGCGCCACATCATGAGGACCATGTTACCGGTGACATGGTCGATCAAGTCACCGGTGACATGAACACATTCCTCCGGGCAGGAGACCTTCAGTGGCGGTCGCGGGCATCGATCTCGGCAGCACCGGCATCAAGCTGCTCGTCACCGACCTCGACGGCGTCGAACTGGCCGCCGAGCAGGTGCCGACGCCATGGCGCCCCGGCCCCGGCGGCACCACCGAGCTGGACGCGACCGACCTCCTCTTCTGCGTCCAGGAGTTGCTGACCCGTACGACCGAGAAGATCGAGGCCATCGCGATCGCGGGCATGGGCGAGACCGGCATGCTGATCGACGCCACGGGCCGGGCCGTCACCCCCGGGTACGCCTGGTTCGACCCGCGCGGCGCCGAGCAGGCGGCCGCCTTCCCACCCGGCGTCCGATCCGAGTTCACGGGCCGCACCGGCCTGCCGCTGGGCGCGCAGGTGAGCGCGGCCAAGCTGGCCTACCTGCGCGACCAGGGCGTGCAACTGTCCGGCCTGCGCTGGCTCAACCTCCCCGAGTTCGTAGCCATGGCCCTGGGCGCCCGCGCCGCCGTCGAGCACTCCCTCATCTCCCGCACCGGCCTGATCGACCAGGACACCGGCCGCCAGTGGCCAGCAATGCTGCACGCCCTGGGCGTCGACGAAACCTTCCTGCCCCCACTGCTGGACGCCGGAACCCTCTGGGGCCTCGCAGCCAGCGACGCGACTGGCGACACGACGAGCGCAGTGGGTGGCACGGCGGAGGCAGCAGGCGGCGCGACCGGCGCGGTGAGCGCGAGAAGCTGGACTCGCGGCGCGGAAAGCTGGACTGGCGGCGCGGAGAGCGCGGAAGGCGGGACTGGCAAAGCGATCGCGGCGAGCGACGCGGCGAGTCGGATCGCCGTTCCGGCGAACATGGCCGGCGCGCTCATCACGGTTGCCGGGCATGACCACCTCGTGGCGGCCGAGGCGGGTGGCGGGTTGCCGCCTGATCACTATCACGTGTCGATGGGCACGGCCGAGGTGTTGCTTCGGGTGATCGACGCGCCGCTCGGGTTCGAGGCGCGGGGACGGCTTGCGGATCATCTGATCAACGAGGTCCGGCATGTGGTGCCGGGGAAGCATGTCCTCGTTGCCGGGGTGAAGAGTGGGCTGCTGCTGCGTCGAGCCCTGCAGACCGCGGGCATCACCGACCGGGCCGGGCGCGACGTGCTCGACACCGGTGTCATGGCGCTGCCGTTCGAGGGAGCGGTGCCGGTCGGTGCGATCGAGGTGTCCGGCGCACGCAATGACGACGGGGTGCTCAAGCTGACCGTTCGCGGTGACGGCGCGACCCCGGCGGAGGTGTTCGGCGCCGTGCTGCGGCACAGCAATGACGAGATTGCCGAGCTGATCCGGGCCATGGATCGTGAACTGCCGCCGGCCATCTCCGCGACGCTCACCGGCGGCTGGGCGGGAATGGCCGCGGTGCGGCGCGCGCGGTCGCGTGTCCTCCCGGCCTTGTCGGTGTCCGGCCGCGAGCAGGAGACCGCCTACGGCGCCACGCGAGCCGCCGCCCGCCTCCTGAGAGCCGCGTCGGCAACGAGCGCGACTCCCGCTGACCACGACCCCACATCATCAGATCACCCGACCACAGATCGCGGGGCGATCCCCGCTCACGGCGACACCACACGCGACGAGCCCACGAACCACACCGCCACCCCCGCACGCCGCGACACCGCACCCGACGAAACCACCACGCCCAAAAAGCGCAGCGCCACCGCACACCGCGACATCACACCCGCGGAGGCCACCACGCTCGCAAGACAGAGCGCCGCCGCTCACCGCCACACACGCCCGACGAGGGCGTAGCGCGCGGGATGACCGCGTACCCCCCGAAGATTGGAAGCGCACCGTGAACACCATTGAGCGTCGTGGCCTTGCCGCGATCTCCACGCCGGCCGGCCGCATGTTGATTGTGGCGGCGGATCAGCGCAACGGTATGAAGGCGGCGATGACTGACGCGCCGGACGGGCCCGGCTCGATCAGCAAGGATGAGCTGGCTGCGGCCAAGGCCGACCTTGTCCGTCACCTCGGCAACTACGCGCCGGCGATTCTGCTTGACCCGGAGGTGGCGCTGCCGGCCGTGGTTGACGACGGCGTGCTGGCGCGGGACACCGCGCTCGTGGTGGGGCTGGACGCGTCCGGCTACGAGAATGTGGACGGGCTGCGATACACGAAGTTTGTCGAAGGTGTTACGCCTAAGCGGGCGCGTGAGCTGGGCGGTGATGTCGGCAAGATGTTGTGGTACGTGCGGCCGGACAAGCAGGACGCCGCGTCTCGGGTGGCGCGGGAGATGCGGGAGCTGATCAGCGCCTGCTCCGAGGAGGGGCTGCTGCTGATCGTGGAGATCCTCACCTATCGGGTGGAGGGAGAAACGGAAGAGGAGTACGCCGACGCGTTCCCGGGGCTGGTCGCCGGTGGGGCGAAGCTGGCCGTCGAGTGCGGCGCGAAGGTGTTGAAGTTGCAGTACCCGGGTTCGGCCGAGGGCTGCGTTGCGGTCACCGCGGCGGCGGATGGCGCGCCCTGGGCGGTGCTGTCGGCGGGTGTCGACCACTCGACATTCCTCGGGCAGGTGGGTACGGCCATGGCCAACGGTGCGGGCGGGGCGATGGCGGGGCGGTCGCTGTGGAAGGACAGCCTCTCGGTGTCGGCCGACCTGCGTGAGGAATACCTGACCAAGCGGGCTCAGCCGCGTCTGTCCGAACTGCGTGAGGTCGTGGACGGTATGCTGCCGGGGCGCTGATCAAGCGAACCCTGGACCGCGGAGGTGACCCCATGGCGACGATGCGCGATGTTGCCGCCCGCGCGGGCGTGAGCGCGAAGACCGTGTCCCGGGTGTTCAACGACGACCCCCACGTGCTGCCCGAGACGCGGCTGCACGTGGAGCAGATCATGCGCGATCTCAACTACGTGCCGAACGTGCTGGCGACCACCTTCCGCAACGGGCGGTCGTCGGCGATCGGGGTGGCCGTCCCGGATGTGGTCGACCCGTTCTTCGCGGCGATCGCCCGGGCCGTCGACGACCTGGCCCGGTCGCGCGGCGTGGCCACCCTGCTCACCAATCTGGGTGACGAGCCGGGACGTGAACGCGACATCCTCGAATCGCTGCTGAGCCGGCGGCTGGCCGGCCTGGTCGTCGCCCCGATCAGCATCGACCACTCGTGGCTCAAGCGCTGGCAGGACAGCACGCCGCTGGTCTTCGTCGACCGGGCGCCGGTCGGGCTGTCCGCCGACACGTTCACCGACAACGACGAGGTCGGCGGCTACCAGGCCACCAGGCACCTGATCGAGCACGGGCACCGGCGGATCGCCTACGTCGGTGGCGACCTCAGGTTGTCGACCGAGCTCAACCGGCTGGCCGGCTACTGGCGCGCGATCGACGAGGCCGGCATCGAGAAGGACGACGGTCTGATCAAGGCGTACGTCGACAACCGCGCCAGCACCGAGGACGCGGTGACCCGGCTCCTCGATCACCCATGGCGGCCGACCGCGGTGTTCTCGTCGAACGCCCGCTGCTCGATGATGCTGCTGCACGCGCTGCCGGCCGACCAACTCGCCGTCGTCGGCTTCGGCGACTTCCCGATGGCCGACGTGGTGCGTCCCGCGCTGACCGTCATCGACCAGGACCCGAACGAGATCGGCCGGCTGGCCGCCCAGCGCGTCTTCGACCGGGTGGACCACCCGAAGCGGCGGCTGCGGAAGACCAACATCCTGGACGTCACGCTGATCGAGCGTGAGTCCTGCAAGGTCGCCGCGCGCTCCTGAGCCGGACTCGGCCGTCCTCTCATGTCACCGATGACATGGTCTGTGATTTTCAGGCATGACACCGGTGGCAAACACCGGTGACATGACCTACTGTGCGTTTCAAGCGAGTTAACCAGGAGGTCGTGATGCGCCAGGCAGTCGTCACCTCCCCGGGCGTCGTCGAACTCCAGCACGCGGACACCCCGACCCCGGCGGACGGCGAGGTCGTGGTGCGTGCGCGCCTGGTCGGGATCTGCGGCTCCGATGTGCACGCGTTCCACGGCCGGCACCCGTTCGTGCCCCTCCCCTACCGCCCGGGCCACGAGATCTACGGGACGGTCGAGTCCAGCCGCGACGGCAGCCGCCTCGTGCCCGGCACCCGCGTGGTCATCGAGCCGATCCTGGCCTGCGGCACCTGCAAGTACTGCCGGGACGGCCGCTACAACCTCTGCGCCACCATGACGTTCTTCGGCTGCACGGCGCCGGGCGGCGGCCTCGCGGAGTGGTTCGCGATCCCCGAGGACCGCGCCGTTCCGATCCCCGACGAGCTGAGCGACGACCTCGCCGTCCTCGTCGAGCCGCTGTCCACCCCCGTGCACGCCGTCCGGCTGGCCGCCGGAAGCAGCACTGCCAGAAGCGGCGCCATCGGGAACAGCACCGCTGGGAACAACGCCGCGGGAAACAACGCAGCCGGAAGCAGCGCCACCGCAGACAGCGCCCGGGACAGCAGCGGCACCGGAAACAGCGGAGACAGAGGCGGCGAGCTGGCCGGCCAGACCGTGGCGATCCTCGGCGCCGGCACCATCGGACTGCTCACCCTGATCGCGGCGCGCCACGCCGGCGCCGCCCGGATCGCGGTCAGCGACCTGTCCCCCGCCAAGCGCGACCGGGCCGCCCGGCTCGGCGCCGACTCGGTGCACGACGGCGCCGACCCGGGCATGGTGGACGCCATCCGCGACGATCTGGGCACCAGCGCCGACATCGTGTTCGACTGCGTCTCCGTGCAGAGCTCGGTCGACCAGGCCATCGCCATCGCGGTCAAGGGCGGCACCGTGGTCGTCGTCGGCGTCCCGGCGGCGCCGGTCACCGTTCCCCTGCCCGAGATCCAGGACCTTCAGGTACGCGTGCAGGGCAGCGCCACCTACACGCGCGACGACATCGAGCAGGCCATCAGCATGCTCGCCGCCGGGGTCGTGGACCCGGCGGACATCATCACCGCCCGCTATCCGCTAGCGAAGGTCGACGAGGCCTTCGCCGCCGCCAGTTCCGGCGAGCACGTCAAGGTCGTCGTCACCGCCGACCACTGAACCGGAGACACCGACCAGCGGACGGGAACGCCGACCACTCCCCGCCCTGATCGCCGGATGGGTGGCCCAGAACAAACTGGTCCGTGGTCAGTCCATGGGCGCGGTGAAATAGGCAGCATGGCTACTAGGAACGGGACACCGATGTTCGACTTCACCAACCGCACCATCCTGGTCACCGGCGCCTCCGGCGGCATCGGCGGCGCCACGGTCCGGCTGCTGCTCCAGCACGGCGCCGACGTCATCGCGGCCGGCACCAGCGAGGAGAACCTGGCGCCGATCGTCGCCGAGACGGGTGTCCGCGGGCTGCCCTTCGACCTGCACTCCGAGGACGCCGTCCGGGACGCCCTGGCCGGCCTGCCACTGTCCGGCGTGGTCAACTGCGCCGGGTTCGGCGGCGAGATCGCCACCCCCCAGGAGACCGACATCAAGGTCTTCGACGAGGTGATCGCGGTCAACACCCGGGGCGCGCTGCTGGTCACGAAGTACGCCGCGCAGAGCATGATCGCCGCCGGCCGGGGCGGGTCGATCGTCAACGTGTCGAGCCAGGCCGCGCTGGTCGCCCTCTACGGCCACGTCTCGTACGCCGCGTCGAAGGCCGCCCTGGACAGCATCACCCGGGTGTCCGCGCTCGAACTGGGCCGCCACAACATCCGGGTCAACAGCGTCAACCCGACCGTGGTCATGACCCCGATGTCGGCCTTCTACTGGGGCCGCGACGAGATCCAGGGCCCGTTCCTCGAGGCGATGCCGCTGGGCCGCTACGCCACCGAGGCGGAGATCGCCGCCCCGATCGTCTTCCTCCTCAGCGACGCCGCCTCCATGATCACCGGCGTCTCGCTGCCGATCGACGGGGGCTACACGGCCCGCTAGGTGTGGGCCACGCCGTCGGCCGTCTCGACACGAGCCGGTTATCGCAGCGGCAGATGCAGGTCGAGGTCGGGGTGAGCGGCCGAACGCACCGACAGATGCAGCTGCCGCGCTTCAGGTGGTGGGCCGGGCTCGGCTCGCCATTCCGGCCGCGTCAGCGGCCGGAGCGCAACCGCTCACGCAGGTGGAGCGGAGCGACCCTCGGCGGGAGCAGCGGTCTGCACCCACCACCCCGCTACGACCGGAACTTGATCTTGATTGTGATATCGCCCTCTTCTGGCTGCGCTCGTTCGGCGTTCGCGCTGGTCCTGGGGTAGGCCAGGTTGGTGACGGACAACAATGTGGGGCTGCGCTCGGAACGTGGGCCGGTGCTGGCCGCGATGATGCTCTGCACCGGCCTGGTCGCGATCGACGCGACGATCATCGCGACCGCGGTGCCGTCGATCGTGAAGGACATCGGCGGCTTCACCGAGTTTCCCTGGCTGTTCTCCATCTACCTGCTGGCCCAGGCCGTGTCGGTGCCGATCTACGGCAAGCTCAACGACCTGTTCGGGCGCAAGCCGGTGATCCTGTGGGGCATCGGGCTGTTCCTGCTCGGCTCGATCCTGTGCGGCGTGGCCTGGAGCATGTGGCCGCTGATCATCTTCCGGGTCGTGCAGGGCCTCGGCGCCGGGGCGATCTTGCCGACCACGATCACCATCATCGGCGACCTCTACTCGGTCCGCGAACGGTCCAAGGTGCAGGGGTACGTCGCCAGCGTCTGGGCGGTGGCGTCGGTGGTCGGGCCGACGCTGGGCGGGGTGTTCGCCGAATGGCTGTCGTGGCGCTGGATCTTCTTCGTCAACATCCCGCTCTGCCTGCTGGCCGGCGCGATGATCGTGCGCGGCTTCCAGGAGCGGGTCGAGCGCCGCCGGCAGGTCGTCGACTACCGCGGCGCCGCCCTGCTCACGGCCGGCCTGGTCCTGGTGATCCTCGGCATCCTCGAAGGCGGCCAGGCCTGGGCGTGGACCTCTCCGATCAGCCTCGGCGTGCTCGGCGTCGGCTCGGCGCTGCTGGTCGTCTTCGGTCTCGTCGAGCGGACCGCCGAGTCGCCGGTGCTGCCGCTCTGGGTGTTCCGCCGCCGGCTCCTGGTGACGAGCGGCCTGATCTCGGTCGGCGTCGGCGCCATCCTGATCGGCCTGAGTTCCTACATCCCGACGTACGCCCAGGACGTGCTGGGCACCGGCCCGCTGGTGGCCGGCCTCGCCCTCGGCGCCCTCACCATCGGCTGGCCGATCACCGCCAGCCAGGCCGGCAAGATCTACCTGCGCGTCGGTTTCCGGGCGACCGCCCTGATCGGCACGGCCGTGGCCACCGTGGGCATCATCCTGTTGCTCCTGCTCGGCGACAATTCATCGATCCTCCAGGTGGCCGCCTTCTGCCTGGTCATCGGCCTCGGCATGGGCCTGACGGCGGCCCCGACGCTGATCGCCGCCCAGTCGAGCGTGGGCTGGGCCGACCGCGGCGTGGTGACCGCCAACAACATCTTCCTCAGGTCGCTGGGCAGCGCCGTCGGAGCCGCGGTCTTCGGCGCGATGGCCAACGCGGTGATCGGCTCGTCCGCGGTCGACCCGGCCCGCCTGACCGTCGCCGTCCACCGCATCTTCATCGCCATGCTGATCGTGGTGGTGGTGATGATCGCCCTGTCCGCCCTGATCCCCCGCTCGGCCGACGACGTCACCCACGACCAGCCGGCCGAGGCCGTCCCGCGGTGAATCAGTCCGCTACCGGTCGATCCCGGCCATGTTGGCGTCGTCGTGGCGGGCTCCGGCCGCCGGTCGCAGCGCGTCGAGGCGGGCGAGTTGCGCGGCGGTGAGTTCGAGGGCGTCCGCGGCGGTGTTCTCCTCGACCCGGGCCACCCGGCGGGTGCCGGGGATGGGGGCGATGTCGTCGCCACGGGTGAGGATCCAGGCGAGCGCGGTCTGCGCCGGGGTGGCGCCGATCTCGGCGCCGATGGCGGTGACCTCGTCGACGATGGCGAGGTTGCGGCGGAAGTTCTCGCCGGTGAAGGACATGGAACGCCTGCAGAGCCTGGTCAACCGCCCCGACGGCGCCTTGGTCGTGGTCGTGCTGGGCCAGGACCGCTGGCGCTTCACCGCCCACCCCGACGGCCGCCTCGACACCGGAGCCCTCGGCATCACCGTCTACACGAGACTGGAGCCCACCGCCCCGGGCTGCTGAGTGGGTCATACTGAAGATCATGACTCCCCGTCTCCTCGGCAGGGCCGCCCTCCTCGGGGCAGCCCTGCTGGTCGCGTTCCCGGCGACGCCGGCATTCACCCAGCCCGCCCAGCGCGCCACCCCTCCCGCCGAGCGTGCCTTTCCCGCCGAGCGCGGCCCTCTCGCGGGGCGTGTCTTTCCCGCCGAGCGCGGCCCTGTCGCGGAGCGTGCCTTCTTCGCCGAGCGTGGGCCCTCCGTCGAGCGCGACGCTCTCGCTCGGCGCGCCGACCCGAAGTGGTATCAGGTTCGGGAGGAGTGGCAGGGCGAGCACGAGTATCTGTATGAGATCGCCGATCGCTTCCTCGGGGACGGCGACCGGTTCACCGAGATCTTCGCGCTGAACAAGGGCCGGGTTCAGCCGGACGGCATGGCGCTGGAGAACCCGGAGGAGATCGAGGCGGGCTGGATCCTGCTGCTTCCGCCCGATGCCGAGGGCGACGGTGTGCAGACCGGCCCGCTGCCGGTCGCGTCGAGTGCGCCACCGTCCACTGCGCCGCCCGCTCCCGCTGCGGCGACTCCGGGGTCGCCGTCGTCCGACGCCGGAACTCCCGCCTGGGTCATCGCCCTACTCATCGCCGGCGTCCTCATCGTTGGCGCGGCCGTCGCCGTGGTGCTGCTACGTCGCCGCAAGCCCGCTCCGAAGCCGCCGTCGTTCGACCACCCGACGTCGCCGATGCGCACCCTGCACGCCGCCACCGACTGGATCCTCGACCGCGCCCTGCGTGGGCTGGTCACCTCGGCTCAGGGGACCGGTCGCCCTACGCCCGCGATCCTGGGCGTGACGCTCGACGAGAACCGGATCGCGCTCCGGCTGGCGACCCCGGACACCTCGGCGGTGGCGCCGTGGAAATCCGGCGGCGACGGCCGCTCCTGGATCGCGTCGCTGAGCGACCTTCAGGCCCAGCCCGCCGCCGGCGACGTCGCCAGCCCCTGCCCGCGGCTGGTCACACTGGGCACCACCGACGGCACCCGCGAGCTGATCGACCTGGGCCGCAGCGGCGGTGTCATCGGTGTCACCGGCGACGCCGAGGCGGCCCGCGAGGTCGTCGCGGCGTGGGCCGAGGAGTTGGTCAGCAGCCCATGGTCCGATCGCGTCCAGGTTGTCACCGGTGACTTGCGGGTGAACATCAAGGGCGAGCAACTGACCGTGCTCGACGGCATCCCCGCCGCCCTGGACACCGCCGCCGCGGCCGCCACCGGCGCGCCGGGCGTGCTGATCCTCGGCACCGCCCCCGAGGGCCGCGACCTGGGCCGGGCGCGCTACTTGGCCGACCACCCCGAGGCCGCGTGGGTGGTGATCGTGCTCGGCGGAACCGGCCAGGACCGCTGGAACTTCACCGCCCACCCGGGCGGCCGCCTCGACACCGGCTCCTTGGGCAGCAGCGTCCACTGACGACCGGCGCCGCCCAGGCCACCATGTCACCGGAAGCCGGCGGCAGAGCCGGCCCCGAGCCGCGCCAGCCCCCATGTCACCGGTGACCCACGGTCATCGGCTCCGACGGCGCGCTCTCGGCGACGACGGCTGGGAGGCGGGGCGCGACGGGGAGGCGCCACACCAGGAAGATCGCCATCAGGACGAAGGTCTCGGACGCCCGGTCGCTCCACCAGATCGGGGACAGCACGCTGAGCAGGTAGCAGAGCGCCGCCGCCACCACGTCGAGGCGGTCCCGGCTGCGGGCCAGCACGAGCAGGGCCGGCGGCAGGAAGACCAGGTGGTGGGTCCAGGCGACCGGCGTGATCAGGTTGGCGGTCAGGCCGGTGAGGGCCAGGGCGGTCAGCTCCTCCCCGTACGCGTGGGCCTGCGACGCCCGGCGCAACCCGGCAACCAGGGCGACCGCGCAGCACACCAGCCAGGCGCCGGTGGGGGCGGTGTGGCTGCCGGCGAGGCGCGCGAGCAGACCGGCCAGCGACTGATTGGCCACCGCGTCCGCCTCGCCGACCCGGGCCGTGTGCCACATCAGGTCGCCGAAGTAGCGGAGCGACTCGCGTGGTGCCACCAGAAGACTCGCCGCGGTCAGCGTCGTGACCGTGGCGACCGCCACCCCGGCCGCCCGCCACTGACGCGTGACCAGCAGGTAGACGATGAACAGCCCGGGTGTCAGCTTGATCGCGGTGGCGATCCCGACGCCGACGCCTCGCCAGCGTTTCGGCAGAACCGTCAGGTCGAGCACGACCAGGGCCAGGAGCAGCAGGTTGACCTGGCCCAGGCCGAGGGTCTGGCGGACCGGCTCCATGGCCAGGGCCGCCACGAACACGAGGGGTTTCGACCGCAGGGTGACGGCCAGGGCGAGCAGGCTCGACGCGGTGATCACCCAGCCGGCCACCTTGAGCGGGACCAGGGCGGCGGGCAGGAGCAGGATCGCGGCGAACGGCGGGTACGTGAAACCGAGCGCGCCGCGCACCGGCGCGTGGTAGCCGTACAGGTCGCCGCCGGCCAGCCACCAGCGGACCGCGCCCTGGTAGATGGCCATGTCGAAGAACCGGTAGTGGCGGTCGAAGACCAGGGCGACGACGATCAGCAGCGCCAGCGTGGCCGCGACGCCGCGCTTCATGGCGTCTGGCTGCGGCGGGTGTCGAGGACGGCGAGGCTGTACTGGACCGTTCCGGGGGCGAGGGTCGCGTTGGCGGGACCGGGGCGGCGTACGACCGCCTGGCTGAAACCGATCTGGTCGGTGCCGGCGAGCAGGTAGATCTGCCAGTCGACGAGGCCGTAGCGAGGCGTCTCGCCGGTGTAGGCGAGGCCGGTCGCGGGACGTCCCGCCGGATCGGTGGCGGCGTCGAGCGTGCGTATCCCGTGCAGGCCGGCCAGGGTCCGGAAGAGCGTGGCCCGGTCGGCGCCACTGAGCGTGTTGGTGAACACGTCGAGCAGGCGGGTGCACTCGCGGAACAGCCAGCCCTCCCGGTCGGCGACCGGCACCTCGGCGGCGTCCGGCAGCGAAGCCACGTCGCCGTCGAACTCGGGGTCGTCGGCCAGGTTGGGCGACACGGTGTCGGGCTGCTTCCCGGGCCCGGGCGACCCGTCGCGGCGCCACGAGGCGGCATCCCGGTCGGTCACCGGCCGTACGCTCGAACCCTCGTCGCCGATGATCAGCCAGCCCTCGCCGGGACGGCCGTCGGCCGGCTGCATGCCGCGGACGTCGTCGACCCGGATGAGGTTGTAGCCGCTCGCGTCGTCGATGTGCATCACCCGCGCCGAGGTGCCCCTGACGTGCAGGAACTGGCCCTTGCCACTCGGTTGTCCGGCCCGGTCGGCGGCCGCGGCGAGCACGGCCGGCGGCGCCGCGACGGTCGCTCGGGGCGGCGGCGTGGGCGCTCGGCGGGTGATCGTGACGAAGGCGCCGCCGGCGGCGATCAGGACCAGCGCGGCCGCGGCGGGGATGAGCCGATGAGCGCGCCGCCGGCTTTTTCGGGGTACGGGCTGAGCCAGCACCGTACGCAGGCAGAACTGCGCCTGTGACGACCCCGGCGGCAGCGGCGAGGGCACCGGGTTGGCCGCGGCCAGCCGGCGCATGGCGTCGGTGTCGTTCATGCCGATCGCACCTTCCTGGCCATCGGGACGTCTTCCACGGGCGAGGAATCAGCAAGGGCCAGCAGCCGGGCCAGCCGTCGCCGGGCCCGGTGCAGCCGCACCTTGAACGCCACGACCGAGCAGCCCAGAACGGTGGCCGCGGCCTGGTTGTCCAGGCCCTCCCAGCCGACCAGCAGCAGGGCCTCCCGGTCGCCCGGCGCCAGGCCGTGCAACGCCTGCCGGAGCCCGGTGTCGGTGATGACGGAGAGGGCGTGGTCGGGTTCCGGTTCGAGGCCGTGCCCGGCGATCTTCTCGGCCACCCGGGTCTGCCGCCGGTCGGCCCGCACGGCGTTGGCCAGGCAGTTCCGCGCCACCCGGTAGAGCCAGGGCAGCGGCTCGTCGGGCAGCCGCTCGAAGTGTCGCCACGCGACGGTGAAGGCCTCGGCGACCACGTCGTGGGCCCGGGCCTGGTCCGTCCGTCGTGACACGAAAGCGAGCACCAGCGGATAGTGCTCACGGAACATGGCCGTGAACTGCTCCTCCATAGCGCCCCCTCAAGCATCTTCACCTGGCTTAGGTCCGGCGAAGAGCTTCGGGTTACTACGGCCGTCGATCCGTTATCCGAGCGTGACGGTGGCGCGTCAGCGGACCTCGACGTCCCAGATCGAGAAGCCGTAGGCCCGGAACCGCTTGAGGCAGTAGACCCGCACGTAGCGGGCGGCCTTGCCGTCGGCGGGAACCGTCACGACACCGCCCGTGCCCGAGGTGGTGGAGTAGACCGACGTCCATGCGGTTCCGTCGGTGGAGAGTTCGACGCGGTACGACACGGCGCTCGCGTCTTCCCACCGCACCGTGACATCGGTGACTCGCCAGGTGGCGCCGAGGTCCACCTTCAACCACTCCGGCTCTGCGAAGCCGCTGCTCCACCGGGTGGCCGGGTCGCCGTCGACGGCCATGCCGGCCGACCAGTGATCGCTCTCCACACTGGAGGCGAACGCCGGGCGGTTGAGCGCGAGGTTGCGCCTGGCGGTGTTGACCGACCCCTTCGGCGCCGAAGCGGCGGGTTGGGTGGTGGCGGGGTTGTCCGGGGTGGGTTTGACGCCGCCGGCCGCGGGCGGCGAGAGCTGAGCCGCTGGGGTACGCGAGGACACCGGATCGGTCGACGGCCGGCCCACCGGCGGGGCCACCACCGGAGCCGACGAGGGCGACAGGGTGGGAACGGGGGCGACGGCGGCCGGGACGGCCACGTCCGCATCGGGTTCGGACCGGCCCAGGATCAGCGCGGTCGCGCCGGCGGCCAGCACGAGGACCACCGCGGCCGCCGCCATCACCCGCCGGCCGGCGCCGAGGCGGGGCCGGCCCGGTGACTCGCCCCGCAGCAGGGCGAGCAGCTCGGCGGCGGTCGGCCGGTTCGCCGGGTCCTTGTCGAGCGCGCGCAGCACCGGTTCCCGCAGCTCGTCCGGCACCCCGTCGAGCCGTGGCGGCATGGTCATGATGCGCGCGGCCGTGGCCTGGGGTGAGTCGCCGCGGAACGGCGTGCGCCCGGCCGCCGCGTACCCGACCAGGCAGCCCCAGGCGAAGATGTCGGCCGCCGGCGTGATCGGGATGTCCGGGTCGGCGGAGAAGCGCTCGGGCGCCATGTAGGCGACCGTGCCGACCATCATGTCGGTCCGGGTGTGCTGGCTGGTCAGCTCGAACGGCCGGGCGATGCCGAAGTCGATGACCCGCGGGCTGTCCGCGGCGAGCAGCACGTTGCCCGGTTTGAGGTCGCGGTGGATGACGCCCGCGCCGTGGATGCCGGCCAGGGCGGTGGCCACCCCGAAGGCCAGCGGGCGCAACGCCTCCGGGGCCAGCGGGCCCTGCCGGGTCACCACCTCGCCGAGACTGGGCCCGTCGACGTACTCGACGACCAGGTACGGCGGGTCATGATCGAGGTCGGCGTCGAGGAACGCCGCGGTGCAACTCGCCGGCACCTGCCGGGCCCGGCCCACCTCGCTGCGGAACCGGCCCCGGACCTCGGGGTCGGCGAGCAGTCCCGGGTGCACCAGCTTGATCGCGACCCGCTCGCCGCCGGGGTTCTCGGCCAGGAAGACGACGCCCATGCCGCCCGCGCCCAGGCGTCCGAGCAGCCGGTACTCACCGAGCCGCTCCGGATCCGACGTGGCCAGAGGATCCACGTGCCGCCCGCCGCTCATCAGAGCCCACTCCCCTGCCCGGTTAAGTTGTGACGACCGGTTATACCGCGCGCCGCGACCGCGACGATGCATCGGGCCCGGAAGTCTGCCCTGGATCACCCTGGGACGAGAGTCCAGCCGGTCACCGTTTGATCACCGAACGGCCACCACCGCCTCGGTTCCGGCCCCTACGGTCGGACGCCATGAGCACGCTGCCCCGCTGGGCCGACCCGGCCGTACCCGACTCCGCGTTGGACCGCCCCGGGCTCAGCCGCCGCGGCGTCCTCCGGACTGCCGGCCTGTTCGGCGCCGCTGGGCAGCCAGGGTGAGGGGCGGCAGCGAGGGTGAGCAGGCAGCCCGGGCGCCCGGCAACCCAGCTCAGCCCATGACCAGCGCGAGCGCCGGCCGCAACGAGGGCGGGCACCGTCGCAGCCCGGCCCGCGCGGATGGGCCGGCGCGGATAGGCCGGCGCCACCGTAAGGCGTCTAGCTGGCTAGCTCGTCCTCGACGAACGCGGGCCTGGCCAGCGTGACCGCCGGGATGGTCGTCACGAGGATGACAGCGAGCAGGAACAGCAGCGGCAGGGTCCACCCGCCGCTCACGTCGTGGAGCAGTCCGACGAGCAGCGGACCGAGCGCGCCGAGCGCGTACGCGACTCCCTGGGCAAAGCCGCTCAGCGCGACCGTGCCGCCCTGGGTCCGGGTGCGAATGTTGATGAGCACCAGGCAGACCGGGAACAGGATCGACCCCGAGCCGATGAGCAGCACCCAGAGCAGGGTGAGGGTCGCGGGCGCGAGCAGCAGCCCGAGGTAGCCGAGCGCGAAGCTGGCAACACCGGCGGCGATCAGCCAGCTGACATTACGCAGCCGCGCGACGAGCAAGGGCGCGATGAGTGCGAGGGGCACGCTGATGAGGCCGGTGACGGCGAGCAGCACACCGGCCTCGGTCGGCGTCGAGCCGGCGATGTCGCCGAGGATCTCGGGCAGCCAGGCGAAAGCCGCGTAGGTGCAGATCGTGCTGGTCGAGAACAAGACGGTGATCGACCGGGCCACGCGCGACCGCCACAGTCGCGTGACGAGGGCGGGCGGTGGTGACTCGACGGCGACGGCGGCCGAGAGTCGCCGGCGGCGCTCCCGCGCGATGATGATGAGCCACGGTACGAGCGCGATGACGGTGGTCACCGACCAGATGCCGAGCGCGAACCGCCAGCCGATCCGCTCGGCGACCGGAGCGGCGACCGCCGCGGGCACGGCCGTGCTCAGTCCCACGATGCAGACGTAGACGGCGGTCAGCAGCGCCACCCGGTCGGGGAAGTAGCGCCGCACGATCGGCGGCAGCAGCACATTGCCGATCCCCGTACCGGTGAGCGCGACGACACTGCCGGCGAGCAGCACCGCGAAGCCCGGGGCGAACGCGCGCACGAGATGGCCGAGGGTCATGAGCAGCAGCGCGAGCACGATGCCGCCGTCGAGGCCGAGGCCACGGGCGACGCGCGGCGCGATGAAGCCGGAGGCCGCCAACAGGATCGGCGGCAACGTGCCGAGCACCCCGACGCCGATGTTCGAGATCGGGATGTCCACCCGGATGTCGCCGAGGATCGGCGATATGACCGCGACCGCCTGGCGCAGGGTGAGTGCGACGAGCACGATGCCCAGCAGCGCCGCCGCGCGTCCCGCCCACAGCGGAAGGGGGCGGTGCTCGGACATCCCCTGAGCCTAGTGCTTCAGCCGGGAATCGTGATCATGGCTCGACCGGCGACGGAGAAGGTGTGGGCGAAATCGCGCCGGAGGGCCGGCGGCGTCCGATCTCGACAGACATGTAACCGGCCCGTAACATGGGCCCATTGAATCGTTATAACCCGACAGCTGGAGCACGCCATGCCTGCTCGGTTCGCGCTCGCCCTGATCCTCGCGCTCGCCCCGATGCCGGCCGGCGCCCCAGCAGCCGCAGCCTCGGCGGCCGGCGCCCCAGCGGCCGGGCTCACCGTTCACGACCTGCGGACCGGCAACGTCGCGGCGCCGCTGGGCATCGACGAGCCGCGGCCCGCGCTGAGCTGGCGGCTGCGGTCGGGGCGGCAGGGTGACCGGCAGAGCGCGTACCGCGTGCTCGTCGCCAGCCGGCCCGAGCTGCTGGCCCGGCGGAGCGCCGACGTCTGGGACAGCGGCCGGGTCGCGAGCGCCGACTCGGTGGCCGTCCGGTACGGCGGCCCGGACCTGGTCTCCGCGCGCCGGTACTACTGGACGGTCCAGGCGTGGGATGTGAACGGCCGCCCGTCGCCGCCGTCACCGGTGTCATGGTGGGAGACCGGCCTGCTGGACGCGGCGAGCTGGGCCGGCGCCCGGTGGATCACCCCGGACGTCGGCGACGCGCACTCGTGGCGGGACCTCACGCTGGACACCGATGTCACGATCCGGTCGGGGGCGGCGAGCCTGCTGTTCCGGGCCGCGAGCGCCGACACCTACGCGATGTGGCAGATCAACGCCGTGACCCACCCGGGCCGGGTCATGCTGCGGCCGCACGTCCGGCGCCAGGGGGCGTACGCGCTGCTCGGCGAGGTCGACCTGAGCCCGGTCGTGACACCGGAGAACGTCGGCGCGACCCATCACGTGCGGATCCGGGCCGACGGCGGGACGGTCACCACCTGGATCGACGGCGTCCAGGTCGACGTACGCCCGCTGGATCTTCCCGGCCCGGGCACCATCGGCTTCCGGTCGTCGGTCAGCCAGGGTGTGCCCGAGGTCGCCCAGTACGACCACCTGACCGTACGCGACCTCGGCGGACGCACCCTGTTCAGCGACGACTTCACGGCCGACCCGGATCCCCGGTTCCCGGGCGCGCCCGTGGTCGACGGCCGTCTGGAGCCGCGAGGCGACCCGACCCTGCTCGCCTCCGACCCGGACGCCCCGATGCTGCGCAAGGCGTTCGACCTGGACCGGCCGATCGCGAGCGCCCGGGCGTACACCTATGGCCTGGGCTTCGCCGAGCTGCGGCTCAACGGCGGCAAGGTCGGCGACCGCGTGCTGACCCCGGCGAGCACGCCGTACGAGCGGCGGAACCTCTACGACACCTACGACGTCACGTCGCTGCTCCGGCCGGGCGCCAACACCGTCGGGCTGTGGCTGGGCAACGGGTACGGCCCGCGGTTCAGCCCGTACGGGTTCCGATGGCCGGGGCCGAAGCAGGCGATCGCGCTGCTCGCCGTCACGTTCGCCGACGGCACCCGGGCCACGGTCGCCTCCGACGACACGTGGCGGTGGTCGGACGGCCCGATCCTGGCCAACGACCTGTACGGCGGCGAGAGCTACGACGCGCGGCTGGCGCAGGACGGCTGGGACCGGCCGGGCTTCGACGACCGCGCCTGGCATCCGGTGCGGACCACGACGGCGCCCAGCCCGGTGCTCGCCGCCGACGACGCTCCCCCGATCCGGGTGGTGGACACCCTCCATGCCACCGGTGTCACCGAGCCCCGTCCCGGTGTGCACGTCCTCGACTTCGGGCAGAACATCGCCGGGTGGCCCCGGTTGCGGGTCACCGGGCCGGCCGGCACGACGGTGCGGATGCGTACGGCCGAAGAACTCGGCCCGGACGGCCGGCTCGACACGGCGACCAATCGCAACGCGGCGTCGGCCGACGCGTACACCCTCGGCGACGCCCCGGGCGAGCAGGTCTGGGAGCCGCGCTTCACCTATCACGGCTTCCGCTACGTCGAGGTCACCGGTTTCCCGGGCGCGCTCGGCCCGGACAGCGTGACGGCCCGCGTCGTGCACGCCGACGTCGCGCCGACCGGGACGATCGCCACCTCGGACCCGTTGCTGGACCGGATCTGGCGGAACAACCGCTGGGCGATCCTGAACAACTCGATGAGCCTGCCGACCGACACCCCGGTGCGGGACGAGCGAACCCCGCCCGGGATGGACGTGCAGGCCTATCACGCCGCCGCGGTCCGGGAGTTCGGGATGGAACGGTTCTACGCCAAGTACCTGCTCGACCTCCCGCCGGGAACGGCGTTGCCGAACGACGCCGGCAACGCCCAGCTGCCCGACATGGGCGGCGGCTCGGTCTCGCTCGCCTGGTCGCTCTACGAGCAGTACGGTGACCAGGCCCTGCTGGCCCGCTCCTACCCGGCCATGGCGGCGTTCGTCGAGGCCAACGCGGCGGCCCGGCCGGATCTGGTCTGGCCGGACGACCGCGGCTTCGGCGACTGGTGCCCGCCGGTGCGCGGCCCGGACGCGCACGACGGGCAGGGCAGCCCTTCGACCGGCGAGTGCTTCAGCGAGCGGGCGATCGTGAACACCGCCCTGTCCTACCGCCAGGCCGACGACACGGCCAAGGCCGCGGCGGCGCTCGGCCGGACCGCCGACGCGGCGCGTTTCCGGCGGCTGGCCCAGGACATCGCGGACGCCTTCAACGCCCGCTTCCTCGACCCGTCCGGCACCGGGTACGGCAGCGGCCGCCAGGTCACCAGCGTCCTGCCGCTGGCCTTCGGCATGGTGCCCGAGGACCGGGTCGCCGCGGTCGGCGCACGGCTGGCCGACACGGTCCTGACCGCCGATCACGGCCACCTGGACACCGGCATCTTCGGTACCCGGTACCTGATCGAGGCCCTGGCCCGGGCCGGTCGCGCCGACGTCGCCGCGACGGTTCTCGGCACGACGACCTACCCCGGTTTCGGCTACCAGCTCTCCCGGGGCGCCACCACGCCGTGGGAGCAGTGGACGTACGAATCGAACATGGAGACCCACGACCACGCCATGTTCGCCGGCGTCAACGCCACGCTCTACACCGTCTTCGCGGGCATCACCCCGGCGTCACCGGGCTACGCGTCGATCGCGGTCGCCCCGCAGGTGCCGCCCGGTCTGGCCCGCCTGTCGGCGTCGATCGACACGGTACGCGGAACGGTGACCTCGGCCTGGACCAACGCCGCCTGCCGCTTCGACCTGACCGTCACCGTCCCGGTCAACGCCACCGCCACGGTCGACGTGCCCACGTTCGGCCACGACGTCACCGCCCCGGCCGGGGCTGAGCCCGCCCCGGGTGTCACCGGTGTCGCGCGCTACGCCGTGGGCTCCGGCACCTGGCGCTTCACCGTCACCCGATGCGACTGAGGCCCGGCCGGAACGTTCTCCGGCCAGGCCGGAGCAGTTCCCGGAGACGTCGGCCGAGGCCGGCGCCGGCGACGCGAGGGTGAGCAGCGGCGCCAGGAGCACGGCGGCGATCAGGCCGAGAAGCGTCTTCATCGGACGTTGTATCCGCGGGCGCTCCAGAACGAGGCCGGGTTGTCGTTCTCCAGGTCCGGGTCGCCGACGCTGACGGCCGCGAGCGGCTTGCGGCCGTCGCGCACCTCGACGTGGGTGTGCGCGGCGCCGCTGGAGCTGACCCCGTGCCAGGCCTCGGTGGCGATCCGGTCCTCGCGGTCGACCCGGTCGCCCTCCTGCAGCGACGACGACGGGTTGGTGTGCAGGTAGATCACCGTCTTGTTGACGTCCGAGTTGTAGACGGCGATGGTGGACAGCCCACCGCTGCCGTTCGAGCCGCGGACGATGTTGATGACCTCGCCCCGGACCAGCGCGTAGACCGGCGAGCCGACGCTGCGCGCCATGTCGATGCCCTCGTGGCGGCCCGGCGTGTTCTCGTAGCCGTCGAAGCCACAGGTGATGGAGCCGCCGCTGGCGTCGTACAGACCGTGGGTCAGGTTCTCCTTGCTGTCGCCGTCGTTGGTGTTGAACTTGTGGGAGGCGTTCTCGTTCTTCAGATCCGAGTTGAGGTTGACCTTGCCGCCGGCCTTGATGGTCTGCCGTGCGCCCTTGTAGTCATGGTTGAAGTAGACGGTGACCGGGTCGGAGGTGCGGTTCCAGACCGCCGCCGCGTCGTTCTTCACACACTTGAACTGGCCCGCGCCGTCGCTCTTGAACTCGTAGCAGGACGGCTGGCTCTTGCCGTAGTCCGGGATCGAGCCGGTGAAGTCGGACACCGATCCCTGGTGGTTGCTGTTGAAGTACAGGCAGAACTCGCCCGACTCGCAGACGCCGTTGCGGCCCGCGGCCTGGGCGGCGGTGGGCGTCATGGCGATGATGCTCGCGCCGGTCAACGCGGCCATGGCGATGGGCATGATCTTCTTGTTCATGGACGGACTCCAGTTCTAGAGGGTTCGGAGGTATTCCTCGTAGGTGACCTTCGGGACACCCGGGCCGTCGTCGGCCGCGTTGTTGGCCAGGCCGTTGCGACCCTCGTAGTAGGCGCCGACCTGCTTCTGGGCCGGCGACGACAGGTCGGGGTCGCTGATCGCGACGGCGTGGATGTGCAGCGGCCAGTCGCCCTGGGCCGGGGTCCGCAGCCAGGCCGCGAAGCCGACCTGGCGGAGCGCGGTCACGGCGGCCGTACGCTGGGCGGCGGTCAGCGCCTCGGCGTCGAGGTCGAGCACGCCGCCGCCGTCATGGGTGCCGGCCGACGTCGGATCGGTTCCGGGCGAGTACGAACCCTGCTCGACGACGTACGTACGGCCGGAGCGCCCCTGCGCCGCCTTGAGCATCGCGAGGGTCCGGTCGTTGACCGGGAAGCCCTGGTGGGTGACCTTCGCGCCGGCCAGGACGATCCGGGTCAGGGTGAACTGTCCCTCGCCGAGCCTGGTCAGCGACGTCCGGCCGGGCAGCCCGGTGGCGTCGAGGCCGCTGTAGCCGAGCTGCTGCTGCCACTGGGCGTAGGCGGTGACGGTCCGCGTGCCGAAATGACCGTCCTCATAGGCCGGATCGAGCAGGCCCTTCTTGCGCAGAGCGGTCTCGACCAGCTTGACGCTCGGCCCGGCGCCGGGGGTGACCGCCGAGTCGGCCTTGGCCGGGTCCCACTGCGCCGCCTTGAGTACGGCTTCCATGTCGACCGTGGGCAGCGCGGCCGCGGCCATGGCCGGCTGCGGCCCCAGCGCGAGCGCGGGAACCGCAAGGCACACCGCCAGCAGAGAACGACGGGAGAAATTCACGGAAAACCTCTCTGTACGGGGTGATTGCCGGCTGTCGAGAGAGGACGCTACGGACGGGCGAACCGGACCGTGAGGGGTGAACAACCCACATTTGGATCACCGGATTACGATCTCGAGCGGAGCACGGAGGTGCAGACCATTCGCGACACCGGACCGGTAGAGACCTCGGTCAGAACAGCCGCCGCCCGGATCGCCGTGACCGCGCGGGTGCTCGTCGTCCTCGCCTGCACCGCCCTGCTGCCCATCGGCGACCCTCCGAAGGCCGCCGTGGCCGTGGTCGCCGTGGTCGTGGCCTGGCAGGTCGCCTCGGTGGTGAGCGGCTGGTGGCCACGATGGACGGCGGCCGTGGACGCCATCCCGCTCGCGGCGGCCTGCGTGGTGCTGCCCTGGGCCCACCCGCCGCACGGCCACCTGGACCTGGACGACTGGGCCCGGACGGTGACCTCGGTGTGCGTCGGCGCGGCCCAGTTCTCCCTCCGCCCGCGCGACGGCGCCGCCCACCTGCTGGTGACCTCGGCCGCGGTCTGGGCCGGGTCGGCCCTGGCCACCGGCACCGGCTGGGACCTGGGCGCCGCCCAGACGGTGATGCTGCTCTGGCAGGGCGCGCTGGCCCGGGGGCTGATCGTGCTGGTGTCCCGGGGCGCGCGACGGGTGGACGAGCTCGCGGTGGCCACGGCCGCGCTCCGGCGGGACGCGGAGCTCACCGCCGCCCGCCGGGCCGACGTCGAGGACCACCTGGCCGTGCTGCACGACACCGTCGCCGCCACGCTCACGGCGGCGTCGTCGCGGGGCGCCGGCGGTCCCGAGCTGCGCCGCCGCGCGCGGTCCGACCTGTCCCGGCTCGAGCCCGCGCCCCGGACCGCCACGTTCGCCGACCTGACCACGCCACCGGAGCATGGCGGCCTCGTCGTCACGGCCGTGCTTCCGCCGGCCCACGGCGTGCCCGCGATCCCGCCGTACGCCATCAATGCCCTCCTCCTGGCCCGTGACGAGGCGCTGCGCAACGTCGAACGGCACGCCGGCACCGACCGGGCCCGGCTGGAGCTGCGGCTGCCCGCGCCGGGCACGGTGGAGTTGGATGTCGTCGACGACGGTCGGGGCTTCCGGCCGGACGCCGTGCCGGCCGGGGTGCATCTCGGTGTGCGGCTGTCCATCGCGGCTCGGATGCGCCGGGCCGGTGGAGGCGCCCGGGTGGTCAGCGCCCCCGGTCAGGGCACCAGGGTCGAGCTGCGCTGGCCCGCGCCGGATGCGCCATGACCGACATCCGCCGGGCGGTCCGGTGGGGCACCTGGGTGATCGCCGGGGTGCTGCTGCTGGTGCTGTACCGCGCCCAGGCCCTGAACGGCTCCCGGCCGGCCTATCTGGCCAGCGTCGGCGCCTGGGCCGCGACGGCCGGGCTGCTGGCCTGGCCGTTGCCGCCCTACCGGCTGCGGCGGATCCTGGCCGCCGTCCTCGGCGTCGTGACGCTCGGCGCCACCGCCGCCGTCACCCTCACCGTTCCCGCCGCCCTGCAACACACCACCGCGAACTGGGCCGTCGGGGCGAACGGCTGGCTGCTCCTCACGCTCGCCTCGGGCCGCCGGCTGACGACGCTCCTGCTGTGCCTGACCGTCCCGGTGGTGTTCGCCGAGTCGGCCGCCCTGGCCGCAGGCGGGGTCGAGGTCGTGCTGATGACCGCGCGCGCCCTCGGCATCCTCGGCCTGCAGCTGCCGATCGCGCTGGCCGCCCGGGCGGTCGAGCAGTCGGCCGAGGCCACCCGGGTGCTGCACCTGACCCGGGAGGCCATCCGGACCGAGCAGTTCGTGGCGGCCGCCCTGCACGACGATCGGCTCCGCCGGTCCCAGGCGGTCGCCGCCGCGGTCGAGCCGGTCCTGGCCGGCCTGGCCGGGCCCTCCCCCGGCCCGGACGACACGTTGCGGCAGCGCAGCGGCGTCGCGGCGGCCCAGGTGCGCCGGCTGCTGGCCGAATGGCACGGCGCCGGCGGGGACCCGCTCGGCGCCGACCTGTCCACCTGCCTCGACCTGGTGCAGGCGGCGGGCACCCGGGTGGAGGTCGCCGTGCACGCCGGGAGCCTGCCCCCGGAGCTGCGCCGGGCCGCCTGTGACGTGGTGCGGGAGATCGCCCGCCGGCCCACGGCCCGCCTGCGCCTGACCGTCGTGCCGACCCCGGCCCAGCTGTGCCTGAGTGTGGTCGCCCGGACCGACGGCGCCGATCCGGGTTTCGCGCTCACCGAGGTTCCGGCCCCGCTGACGATCCGCACGACGACCATCGGCACGACTCTGTGGGTGGAGCTGACATGTCCCGTCTGAACCCGGCCGTCGCGATCGTCGACGACCACCCGGTGGTCCTGGCCGGGGTCCGCTCCTGGTTCGACGGCGCCGGGATCGCGGTGACCGCGGCGGGCGGCGACCCGCGGATCGCCTGGAGCCCGGACGGTCTGCGGGCCGACGTCGTCGTCCTCGACCTGCAGCTGGCCGACCGGCCCACGGCCTCCTGGGACGCGCTGGCCGACCTGGTCGCCGCCGGTCGGCGGGTCATCGTCTACACGATGCGCGAGGACCGGGAGACCGCGCTGCGGTGCCTGGACGCCGGCTGCGCGACCTTCCTCACCAAGGCCGAGGGCGAGGAGCATCTGGTCGCGGCCGTCCGGGCCGCCGCCCAGGACCTGCCGTACGTGCCACCCGCCCTGGCCGGCGCGATGTCGGCCGACGACACCTCCGACCGCCCGCGGCTGACCGACCGGGAGCAGGAGGTGCTGCTGGCCTGGTTCCAGTGCGAGTCCAAGCAGCTGGTGGCGGCCCGCTGCAACCTCTCCCCGCGTACGGTCGAGGGCTACATCGACCGGGTCCGGGTCCGCTATGCCCGGGCCGGTCGCCCCGCCCCGACGAAGGCCGCGCTGGTCGCCCGCGCCCTGCAGGACGGCCTGATCCAGCTGGACGACCTTTAGGGCGCGAGCGTTAGACCCGGCGCCCCCTGGGTAACCGTCGGCATGGCCCTGGGCAAGCTCGTCGCAGCGATCGTCGGCGGCGCCCTCGTGGTGCGCGTCGCGCGGTCGCGGCATCAGCGCTTCATGCATCCGTCGGGACGATCGTTCGCCGGCGATCTGGAGATCTTCGGGCGCGGTGAGCCCGGCGGGTCGGCGCTGCTGTCCGAGCCGGCGCGGCACGACGTCACGGTGCGCCTCTCCAAGGGGGTGGGCACCCGTGGTGGCCGGGCCGACGTCCGGGGGCTGGCGGTCCGCGTACACCTGCCGTCGGGCCCTCTCGATCTGTTGCTCTCGACCGCCGGACGCGGGCCGGTGACCCGGCATCTGCCCGTGCCGCGGCGCAGCTTCGACACGATGTACGGCTCGATCACCGCCTACCGGACCGGGAGCGGCCGGAAGCTGTACGTCGCCGCCCGCCCCGATCCGGCCGGGCCGCCGCTCGGGCGGTCGCTGGAGTCGCTCGCCCCCGGCAACCGTCTCCTGCTCGCCGTCCGGCACCGGGGCGTCGGGCGTACGGTCGGCCGGGTCACGCTCGGCCAGGAGCTGCCGCCGCCGGTGGACGCCGGCCTGGCCTTCGACGCGGTCCGCAACTCGCGGTCCGACCTGCACCCGAGCGGGCTGGTGCACGGGGTGCGCGCGTTCGCGTACCGGCAGAGCCAGCGCTGGCGGGGAGCCGTACCCGCCAGCCCGGACCACGACGCGGTGGCGCGGACGATCTCACGCCGCTAGGAACTGTTCCAGGTGGCCGGCCACCACGTCGGGCGAGTGAGCCGGGAGGTCGTGCGAGGCGCCCGGCACGACCTCGGCACGGACGTTGGGCATGACCTGGGTCAGGTGGGCGGCGAGCTCGGCCGCCGGGTAGAGGACGCTGTGCTCGCCGAGCAGCACGAGGGTGGGCGTGGTGATGCGGGCCAGGTCGGCGTCGGCGATGGTGTCCGGCAACGGCAGCCGGCGGCGGAACGACATGGTCATCGGCAGCAGGGGCATCAGCGCGTCCTCGCGCAACGTCGCGTTGCGCACCGGCCCGGCCAGGCGGCGCCGGATCGGGCCCGGGGTGAGCCCGGCCAGCCCGCCGGCCATGATCCACAGCCAGAACCGGGCGCCGAACCGGCCGAAACCGCCCGGGTCGAGCAGGGTCAGGCTGGCCGCCCGGCCCGGGAAGGCGAGCTCGTGCCGCACGATCGTCCAGCCCCCGTAGGACATGCCGACCAGGTGGGCGCGTTCGACCCCCAGACCGGTGAGCACTTCGGACAGGAACGTGGCCGCGTCGTGCCCGTCGGCGATCGGGCGGGTCTGCCGGGCGGCGCTGGGCTCGCCGACCGGGTCGAGGCCGATCACCGGGTGGTGGCGGGCGAGGCGTTCGACGTAGTGGTACCAGGTGACGGCGCTGCCGCCGGCGCCGGGCACCAGCACGACCGGGACGCCGTCGGCGGGGCCGGCGCGATAGGCGACGGCCTCGCCGTACGAGGTGGGCACCGACGTGGTGGTGAACGGTGGCCACAGCCGGGTGAGGGCATCCCGGTAGAAGCCCAGGAAGCGTTGTCTGGCACGGTCGTTGGTGAAGTCGCTGATCCTCGTCGCGGCTTTCATGGTACGAACGTACCACGAAAACGAGAGGGGCGGGATGCCGAAGCGGGTGGACCATGACGAGCGGCGGCGGCACATCGCGGGCGCGCTCCTGTGCATCGCCGAGCGGGAAGGGCTGCAGGGCGCGAGCATGCGTGAGGTGGCGGCCGAGGCGGGCGTCTCGGTCCGGCTCGTGCAGTACTACTTCACCACCAAGGACGAGCTGCTGGTGGGCGCGCTGGGCTATCTGGCCGAGAAGCTGACCGTACGCGTACGCACGCGTCTCGAAGCTCTCGGTTCTCCGCCGCCGCCGCGGGAGTTCGTCACCGAGACGCTGCTCGCCGCGCTGCCGACCGACCCGGAGCGGGTACGCGAATCGCGCGCCTGGGCGGCCTTCTACAGCCTGGTGCTGACCGATCCCGCCCTGTCCCGGCTGCACGGCACCGACTATCCCGACCGGCTCGAACGCCTGCTCGCCACCCAGCTGGGGCTGGCCGGGGTGGCCGCGCCCGAGACGGTCGCGGCGGGCCTGCTGGCGATGACCAACGGCCTCACGTCGAGCATCCTCGGCGGGCAGCGCGACGCCGACGCGGCCACCGCCGTGCTCCGACACCACCTCGACCGCGTCTTCGCGAAATAGCTCAGCTTCGCTCGGTAGGGTCGACTCGTGCTGGTGGTGGCGAACGAGGACGGCGAACGCTGGTGGGGCGGCGCGGTCGCCGACGGTGCTCTGATGCCCTTCGGCCCGGGTCACCGGCGCGATCTCGCGTGGTCGGCGGGCCGGCCCGACGATCCCGGGCACGGACCCAACCAGAGCGCTCCCCTGCTGCTGTCCAGCGCCGGGCGCTACATCTGGTCGGAGCGGCCGTTCACCTTCGAGGTCGGCGCCGGCGAGCTGCGGGTCTCGGGCGACGACCTCGTCCTGGACCGGGCCGGCGGGTCGCTGGGTGACGCGTTCCGCGGCGCCTCGGCACGGTTCTTCCCGCCGTCCGGCCGCGCGCCCGCCCGCGAGCTGTTCACCGGGCCGCAGTACAACACCTGGATCGAGATGCCCTACACGCCGACCCAGGACCAGGTTCTCGGGTACGCCCGGCGCGTGCTCGACGCCGGCCTGCCACCCGGCGTCCTGATGATCGACGACTGCTGGTCCCCCGGCTACGGCACCTGGCGCTTCGACCGGGCCCGCTTCCCCGACCCGCGCGGCATGATCGACCGCCTGCACGAGCAGGGCTTCTCGGTGATGCTCTGGCTGGTCCCGTTCGTCAGCCCCGACTCGGCGACGTTCCGCGACCTCGAACGGCGCGGCCTGCTGGTCCGCGACGTCACCGGTGACACGGCGATCCGCCGCTGGTGGAACGGCTACAGCGCCGTCCTCGACGCCACCGACCCCGACGGCGTCGCCTGGCTGCACGGCGAGCTGGACGCCCTGGTCGCCGACCACGGCGTCGACGGCTTCAAGTTCGACGCCGGCGACCTGCACTTCTACCGAGGCACGAACGTCGAGCCGGTCGACCATTGCGAGGCGTGGGCCCGGGCCGGCGAACGCTATCCCTTCAACGAGTTCCGGGCCTGCTGGAAGCGGGGCGGCCGCCCGCTGGCCCAGCGCCTGCACGACAAGCCGCCGTCGTGGACCGGCGACGGGCTGGCGTCGCTGATTCCCGAGCTGGTCGCGCAGGGCCTGATCGGCCACGCCTTCACCTGCCCCGACATGGTCGGCGGGGGCGAGATCGACGCCGTGACCAGGGCCGGCGCCGTCGACCAGGAATTCTTCGTCCGGTACGCCCAGATCGCCGCCCTGGCGCCGATGACGCAGTTCTCGATACTGCCCGACCGGGTCCTCGACGCTCGCCACCGGGCCGCCGTCCGCGCGGCGCTCGACCTCCGGCGTACCCTGCTGCCCTTGATCCTCGACCTGGTGGATCATGCCGCCGCCACCGGCGAGCCGATCGTCCGCCCGATGGCCTACCACTGCTTCGAGCACGTGAACGACCAGTTCCTGCTCGGCCCCGACCTGCTCGTGGCCCCGGTCCTGCACCCCGGCGCCGCCGAGCGCACCGTCCTGCTGCCGCCCGGCAGGTGGGACGCCGACAACGGCGAGACCTTCACCGGCCCGGCCACCATCAGCACACCTGTGGATCTCGAACGGATCCCGCACTTCCGCCGCGCCTGACCGCCGTGGCCGAAGGCCCAGTGCCGAGCCACCGCCGCCACGAGGCTGTCGTGCGCATCCCGCTCGAACCGGGTCAGCGGGCGATGTAACCGCCGTCGACACTCAGGATCGTGCCGGTGATGCCGGACGACTCGGGGGACGCCAGGAAGACGATGGCCCGGGCGACCTCGTCGGGGGTCGAGACACGGCCGATCGGGTGGTTGCTCAGGGTGACGGCCAGGCTGGCCCGCGGGTCGGAGTCGGCGGCTCGCGCCTCGTCCATGAAGCCCGTGTCGACGGCTCCGGGAGCCACGGCGTTGACGCGTACGCCGCGGGCCGCGAACTCGATGGCCAGCTGACGGGTGAGCTGGACGATGGCCCCCTTGGTCATGGCGTACACGCTCTGGTTGGGCACCCCGATCAGCCCGGAGATCGAGGCTGTGTTGACGATGCAGCCGCGGCTCTCGATCAGCGCCGGCAACGCCGCCCGGCTGAACCGGAACACCGGCCGCACGTTGGTGGCGATCAGCCCGTCGAAGTCCTCGTCCGAGGTCTCCAGGATGGGCCGGCGCAGGAACCGGGCCGCGTTGTTGACCAGCAGGTCGAGCCGCCCGAAGGTCGAGACGGCCAGCTCGACCGCGGCGCCCGGCGTGTCCGGCGCGGTGACGTCGGCGACCAGCGGCCGCACGCCGTCGTCGCCGTCGAACGGCAGCGGCGCGATGTCGACCGCGACCACCCGATAGCCGGCCGCGCGCAGCCGCGTCACCACCTCACGGCCGATGCCCCGCGCCGCACCGGTCACCACCGCGGTCAATTCCATGGTTGTCCTTCCTCCATCTGGTAGTACCGTCATACAATCTACGGCATGAACGACGCGCAACCCGAGGGGTTCGACCGCCTGTTACGCGGGGCGATCGACGTGCACGTCCACGGCCGGCCGGACATCTCGGCGGCGCTGCCCCTGCGCGGCGACGACGTGGCCGTGGCGCGGCTCGCCCAGGCGTACGGGATGAGCGGTTGGGTTCTGAAGTCTCATCTGTGGGCGACCATGGACCGGGCGCGGGCGGTTCGCGACCACACCGAGGATTTCCAGGTGTACGGGAGCATCACGCTCAATCCCCCGGTCGGCGGCCTCGAACCGAGCGTCGTCGAGCTGGCCGCCGCGCACGGCGCCCGCGTGGTGTTCCTGCCGACCTGGGGCAACGCGGCCGACGTCGAGCGGGACGGCTACATCGCGATGTTGCTGCGCCGGGTCTCGCCGTCGTTCGCCGAGTACAACGACCGTACGGCCATCGCCCTGCTCGACCCCTCGGGCGCCCTGACCGGCCGGGCGCGGGCAGTCATCGACGCCTGCCACGCGCTCGGCCTCGCCCTGGCCACCGGGCACGCCTCGCTGGCGGAGAGCCGGGCGGTGGCCGCGTACTGCGCCGACATCGGGCAGCGCCTGCTCGTCACGCATCCGCTGCACTACACGCGCGACCCGGCCGAGCTGCGTGACTTCGGTGACATGGGCGCCTTCCTGGAGTTCGCCAACGCGCCGCTGGTGCACCCGGACGGGCACCTGACGATCCGGGACGTGCACGAGGCGCTGACCGCGGTCGGGCCGGAACGGGCGATCCTGAGCACCGACGTGTTCTCCCGCTGGGTGCCGCCCGAGCCCGAGTGCCTGCGCATGTTCGTCGAGCAGTTGGCCTACCTGGGCTGGGCCGACGAGCAGATCGCGATGATGGTGTCCGCCAACCCGCGGGAGTTCCTGGGGGTTACCGCATGAAAGTCTTCCGGGGGGGTTGCCGCATGAGAGTCGAGGACGTCGATCCGGCCGGCATGAGCGACGAGCAGCGGTCGCTGTACGAGTGGTACACGACCGGCCGGCGGGCGTCGCCGGACAGCCCGTTCCAGCTCTCGACGCCGGACGGCAAGCTACAGGGCCCGCCCGCGGTGTGGATCCTCAGCCCGGCCTTCGGGCAGGCGCTGCAGAAGATCGGCGGCGTCGTCCGGTACGAGTCCGCGCTGCCGGCGCGCGGCCGGGAGATCGCGATCCTGCTCGTCGGTCATCACCACCGCAGCGCCTTCGAGCTGTACGCACACACCCGCGCCGGGCGGGCCGCCGGGCTCTCCGAGCATGACCTGGCCGCACTGGCCGACGGTAAGGAGCCATCCGATCTGTCCGCCGCCGAGGGTTCGATTCTGCGCGCCACGAAGGCGATCCTCGACCGCGGCACCCTCGACGATCTCGAATACCGTGACACCGTTGACATCCTCGGCGAGC
This sequence comes from Actinoplanes sp. NPDC051470, assembly GCF_040682035.1. NCBI lineage: Bacteria > Bacillati > Actinomycetota > Actinomycetes > Micromonosporales > Micromonosporaceae > Actinoplanes > Actinoplanes sp. NPDC051470. The sequence continues at coordinate 79,111 of NZ_JBFBAA010000018.1, forward strand.
CCGGCCTGCTCGAGCTGGTCACGATCGTCGGCTACTACAACATTGTGGCGTGGCAGCTCGCCGTCTTCGACGTCCAGCCGCCGGCGGCCTGAGGTGTGGTCGATCTGGATCCTCGAGTACGGCTACGTCGACCGCTTCCCGGCCAGCAACCTGTTCGCCGCGCAACCGAACGAGGGCCATCGGCGCATGCCGTACTGCTTCGGATTGCTGCGCTCGGCCGATCGCACCGTCCTGGTCGACGTCGGGTTCGCCGACCAGGCGATCTACCAACGGCTCACCGCCAAGTACGGGGAGACGCGGTGGCTGGACCCGGTCGACGTGCTGGCCCGGATCGGTGTCGACACCGGTGACATCGACACCATCCTGTTGACCCACAACCACTTCGACCACGCCGGCCGGGTCGCGGCCTTTCCCGGCGCCCACGTCTGGATCCAGCGCCGCGAGATCGACAGCTACGTCGCCGCGACCAGGCGGCCCCGCCGGTTCGAGTTCCTGACCCGCTCCTGTCAGCCCGACCTTACCGACCAGTTGGTAGGTAGCCGGGCCACGCTGGTCGACGGCCACGCCGAGGTCGCGGAAGGCCTCGAGCTGCGGCCCGCCCACGACACCCACACAGCGGGCTCACAACTGGTCGCCGTCACCAATGACACCGATGGCACGTGGGTGTTCGCCGGCGACAACGTCTACAGCTACGAGAACCTGGAAGGCCTGCACGGCGACGGCGTGCTGGCCCCGATCGCGATGACCACCGGCAGCGCGACGGCGTGGCTGGACCTGGCCGACTCCATGCTGGCGAGTGTCAACGGTGACACGAGGCGCATCCTGCCGTTCCACGAGGCGGCCGTCTGGGACCGCTTCCCCTCGATCACGTTCGACGACGGCCTGCACGTGGCCGAGGTCTCCCTGGCCGGCGGCCACCCGAGCCTGCTGTCCTGACCTGCGGTTTCGCGGCGAGGTGGCGGATCCGGCCGGTTCGGAGCATCGTCGGTGGCATGCGACGTTCACGCGGATGGCGGTTCACGGTGCTGGCGGCGCTGCTTGCCGTGATGGCGGCCTGCAGCGACTCCCCGTCCGGCGGGGCCTGGGAGGCCGGGCAGGCGACCTCGGCCGGCCCGTCCGCCGGCCCGTCCGTCAGCCCGTCCGCGAAGCCGCCGGCGGGCAAGCCGGTGCACGTCCGGCTGCTGGAGGGTGACGGCACCACCTGGGGTGTCGGCATGCCCATCATCGCGTACCTGTCGGCCAAGGTCACCGACGCGCGGGCCTTCGCGGCGGCCTCCAAGGTCACCGTCGACGGGCAGCCCGCGCAGGGCGCGTGGTACTTCCAGCGGTCGGCGATCTACCGGGGCTATCCGCTGGAGGCGCACTACCGGACCAAGGAGTACTGGCCCGCGCACGCCAAGATCCATCTCGACCTGCCGGTGAAGGACCAGCCGGCGGGCCGGGGCCTGGTGTTCGACAACAGCCTGACCCTGGACATGTCCACCGGTCCGGCCAACATCAGCAAGGTCGACGGGCGTACCAAGGAAATGGTCGTCACCTCGGACGGCAAGCAGGTGTTCCGCTTCCCGGTCTCGCTCGGCAAGGCGAGCACGCCCACCTTCGGCGGCGTCAAGATCGTGATGGCGAAGAACAAGGTCAAACGCATGACCGGCCCGGGGTACGACCTGCAGGTGCCGTGGTCGGTGCGGATCACCAACTCCGGCGAGTTCCTGCACGCCGCGAGCTGGAACGGCGGCAACATCGGCCAGCGCAGCACGTCGCACGGCTGCACCAACCTGACCGTGAAGGACGCCGAGCGCTACTACCGGTTCGCCCAGATCGGCGACGTGACCAGCTACACCGGCACCGGCGGCCCGACCATGCCGAGCTGGGACGGCTACGGCGACTGGAACCTGCCCTGGTCGACCTGGCAGTCCGGCGGCCTGCTGAAGACCACCTGACCCGGCCGGCTGGCCACCGGGACGGTCGTGCGCAGCGCGACGCAGGCGTAGGATCGGCGGACCGGATGGAGGTCTGCCGATGGCGACTGCGAGGGCCGGAACGGACGGCCGATACCGAGCCATCCTGATCGGCAACTCGACCTATCCCGCCGACGAGCACAACCTCCAGACGCTCAAAGGACCGGTCAAGGACATCGCCGCGCTCAACCGCGCGCTGGTCGACCAGCAGACCGGGATGTTCGCCGACCTCGACGTGACGCTGCTGCCCGAGACGACGTCCCACCGGGCGATCCGGGCGCTGGGCCGGTTCTTCGGCGCCGCGCACCGCGACGACGTGCTGCTGTTCTATTTCAGCGGGCACGGCAAGCTCGACCTGACCGGCCGCCTGCATCTGTGCATGCAGGACACCGACTCGGCCGACCTGCTGGCCACGGCGGTCAGCAGCGCCCGGATCAACGAGTTCGCCGAGGCGTCCCTGGCCCGCGACATCGTGATCGTCCTGGACTGCTGCCACGCCGGCGCGTTCCGTGGCGGCGACCTGCCGGACACCGTCGCCGGCCCGGGGCGGTACGTCCTGACCAGTTGCCGCGGGACCCAGCTGGCCAACGACGCCACGGCCGACAACGGCACCAGCGTCTTCACCCAGCAACTGATCGACGGTCTGCTGATCGCCGCGCCGGATCACGACGGCGACGGGTACGTCGGCTTCACCGACCTCTACACGTACGTCGACCGCCGGATGCGCGAGATCGGCAAGCAGATCCCGCAGCGGCGGGTCGACGGGGACGGCGACGTGCGCCTGGCCCGGTGTCGCGACGCGGAACCGCCCGCCGTTCCCGGCCGGACGCACGCCCCGGCCGACCGGCCGGCGCCGGTGCCGGCATTGGCACCTACATCGGCACCGGATCGGCGACGCCGGATCCTGATCGCCGCCGCTCTCGCCGCCGCGGGTCTGATCGCCGCGGGTCTGATCGCCGTCGTCCACCCGTTCCGGGACGACGACCGGTCGCCGCCGGGACGGGTGGACCACTCGGCCTCCGCGCCGTGGCGACTGCGCATCGAGGACCACCAGATCGGCCAGCACGTCGGGTGCACGGTCACACTCACCGACGCCCGGTCCGGCTCGGAGATCCCGCTGCCGGGTGATGTCTTCGGCGAGCGGACGTTCCAGATATTCCACACCGGATCGTTCCGGTGGACGGCGAACAGTCCGAACTGCCGGCTGGTCCCGCTGGCCGGATCGGGTTCGGCCACACTCCCCTTCGCGCTGCAACTGACCGGGGACAGCGACGTCTTCGCCGCCCCGGCCCGGGTGTCGGTGCAGGTGCGCGACTTCAACAACAACGAGAAGTGCCTGATCTCCCTGCACGACCCGGCCGACGGCTCCGCGCTGGACTTCAGGGCCGCCGTGCCCGGAGCCGACACCGTGATCCTGGACGCCCGCGGCCGGGCGAGGGCCTACGTGGCCGATCCCCGCTGCGGCTTGCTGGTGTCCGCGGCGCCGTGACCTCTCATTCCAGCTTCTCGAGCAGCAGGCCCAGGTGGCGCTTGTCGTGGGCGACGTAGGCGCATGGTTCGGTGATCGGTTCGATGCTCACCCAGCGGACCGAGCTCGTGTCGATCGTCAGGTCGACCACCATGGTGCGGTCATCACCGATCGGCGCCGCCAGCCAGCAGTGGCCCCGGCGGGGATCAGGTCTCCCCAGGTTTTCGTCCATCCTGGAGCCCTGGAACTCGATCCGGGTGTCGTCGGCGTCGACGACGGTCACCGGCTCCAGGCCCAGCCGCTGCGCCACGTTCGCCGGGGTCTCGGCGAGGTAGGTGACGGTCAGCCCGTCGAGCGTGTCCTCGGCCAGGTCCCGCTTGGCGTACACGCACCGGTCGTCCTGATTGACCGCCCGGCGCAACTGGTAGTCCAGGAGCTCATCGGTGGCCACGAAGTCACAGGGCCGTTCCTCGGCCGGGTCGAAGCCACCACAACCGGCCACGGACAGCGCCAGCGCCACGACCACCAGCCACCGGAACGGCTTCCCCATGAATCGGAGGGTAGCGATGTCCCGCCAGGGTCGGAACGCCTGGTCCAGCGACCCGAATCCCGCGATCATCCGGATTCGGCCGGCGGACCGGCGCCGGTGAGGTCGCCGTCTGGTGGAATCGGCCCGCCGTGCCTCGGCATGCGGGCCGATCAACCGGCTCCTCAGCGGATGCGTTCGCCCGTGTCCAGATGCCAGAAGTGCAGGCCGTTGCCGCGGTCACCGGAGGACACCACGGTGCGGCCGCCGACCTCGGCGGCGGCCACACAGGTCACGATGGCGCGATGGCGGCCGTACTTGAACTCGCCGGCCCCTCCGTACGGATCCATGACCAGGACCGCGTCGTCCGCCGCGATCAGCACGACCTCACGACCGGCGGAGCGTGCCACCGTGGCGTGCCGATTCTCTCCCCCCTTCCGCGGGTACTGGCTCAGCACCGCACCCGTGGCGACGTCGACCACCTGCACGTATGCATCGGTCTCCGGATAGTTGTCGTCCTGGGGGTCCCCCTGGACGGCAACTAGTTGCCCGTTCAGCGTCGCCAGCGTGCCCAGGGTGACGGAGTCCTCCGACACCGTCACCGGCTCGGACCGGGGCATGCCGGTGGCGACGTCCCACAGGGCGACCATCGGGTCGTCGTCGCCGTCGTAGTAGGCGACCGTCAACGCCACCAGCCTTCCGTCCAGCACGCCCAGGTCCGCGTGGTTGACCACCACGTCCGCGCCGGTGCGGAGCTCGGCACCGGGCCGGCCGGTCACGGCATCCCAGACGCGGAGGCCGTCCGCGGTGGCGACGCCCACCACCGAACGGCCGTCGACCTCGGCCGTGCCGATCCCGGCGATCCTCTCCCCCAGTTCGGCCAGGAGCTCGCTGTGCGGTGCGCCGGCCCGCTGCTGCCGGCGCAGCACGACGCCGCCCTCGTCGGCGGTGACGAGGATGTCGCGATCCGGGCCGCTGAAGGCGACGTGCGTGACCGGCGCGGCATGGTCGGTGAACGCTGGGCCGAGCGGCAGCCCGGTGGCCGCGTCCCACAGCCGCACGGTGCGGTCATCGCCGCCGGAGGCGAACACCGGGCTGTCCCCCCACCGGCCCGCGGCAACGGTACGAACGGCGTCGGTGTGCCCCTCGTCCGTCGCCGAGGCACGCAACCGCCACAGACGCGGGGCGCCGCCACGTGGGTAGGACAGCACGACCGGTTCGCCGTTCCACTCGATCACCTGCAAGCGGTAAATGGCATCGCTGTGGCCGCTGCTCCACGGCGTACCGATGGCTTCACCGGTGGTGGCGTCCCAGACCCGCACGGTGTTGTCCCGGCCGACGGAAACCAGCACGCTACGGCCGTCGGACATGCCGAGCGCCAACGCCGTCACGGTCTGGGAGTGACCGGCCATCGGTGGCACGACGGCCTCGCCGGTGGCCGGGTCGAACAGGTGGATCAGCCACTCCCCGTCACTTACCGCGATAACCGGGCGGTCACCGATCCGGCCGGCGGCGAAGGCCATGATGGACGTATCGAGCCCCGGGTACGGGCGGCCACATGGTTCACCGGTGGCGGCATCCCACGCATACACCGTGCTGCCGATCTCGACGGCGGCCGCCGTACGCCCGTCGACCTCGGTGAAGACCACCCGGCCCGGGCGAAGCTTGCCGGTGGTCAACGGCTCGAGCGAGACCTCGGCGACCAGCACATCGGCTCGGGGATCCCAGATGGACAGTGCCGCGGGGACGTCCCGGTCGCCGCAGACGACGGCGATCACCGGCCGGCCGTCCAGCCGGCCCGTCGCGGAGCTGGTGATCCCGGGAAACGATCGGTCGAGCCGGGCCACGGGAACGCCGGCCGCGAGATCCCACCGGCGCATCGGGCGCCCGCGCAGGACCAGCGTGCTGTCCATGGCGCCGACGATGTCGCTGTACACCGGCCCGCCGTAGAAAGGGCTGCTGAACTCGGTCGCGGTGCGGGCATCGAACAGGCGCAGTTCTCCGTACGCATCACCGAGGACCACCGTGGGTTGTCCGTCGACCGTGCCGAGCGCTGTCCGGAACACCGCGCCGCCGGTCAGCGCCGCGCGTCGCGTTCCTCCCGCGGACCACTGCCACAGCCGGGTCCCACCGGCGTCGACCGTGACCGCGAAGAACCCGTCGTCGAGGCCACCCAGCGCCAGCCCGGTGCAGTCGCCGTCATACCCGGCGAAGAAGTCCGGGAGCACCTGCTGCCCGCTGATCGGATCCCACAGGACCAGCCGCGGCCCCGACCTTCCCGACCGGCCCGCGAGCAGCAGCGGCCGCCCGTTCACCATGGCCATGTCAATCAACCGGACATCGTCGAACGGCGGAACCGCCGGCAGCTCGACGCCGGCGGTCGCATCCCACAGCGTGACCCTGGTGTTGTTGACACCGTCGAGGAACGCAACCAGCAACCGGCCGTTGTGGTCGACCGCCGACAGACGGAAAACGCCCATGCAGTTGTCGCAGGGGATCGGATCACCGAACCGCTCGCCGGTCAGCACGTCGTACGCCTGCAGCGATTCGATAGTTTTCTCGGTCAGCACGAGCAGGCGTCCCCGGTGCATCGTGAAGTGGCGGCCGGAGAAACGATCGTGCCGCGTAATCAGCGCACCGGTCGACACATCCCAGACCGACAGACCCGGCGCCATGGTGGCCACCACCGGCCGCCCGTCGGCCGTAGCGAGTGCCAGCGCTCTCGGCCGGCTCCCCAATCGGATCGGCGGACCGGCCGGCGAGCCGGTGACCGCGTCGCGGACGACGACGGTCTCGGATTGCGGCCCCAGGGTGGCCAGGAGGCGTCCGGCGCCGAGCGCCAAGACCTCGTGCCGGTCGTAGCGCAACAACGCGCGATCCGGCAGCATCCCGCCGGTGGCCAGGTCGACCGCCCGGACCAGACCGGATTCACTGCCGTGCAGAGCCGGCAGGGCGAGCACCTGGCGCCCCTCGACCGTCACCAGCGCGTCGCCGGAGCTCTCGGTGATCGGCCCGTCCAGCACGAGGTGAGACGGCGCCTCGGGATCCGGCAACCACCCGGATTCCACCGACCGGCCGGGGCCGGCAGGATGCTCCTGCTGCTCGAACGGCATTGCTACCTCCTGGACGTGGCCGACGTTTACCGGACCATATAGTCCGGCTGACTCGCCTCGTCCGCAGTACCCGCGGCAGCCAGGCCTCAGCCGGTCCGCATCCTCAGCGGGTCGTCCCTCGGCCGATATCTTCAACGAATCTCAGGCGCAGGACGCTAGGCCGGGTTTCACAACCCGGCCTAACTCGGTGAGCGCAGGCCGAATCGGGCGACCAGCCGGGTGGCCAGCGCGTACGCGAGGTGCCCGCCCGGCCACTGGGTCACGTTGTGCCCGGAGCCGTCGTGGTAGTAGTTGTGGCAGCCGGCGTTCATCGCCGAAGCATTCGAGGCCAGGCGCTTGTCGACCCACGCGGTGAAGCGGCGGGCGGCGGCCGGGGACGTGTCGATGGTGCGGCGTCGGGTGCGGGCCAGCCGCCGCACGGCCGCCACGACCACCTCGGCCTGCCGCTCCAGCTGGGCGATCACCGATACGCCACCGTTGGTGTTGGGCCCGTACAGGATGAAGAAGTTGGGGAAGCCGGGCACCGTGATGCCCATGAACGCGGTGGCCCGCTCGCGCCACACGTCGTGGAGGCCACGGCCGTCGCGGCCCTTCACGTCAAGGCCGGCCAGGAACCTCGTCGGCTGGAAACCGGTGCTCAAGATCAAGACATCGATGTCGCGTACGGAGCCGGTGGCGTCCTCCACGGCGCCGGGGAAGACCCGGGTGACCGCCTGCGGGACCAGCGACACGTTGTCCCGGTTGAGCGACTCGTAGAAGGTGGACGACAGGATCGGCCGCTTGCACCCCCAGGGGTAGCCCGGTGTCACGGCCTTCCGCACCGCGGGGTCGGTGATGGTGCCGTTGATGAACCGCTCGCACGCCTCCCGCATCCGCCGCTGGCGGCGCGACCCGACGTCGTAGCCCTTGAACCGCCGGTTGCCCTTGTGGAAGATGCGCGCCCGGTTCAGGCGCTGGGCCAGCGGCACGTGCCGGTAGATCCAGCGCTCGCGCGGGCTGAAGTCGCGCTCGTACTTGGGTTCGATCCAGCCGGGCTCGCGCTGGTAGACGTACACCTGGGCGGCGGTCGGCGCGATCGCGGGAACGATCTGCACGGCGGTCGAGCCGGTGCCGACCACGGCGACCGACTTGCCGGTCAGATCATGCTGCTCCCAGCGGGAGGTGTGGAAGACCGGGCCGGCGAAGGTGTCCAGGCCCGGCCACCCCGGGTAGCGCGGGACGCTGAGCAGGCCGAGCGCGGACACGACCACGTCGAACTCGTGGCTGTCGCCGTGCTCGGTGGACAGCGTGTACGTGCTCGACGCCTCCTCCCACACCAGGCCGGTCACCCGGGTGCTGAGCCGCAGGTGCTCGCGCAGGCCGAAGCGGTCGACCACGTGGTTGGCGTAGGCGAGCAGTTCGGCCTGGGTGGCGTGGGTACGCGACCAGTCGTACCCGAGGAACGAGAACGAGTACGCGTGTGAGTGCACGTCGACCTCGCACCCCGGATACCGGTTGTCGTACCAGGTCCCGCCCACCCCGGCCGACTGCTCGAAGATGGTGATCCCGGCCCGGGTGCTCGTCGTGAGCTTGACCGCCGCCGCGATCCCGCCCAGCCCGGCGCCGATGATGGCGATGCGCAGCGTCATGGCGCCGGGTACTCGTCGGCGTTGAAGACCCAGCCCTCCATCGCGGAGAAGTCGGAACGCGGCGGCGAGAACACGTCGATCAGGTGGTTGCGGCCGGGCGCGATCGCCTCGCTGGTGTGCAGCGACGGCGGCGGGATCACGGTCACCGAGGGCGCCTTGACGGTCTGGTGCTCGTCGGCCCGCCAGTTCGCCTTGTTGGTCGTCCAGGGCCAGCGGATGTGGTGGGTGTACTCGCCCTCGAGCACGATCGAGCACTGCTCGAAGTCGTCGTGCTTGTGCGGGGACATCTTCGCGGGGTCGCGCGGGCCCTGCTTCGGGTCGATGAAGTTGACCATGAAGGTGGTGCACCGGAAGAGCCGGAACGGCGGGTTGGACAGCGGCGGGACCGTCAGGTCGTACGCGCGGATCTTGAATCCACCGACCGGGTCGGGCCAGGGCTGCCAGGCGGCGATGTTCTCGTGCCGCTCGTCGTAGGAGCCGGCGTTGGCGGCCAGCGACGCGATGTCGTCGGAGCGGGTGGTCAGCAGGCGGATCACCCGGCCCTGACCGGTGATTGTGACGGTGCTGTCACCGGGCGGGAGCACCAGCATCGTCCGGCCGCTCACCGCGATCTCGTCCCGGTCGGAGGAAGCCGTCGCGGACAGGCCGTCATCGGCGAGCAGCACGACGTACTCATCGGGTTGGTCCCGCCGGGCGAACGTGGCCGTGCCGTCGAGGTCGGAGTAGCCGACGACGAAGTTCTGGCCGCGGGCGTACCAGGTGGAGACGCCGTCGCCCTTCTCCACCGGAGGGAGGTCGCCGAACTGGACGTGCTCGGCGGCGGAGAAGCGCTCCGGGATCACCTCTTTGGTGGTGGGCAGCGTGGAGCGGAGGTCGTTGGACTCGAACGGCATGGCGGAAACCTCCTAGGGGGTACGGAATCCGGCGACGATCGACGTCGCGGCGGACCGCAGCAGGCTGGTGTCGTTGCTGACCATCACGTAGCGGTAGCCGCGGCCGGCGGCGGCCCGGCCCTGCTCGGCGGTCTGCACGGCGGTGCCGACCGGGATGTCGCGCGCCTTCGCGGCGGCGAGCAGGGTGGCTTCCAGGTCACGGATCGACGGGTCGGACGGCGGCAGGCCGGTGGACAGGGTCAGGTCGCCCATGCCCAGGAACACGCCGTTCAGGCCGTCGATGTCGAGGATCGCCTCGGCGTCCTCGATCGCGCCGCGGTCCTCCAGCTGCACGCCGCGCAGGACCTGCTCGTCGCCGAAGCGGAGATATTCATCCCGCGGGGTGCCGCCCCACCGGCCGGCCCGGGAGGTGGTGCCGAGGCCGCGGTCGCCGCGCGGGGAGAAGAGCATCCCCCGGACCGCGGCGCTCGCCTCGTCGACCGACGTCACCCGCGGCACCAGGATGCCGTCCACGCCCGCGTCGAGCAGGCGCTGGAGGTGGCTGCCGCTGCGGTCGGGGACGCGGACCACGACCGAGAGGCCGGCGCTCTGCGCCACCACGGTCGCCTGGTAGGCGAACTCGAAGGTCAGCGGGGCGTGCTCCTGGTCGATCACGATGTAGTCGAACCCGGCGTCGGCCAGGATCTCGATCGGCTCGAGCGCCGGGATCTTGACCCAGGTGCCGATCAGACAGCGGTCGGCCGAGGCCAACCGGGAGGCGAAACCCAACCGGGCCATGACGCTCCTCACGAGGGGTTTTGAGTCCCGAAATTGTAGCATCGTCATACGATTTCCAACAACGGTTCACCGAACCGCGGTCACGCTCGGTACGATGTCGCCAGGCAGCGGCAGAGCATGGAGGGCAGCGGTGACACAGACCAACGCGCTGCGCGTGGAGCGCAACCCGGCCCTCATCCGCTCCCAGGTGCTGGAGAACCTTCGTCAAGCGATCCTCGACCGGCGGCTCGCGCCCGGTCAACGGCTGATCGAGCGCGAGCTGGTCGAGCTGACCGGCGTCTCGCGCACCAGCGTCCGCGAGGCGCTGCGCGAGCTCGCGGCCGAGGGCCTGGTCACCGCGATCCCCAACAAGGGCACGATCGTCACCAGCGTCAGCGCCGAGGAGGCGCGCCAGCTCTACCAGGTGCGTTCGGCCCTGGAAGCGCTGGCCGGCCGGCTCTTCGTCGAACACGCGAGCGTCGCGCAGCGCAAGGCGCTGGTCCGCGCGCTCGACAAGGTCGACAAGCTGGCGGCGAAGGACCAGCCGATCCTGGCCGCCAAGGACGCCTTCTACGAGGTGCTGTTCGAGGGCGGCGGCAACGTCGCGTTGCGCCAGGTGGTGGGCAGCCTGCACGCCCGGGTGAGCGTGCTGCGATCGCTGTCGCTGTCGGTGCCCGGGCGGCTCGAGCACAGCGTCAAGGAACTGCACGCGATCGTCGACGCGGTGCTCGCCAACGACGCCGAGGCCGCGGGCGCGGCCTGCGCCCGTCACGTCGAAGAGGCCGGCCGCGCGGGGCTGATCGCGCTCGCCGAGCAGGAAGCCTAGCGTCGAACTATTCCCTCAGATTGTATGATCGTCGTACGCTCTCCGCATGAGCGATGACGACAGCCGGCTCGTGCGCGGCGACCAGGTCCGGCGTGCGGTGCTCGGCGACGAGCACGTGGACCGGTCCCGGGCGCAGGCCACCGACTTCACCCGCGTCGTGCAGGACTACGTGACCGCCAGCTGCTGGGGTGACGTCTGGTCGCGCCCCGGGCTGGACCGGCGTACCCGGAGCCTGTTGAACCTCGCGATGCTCACCGCGCTGAACCGGCCGCACGAGTTCTCCGTGCACGTGAAGGGCGCGCTGCGCAACGGCTGCACCGTCGAGGAGATCCAGGAGGTGCTGCTGCAGACCGCCGCGTACTGCGGCGCACCGGCCGCCCTCGAGTCGTTCCGGCTCGCCGAGAAGGTCATCACCGAGGTACGCCAGGAAGCCTCGGTCGGCACCACCGCCGCATGACCGGCCGGACCGGCGCCCGGGTCCTCGCCGACATGCTCGACGGCTACGGCGTGACCCACCTCTTCCACGTGCCGGCGATCCTGCGGCGCACGATGGCCGAGCTGGAGCAGCACCACCCGCACATCCAGCGGGTGGTCACGCACGGCGAGAAGGCCGCCGCCTACATGGCCGACGGCTACGCCCGCGTCTCCGGCCGGCCCGGCGTCGCGGCCGCGCAGATCATCGGGGCGCTGAACCTCGCGGCCGGCCTGCGCGAGCCGTTCCTGGCCGGCTCCCCCGTGCTCGCGCTGACCGGCGGCCGCTCCCCGGCGACCAAGTTCCGGCACGTCTACCAGGAGATCGACGACCTGCCCGGGTTCGACCCGGTGACCAAGTACAACGCCACCATCGACGACGCCGGCCGCTTCCCGGACATGCTGCGGCACGCGTTCCGGGTGGCGACGACCGGCCGCCCGGGCCCGGTGCACCTCCAGATCCAGGGCAACGAGGGCCAGCTCGACACCGCGCTCACCGACGCCGGCCCGCTCGTCGAGCCGCGCTTCGCGCAGGTTCCTCCGGTACGCCCTGGGCCTCTTGACGCGGACGTCGAGGCCGTTCTCCAGCTTCTTGACAATGCCGAGCGGCCGGTCATCGTGGCCGGTGGCGGCGTCCGTTCCTCCGGCGCCGGCGCCGAGCTGGTGGCGCTGGCCGAGCTGCTCGACATCCCGGTCGCCACGTCGGCCAACGGCAAGGACACGATCCCCGGCACCCACCCGCTCTCGGTCGGCGTGGTCGGCACCTACTCGCGCGAGTGCGCCAACGAGATCGTCGGCCGGGCCGACCTGGTGTGCTTCATCGGCACCCAGACCGGCAGCATGACCACGCACTTCTGGGCCGTGCCGCCGATCGGCACCCCGGCCGTCCAGATCGACCTCGAGCCGGCCGAGCTCGGGCGCAACTATCCGCTGCGGGCGTCGATCGTCGCGGACGCCCGCGCCGCCCTTCGCCGAATGCTGGCGCTCGCCGGCACGAGCGCGAGAGCGTCCTGGCGCGACGAATGTGACCGGCTCGAGTCCGCGTGGCGCGAGCGCTATCGCGAGGTGCTGACCAGCGACGCCGTCCCGATCCGCCCCGAGCGCATCGCCGCCGAGCTGACCGCCGGCCTGCCCGGCGACGCCGTGCTCGTGGTCGACACCGGCCACGCCGGCATGTGGATGGCCCAGTTCCACGACATCACCGCGCCCGGCCAGGACTACCTGCGGGCGGCGGGCCACCTGGGCTGGGCCTTCTCGGCCGGCATCGGGGCCAAGTGCGCGGCGCCGGACCGGCCGGTGGTGGTCTTCACCGGTGACGCCGGTTTCTACTACCACCTGGCCGAGGTCGAGACGGCCGCCCGCCGGGGCATCAATCTGGTCACCATCGTGAACAACAACGCGGGCGGCAATCAGAGCAAAAGGGGCTTCGACCGGGCGTACGGCGGGCAGGCCACCGAGAAGTCCCGGGAGATGTGGAACTACCGGGACGTGGACTTCGCCCGGATCGGCGAGGAGATGGGCGCGCTGGGCATCCGGGTGGACCGGCCGGGCGACCTGGCCAAGGCGCTGGATCAGGCGCTGTCGGCCAACCGTCCGGTGATTGTGGACGTCCACACCGACATCGAGGTGGTCGCTCCCCCGGCGGTGTCCTAGCTCCCCGGGGCCGCGGTGGGTCCACTGAGCGCCTGGCGGGGCCGGGGCATCGGATCGATGATTCCGGTGCTGAACTGACGCCATTGGAGCCCGTAACGTCTAGCGATTGTCAACGATCTCGCTTACGATCTTGTCGACATTTGCTGTGGAGCGTTCACCTTCCGAACGTGAAGGTTAGACGACGCCGGGTGACAAGGCATTCCTCATCATCTATTCTTTCGCCCGGATCTTTCGGGCAAAAGGGGTGTAGCCGTTGATGACGGCTGAATCTCAGGGCCCGAATTCGTCCACTCCACGCAAGGACGGCTCTCGAGAGGCTTGACATGACCAGACGATTCCGCAGGACGACGACTGCGCTGCTGGCGGCGCTGCTCGCCGTCACGGCGGCCGGATGCTCCTCATCGGACGACGACGGCGGTGGCGACGGCGGGGCGTCCGGCGGCGGGGCGAAGGACAAGGTCAGCTACGTGACCGCGTTCGGCGCCGTCGGCCGTGACTCCTTCGTATGGGTCGCGAAGGAGAAGGGCTTCTTCGCCGAGGCCGGCATCGAGATCGACATCCAGAAGGGCGCCGGCAACGTCCAGAACCTGACCCTGCTCAAGTCGGACAAGGTTCAGTTCGCGGCGCTCGACTTCACCGGCGCCGAGATCCAGGCGGGCCTCGGCAAGTTCCCCGACTGGCGCGCGGTGGCGGCGGTTCACCAGCGCACCCTGGTGTCGATCATGACCACCAAGGACACCGGCATCAACAAGCCCACCGACCTGGTCGGCAAGACCGTGGGGACCGGCAGCGGCTCGGTCAGCGAGCTGCTCTTCCCGGCGTACGCGAAATCCGCCGGGCTCGACCCGACCAAGGTGAAGATCCAGGGCGCCCAGCCGACGGCGCTCAACGGGCTCATGGCCCAGCGCAAGGTGGACGCGCTGAGTACCTTCCTGCTGAGCAAGACCGCCCTGGCCAACGTGTCCAAGAAGGAGGTCGTCGTGATGCCGTACAGCGACTACCTCAGCGACCTCTTCGGCAACGCGATCATCACCAAGCCGGGGCTCATCTCGTCGGACCGCGACCTGGTCCAGCGCTTCGTCGGAGCGGCCATGAAGGGCCTGCAGTACACGATCGACAACCCGGACGAGGCCGCGGCGATCCTGAACAAGGCCGAGCCGACCGCGCTCGTCCCGGCGGCCAAGGGCGAGATCAACGCGATGAAGCCCTACGTGACCCCGCCCAACGCCGGACCGATCGGCTACATGGACGAGGAGCGGGTGACCCGCAGCATCGCGGCCGTCCAGGCGGCCGGGCTGATGCCCGCGGGCCTCACCCCCGACAAGGTGGCCGACTTCAGCTTCATCAAGAAGTCCTGATTCACTGTGGCCCGCAACGCGGCGGCCGGCGGTCGAACCGCCCCGCGTTGCGGGCCACGCCCTGCCCCACATCGACGGAGCTGACCTCATGACGAACACGGACGCCGACTCCCGGCTCTCCATGACCTGGAACAACGGCGTGCTTCCCGTGCTCGGCGCGGTTCTGGCGGTCGGTCTCTGGTGGCTTCTGACCGCGGTCCTCGACATCGACCCGTTCTACGTGCCGTCTCCCATGGACGTGCTCGACGCCATGCTGCGCGACCCGCGATACCTGGCCGACGAGATGTGGACAACCTTCCAGCGCGTGCTGATCGGGTTCGGGCTCGCGGTCGCCGGCGGCCTCGGCCTGGCCATCATCCTGGCCGCCTCCCGGACCGTGGAACGCATGACGATGCCGCTGCTGGCGGCGGTCAACGCCATCCCCAAGGTCGCCCTCGCCCCGTTGCTGCTGGTCTGGATGGGCTTCGGCAACGCACCCAAGATCGTCATGGTCGTGCTGGTCAGCTTCTTCCCGATCATCGTGTCGACCATGGCCGGACTGACCTCGACCCCGGCCGACCTGGCCGAGCTCGCGCGGTCGCTCAAGGCCTCGTGGTGGCAGACGTTCGTGAAGATCCGGCTGGTCTGGGCGCTTCCGCAGACCTTCGTCGGGATCAAGGTGGCGACCCCGCTGGCCATCATCGGCGCCGTCATCGGCGAGGTGGTCAGCCCCGACCACGGGCTGGGCTCGGTCATCGTCGGCTCGGGCGCCAACTCGGACACCGCGCTGGCCTTCGCCGCCCTGGTCCTTCTCGCCGTCGCCGGGGTCGTGCTCTTCTATGTCGTCGCCGCGCTCGAGCGGCTGCTGGCCCCGTGGGCACGGGCCATCTCATCGTGAGCGACCATCCGTCACCGGGAGCATCCGCATGATTCGCATCGACGCCGTGTCTCAGACCTTCCGTGGCCGGCGCGGCCGCGTCGAGGCCCTCAAGGACATCGACCTCGACATCGCGGCCGGGGAGTTCCTGGCCGTCATCGGCCGGTCCGGCTGTGGCAAGTCGACCCTGCTGCGGGTGATCGGTGGGCTGCTCACACCGAGCTCCGGCTCGGTGACCGTGGCCGGCGACATCGTCACGGAACCACGCCGGGACGTGGCCATGGTGTTCCAGCGGCCCGCCCTGCTGCCCTGGCGCTCGGTGCTGGACAACGTGCTGCTCCCGATCGAGATCTTCGGCGGGAGCCGGGCCGGGTCCCGCGGCCAGGCCGAGCGGCTGCTGGAGATGACCGGCCTGGCCGGTTTCGCCACCCGGCAGCCCCACGAGTTGTCCGGCGGCATGCAGCAGCGCGTCGCGCTGTGCCGGGCGCTGATCCAGAACCCCAAGGTCATGCTCATGGACGAGCCGTTCTCGGCGCTGGACGCGCTCACCCGCGAGGAACTGGCGGTCGAACTTCAGCGCATCCACATCGAACTCGGCACCACCATCGTGTTCGTCACCCACTCCATCTCGGAGGCCGTGCTGCTGGCCGACCGGGTCGCCGTGCTCAGCTCCCGTCCCGGCCGCCTGAACAAGGTCGTCGAGGTGCCGATCCCCCGCCCCCGCACCTTCGGGCACAACGCCCACCTGGACCAGGTGGCCGCCGCCTCGGCCGAGCTGCACGAACTGTTGCTGGACGAGAGCCCGCGGCCGGCCCGGACCTGACGGTCGGCCGCGCCTAGCCGTAGAGCGCGCGGTCGTACGCCTCGAAGTTCCAGGCGCCGGCGCCACCGGACGGGCGGACCGTGCTGACGATGCTCGCGCCGCCGTCCACCGAGACCAGCTCGCCGGTCATGTAGGCGGCGTCGTCGGAGAGCAGGAACGCCACCACGCCGGCCACGTCCTCGCCGGTGCCGGCCCGGCGCAGCGGGGTGCTGCTCGCGCGGCGTGACATGTCGTCCTTGCCGCCGGCCACGTCCGGTGTGGCGGCGAAGAGGTCGGTGGGCACGATGCCGGGAGCGACGGCGTTGACGCGTACGCCGAGCGGGCCGCCGTACATCGCGGCGCCGCGCAGCAGGCCGACCACCGCGTGCTTGGAGGTCTGGTACGCCAGCAGGTCGGCGCTGCCCCGCAGGCTGCCGATCGAGCCGGTGAGGACGATGTTGCCGGCGCTCCCCTGAGCCGCGTACTGCCGGAACGCCGCCCGCACCCCGAGGAACACGCCGCGCACGTTGACCGCCATCACCCGGTCGAACTCGGCCACCGGCAGGTCGGGCAGGGTGGCGAACGAGCCCGGGATGCCGGCGTTGAGGTGGTGCAGGTCGATGCGCCCGAAGCGGGCCACGGCCGCCTCGACGTACGCCGCCACCTCGTCCTCGGCCGACACGTCGGCGCGAACTCCGATCGACGGGGACGGCAGCGACGCGGCGAGGTCACGGACCCGGTCGAGATCGAGGTCGACGGCGACGACGTTCGCGCCCTCCTCGGCCAGCCGCCGGGCCGTGGCCGCGCCGATCCCACCGGCCGCACCCGTCACGACCGCGACCCTGCCGGCAAGTCCGCGCATGTTCTGCCTCCCGACCACTAGCCAAGGATTGTAGGCCAATCATACAATCAGCCACCAGCATCATTTAACAACTGGGACTTACGGCGGAAATCTTGCTCGACCCTTGACAGGCGTCGGGAGAGATCACCTAGATTCCTCGAATACCGGATAGATGGACGGCCGCCCCGGAATGCGGGACGGGCGACGACAGTCAGGGAGGTGCCCATGGAGATCGCCAGCGGTGACCTTCAGGTCGTGGCCCGGGTCGTCCAGCTGCTCCGGCTGCTCGCCGGCAACGAGACGATCGACCTGGTGTCGGCCGCCGAGGAACTGGGTGTCGGCAAGTCCACCGCCCACCGCTATCTGGCGTCCATGGAGAACCACGGTCTCCTGCGGCGCCGCGACCGCAACCGGTACGAGTTCGGGGTCCTCCTGGCCGAGCTGGGCACCCTCGCCCTGTCCCGGCTGGGGATCGTCGACCTGGCCGGCCCGGTGCTCGAGGACCTCGGCGCCCGCCTGCGGCACACGGTCGTCCTCAGCGTGTGGAACGGCACCTGTCCCGTGGTGGCGCGGGTGCGCGAGGACCGCAGCCGCACGGCGCACGTCTCGATCGCGGTCGGCAGCCAGCTCGGGCCGAACGCGGCGCAGACGGTCGTCTTCTGGGCCTTCAAGGACCGGTCCTACTACCGGTTCGGGCAGGGCGCGACGCCCACGACCGCGACCGAGGCCGAGCTGGCCGCGGTTCGCGAGACCGGCGTCTCGGTCCGCCCGAGCCTCAAGGACGGGATCAGCGCCGTGGCGGTTCCGGTCCGCGATCCCGCCGGCCAGGTCGTCGCGACCCTGGCCGTCGTCGACATCACTCAGTTCGTACCCGAGGGAACCGACAGCCCGGTGGCCCTCGCCCTGCGGGCCGGCGCCGAGACGATCAGCCGGCGCATGGCACAGCCCCTCGGTTAGCTCAGCCCCTCAGCTGACTCAGCCCCTCGACTGACACCAACCCTGCGCAAGATCAAAGGCGATGCAGATGAAGACCTATCGAATCGTGGCCGTGCTGGCCGCGGCCTCCCTGGTGTTGTCGGCGTGCGGCGTGGGCGGCGACTCCGGCAGCGGCGGCGCCGACGACAACAAGCTGACCTGGGCCAGCACCGGCGGCCAGTTCCAGGAGGACGAGAAGAAGGCCCTCCAGCAGCCGTTCACCGCCAAGAACGGCACGGCGTTCACCAACATCAGCCCGGCCGAGCAGGCCCAGGTGCGCACCATGGTCACCTCCGGCAAGACCATCTGGGACCTGGCCAACATGAGCTGGATCTACGCCGGCGCGTACTGCGGCGAGCTGTTCGAGAAGCTGGACGACCCGGCCCTCGACCGCGCCAAGTTCCCCGAGGGCACCACCGGCGACTGCTTCGTGCCGACCTACCGGTACGCCAACATCTTCAGCTACAACGCCGACATGTTCTCCGGCGCGAAGCCGACCACCATCAAGGACTTCTTCGACGTGAAGAAGTTCCCGGGCAAGCGGGTGGTCTACGACTACCCGAAGGCCGGCCTGCTGGAGGCCGCACTGGTCGCCGACGGGGTGCCGGCGGCGCAGGTCTACCCGCTGGACGTCGAGCGGGCGCTGAAGAAGATCGACACGATCAAGAGCAACCTGGTCTTCGCGGCCAGCTACGGCGCCATCCAGCAGATGATGGTCGACAAGCAGGCCAGCATGACCCTGACGGTCACCGCGCGGACGATCGTCTCGAAGCAGAGCGGCGCCAACCTGGTGCCGGTGTGGGACTTCAACACCACCGACATCGGCGTGCTGGTGATCCCCAAGGGCGCGCCGCACAAGGCCCTGGCCCAGCGGATGCTGGCCTTCGTCACCGAGCCGGAGCAGTCCAAGGCGTACGCGAAGCTGACCGGCACCGCGCCCGCCCGCGCCGACATCGACCTCGACTCGGTCGGCTACACCGACCAGCAGAAGGTGTTCAACGCCTTCCTGCCCGATCGCGGTACCACGGTCGAGCAGGACAAGCAATGGTGGATCGAGAACACCGACGCGCTGGTCAAGCGCTGGACCGCTTGGAAGGTTGGCTGACGGATGTCGGTCACGACAGTCACGGCCAGGGCGCCCTGGCTCGCCCGGTTCAGGGGCAGCGGCTGGCTGCTGCTCCTGCCGGCCCTGGTGGCCCTGGTCGTCCTGTTCGTGGTGCCGCTGCTGAGCGTGGTCGGCGACAGCTTCACCGAGCCGGAACCCGGCCTGGGCAACTACGCCTCGCTGTTCACCGACGGCTACACGCTGCGGGTGCTGGGCCGGACGCTGCTGGTGGCGCTGGTGGTCGCCGTCGTCGGCGTGCTGCTGGCCTACCCGTACGCGTACGCGATGACCCTGTCCGGACCGGCCATGCGCGCCGTGCTGGTGACCGTGGTGCTCATCCCGTTCTGGACGAGCATGCTGGCTCGCAACTTCGCCTGGATGGTCCTGATGCAGGACGGCGGCGTGATCCAGAAGTTCCTCGGCCTGTTCGGGCTGGGCGACGTCACGCTGCTCGGCACCACGCTGGCGGTCGGCATCTCGATGACCCAGGTGCTGCTGCCGTTCCTGGTGCTGCCGATGTACAGCGCGATGGAGCAGATCGACGGCCGGCTGGTGGCGGCCGGTCAGAGCCTGGGCGCGCCCCGGACGCGGGCCTTCCGCCGGGTCTACCTGCCGCTCTCGACGCCCGGCGTGGTGGCCGGCATGTCGCTGGTCTTCGTGCTGGCCCTGGGCTTCTACGTGACGCCGGCCCTGCTCGGGTCGAGCCGGACCGCGATGATCGCCCAGGTCATCAACATCCGCACCAGGGAACTGCTCGACTTCGGCGGGGCCGGCGCGATGGGCATGTTCCTGCTCGTGGTGACGCTGGTCGTGCTCGGCCTGAGCCGCCGCCTCGCCGGTTCGTCACTCTCGGCCGCCGCCGCGGGCACGACGCCCACGCGGGCCGGCGGTTCCCGCGGCGTGGTGCGGCCCTGGTTACGCGTACACACGACGGTCGTCGCCGTCATCCTGGCCGTGCCCACCCTGGTCGTCATCCCGATGAGCTTCTCCTCGGCGCAGACCTTCCAGTTCCCGCCGCAGGGCTGGTCGCTGCGCTGGTACGAGAACCTGTTCACCTCGCCGGAATGGGTCGCGGCGATCCTCAACACGCTCCAGACCGGCCTCTACACGGCGATCTTCGCGACCATCCTGGGCACTCTGGCCGCCTTCGGGCTGACCCGGCTGAACCCCCGGATCCGGGGCGCCGCCAACGGGTTCCTGCTGTCGCCGATGATCGTGCCGCACATCCTGGTCGCCCTGGTCGTCTTCTCGGCGTTCCTGCGGCTCAGCCTGAACGGCACGCTGATCGGCATCATCCTGGCCCACACCGCGCTGGCCATCCCGTTCGTGGTGATCGCGGTGACCGCCCGGCTGCAGGGCATGGACTCAGCTCTGCCGCACGTGGCCGCGGTGCTCGGCGCGAGCCCGTCCTCGGCCTTCCGGCGGGTCACGCTGCCGCTGGTCATGCCCGGCATCCTGTCCGGCGCCGTGCTGGCCTTCGTAACGTCGCTCGACGAGGTGGTCATCGCCCTGTTCCTGCAGGCGCCGGGCGCGATCACGCTGCCGGTGCAGATGTTCAACAGCGTCACCGTGCAGATCGACCCGACCATCTCGGCCGCCTCCAGCCTGATGGTCGTCCTGGTCAGTGTTCCCATCCTGTTCGCGCAGATCCGCGGCTCCGGCCGGAAGCGAGGCAAAGCATGAGCTCACCGATCAGCGCCGCCGGCGGCCGGGTCGAGCTGACCGGCCTGGTCAAGACGTACGGGAGCACCCCGGCGGTCGACCACATCGACCTCGACATCCAGCCGGGCGAGTTCATCACCCTGCTGGGCCCGAGCGGCTCCGGCAAGACCACCACGCTCAACATGATCGTGGGCTTCACCGAGCCGACCGCCGGCCGGGTCCGCCTGAACGACAAGGACATCACCCGGACACCGCCGCACAAGCGCAACTTCGGCATGGTGTTCCAGAACTACGCGCTGTTCCCGCACCTCACGGTCGCCCAGAACGTGGCCTTCCCGCTGCGCGAACGCAAGGTGCCGGCCGCCGAGACGGCCCGGCTGGTCGGTCAGGCCCTCGACCTGGTCGACCTGACCGGCATGGACCACCGCCGCCCGCACGAGCTCTCCGGCGGCCAGCAGCAGCGGGTCGCGCTGGCCCGTGCGGTGGTCTTCTCCCCCAGCGTGCTGCTGCTCGACGAGCCGCTCAGCGCGCTCGACCGCAAGCTGCGCCAGTCGTTGCAGCGCGAGATCAAGCGGCTGCACGACGAGCTGGGCCTCACCTTCGTCTTCGTCACCCACGACCAGGACGAGGCGATGACCCTGTCCGACCGGATCGCCATCTTCAACCACGGGAAGATCGTGGCCATCGGCACGCCGGCCGACCTCTACCACCGGCCCCCCACCGAGTTCGTGGCCCGGTTCCTGGGCGAGTCCAATGTGTTCCACCGGCCGGATCAGACGCTGATCGTACGGCCGGAGCGCCTGCACGTCGCCGATTCGCCCGAGTCCGTGCCGGCCGGCGACGTCACCGAGGACGCCACGGTCACCGATGTCTCGTTCTACGGCACCTACTACCGGCTCGAGCTGTCCTACGGCGACGACTCGGTCGGCTGTGCCGTGCTGCCCGTCGGCGCCCCCGCCGCGGTCGACCCCGGCGCCAAGGTCGTCGCCCACTGGCGCCCCGAGGACCAGGTCCTCGTCACCAACTGAAAGGGATCCCCTCATGACTGACGTCGACTACCCGTTCAACCTGGACGCCGACGAGGACCGCAGGATTCCGGACCCGGAGGCGGACGCGTTGCTGGCCGGCGCGGTCGACCTGCACCAGCACCCCGGCCCGAGCCCGTTCCCGCGCCGGATGAGCATCCTCGACGCCGCCCGCGACGCCGCGTCGGTCGGCTTCCGGGCGATCGTCGCCAAGTCGCACCACCACAGCATGGTGACCGACATCCTGGCCTTGCGAACCGCGGGGCTTCAAGACCTTTCGACCGAGGTGTACGGAGGGGTCGCGCTCAATCGCACGGTCGGTGGCCTCAACCCGTACGCGGTCGAACTGGCCCTGCGGATGGGCGGCCGGATGGTCTGGTTCCCCACCCTCTCGTCGGCCGCGCACATCTCCCACCACGAGCACCACGACACCGGCTTCCCCACCCCCGAGGTCGACCTGCGCCCCAACGAGGTCATCTCGATCCTGGATGACACCGGTGACGTCCTCCCCGAGGTACGCGACATCCTCGACGTGATCGCGGCGGAACACGCGGTCCTCACGTGCGGCCATCTGGGCGTACCCGAAGCTCAGAAGTTGATCGACGCGGCGCTCGAGGCGGGCGTCGACCGGATCCTGGTCAACCACCCGGTCTTCGTCGTCGGCGCCGACGTCCAGCAGGCGGTGGCCTGGGCCGAGCAGGGCGTGACCATCGAGCACGAGGTCATCATGTACTTCGGCAAGCCGGAACGCCGCCGCGACCTGGGCGAGCTGCTGACCTTCATCAAGGAGGTCGGCGTCGAACGCACCATCCTCTGCTCCGACTCGGGCCAGAAGACCAACCCGCTGCCGGTCACCCTCTACCGTCGTGCCGTCCGAGCCCTGCTCGACGCCGGCGTCAGCGAGGACGACATCCGCCGCCTGGTCGGCACGACAGCGGGCCACCTGCTCTACAAGTGACTGAGGGCCTGTTTCATGGCCCGGCCAGGGCCGCGGCGTGAAACAGCCCTAACCGAACAGGTCGTCCTTCGAGCCGCGCTCGCCCTTGACGAGGACGTAGTGCTCGGCGGCCAGCCAGTCATCCGCCGTCGAGGACACGAACGGCGAGCCGGCCGGGATCTGGGACGCGTACGCCGCCAGCGCGGCTTTCTTGCGCGCCGCGTAGGCGGTGCCGGCGATCCAGACGTCGATCTCCTCGTCCGGCCGGCCGAACGGCAGGTCCTCGACGCGTCCGAAGTCGTCGAAGGACGGGTCGCCGAACGCGCGGAACTCGACCAGGGTGCGCTCGAGATAGGAGAACGGCATCGCGGTCCAGTAGATCTTCGCCGGCCCGAACCCCTCCTCGTCGGCGAGCTCGGCCGCCCGCATCGCGACCCGGTTGGCCTGGATGTGGTCGGGGTGGCCGTACAGGCCGTTGTCGTCGTAGGTGACGAGAACCTGCGGCCGCACCTCGCGCATCACCTCGAGGCACACGCGGGCGGCCTCTTCCAGGTCGGCCTGCCAGAACGCCCGCGGGTGCTTGTTGCTCTCCAGGCCGATCATGCCGGAGTCACGGTAGTGGCCGGCGCCGCCGAGGAACCGGCGGTCGGTCACGCCGAGCTCGGCGCAGGCGCGTTCCCACTCGGCCAGGCGCCAGCCGCCCAGCTGATCGGCCTGGTCGGCGGCCAGCTGGGCCAGCGCGGGCACGTGGATCTCGCCTTCTTCACCGAGCGTGCAGGTGACCAGCGTGACCTGGGCGCCTTCATCCACGTACCGGGCGAGGGTCGCTCCGGTCGAGCTCGACTCGTCATCCGGGTGGGCGTGCACCATCATCAGGCGCCGTTCAGAGGTCATGGTTCTATCGAACTCCATCGCGGGCCCGAAGTTCACCGCTCCGGTCGTGTTCTCGATCACGGCCGTCGTGAATCTCGGCGGCCCGGCCGGACGGTCTACGCCGTGAATCTCGGCGGCCCGGCCGAACCGTCTACGTCGAGATGGGAGTCACTGGACGTAGCCGTCCGGGCGGACGGCCACCTCGCCCAGGCCGGGCACGTCGATGCGGGCCGGGCGGCCGTCGAGCAACGCGTCGCCCGTGGCCGCGACCCTCGTGCCCGCCGGAGGCTGATCGCCGTAGTGGACGTCGAGGCCGGCCAGGCGCCGGGCCCAGAGCAGCGACAGCTCGGGCACAGTGGCCAGCGCGTCGCTGAGCACCGTGCGCAGCGCCTGCCCGGTGGGGGTGGTCGCGGTGATCAGGGCGGTCTGGGCGAGGGTGTGCCCGGCGACGTCGAGGGCCCACGGGCGCCGCTCGGCGTGGTAGGTGTCCAGCAGGTCGGCGCCGGCCCGCTGCTGGATCACGTCGGCGAGCTTCCAGCCCAGATTCATGGCGTCCTGCAGGCCCAGGTTGAGGCCGACACCGCCGGCCGGGAAGTGCATGTGGGCGGCGTCGCCGGCCAGCAGGACCCGGCCGCGGCGGTATTCCGAGGCCACCCGGGTGGCGTTGCCGAAGCGGCTCAGCCAGGCCGGGTCATGCAGGCCGAACCGTTGCCCGGAAATGCGGAAGACCGTCTCCTCCAACGACTCCAGGGTCGGGGTCTCGGTGGCGAGGGGGTCGGTTCCGGTGAACCGGAACAGGCCGCCGGGCAGTGGCGCGACGATCAGGGCGCCGCGCTCGTTCTGCACCCCGAAGCCGGGTGGCGGCGGGGTGGTGGCGCGCACGTCGCCGAGGTAGGCGTACGTGTCGGCGTCGGTGCCCGGGAAGCCGATCCCGGCCAGCTTGCGCACCGTGCTCCCGGCGCCGTCCGTACCTACCAACCAGTTGGTAACAAAGTGCTCGCCGGCCGCGGTCGTGACCTGCACCTGGTCACCGGTGTCGGCGACCTCGGTGACCCGGTGACCCCGCCGGATGTCCGCGCCCCGCGCCAGCGCCACCTCCTGCAGGACGGCCTCGGTGCGGTGCTGCGGGAAGGCCAGCATGAAGGGGTACGGGCTGTCCAGCCGGCTCAGGTCGAGCCGCTGCGGCAGGAAGCCGAAGTGCCATTGCGACACCGGGACGCCGTGGGCCAGGAACGGGTCGATCAGCCCGCGCATGGCGAGTTGCTCGAGGGTACGGGCGTGCAGGCCGAGCGCCTTCGGATGCGGCGACGGGTCGGCGCGCTGCTCCAGCACGACCGTCTGGACACCGGCCAGCCGGAGCTCGGCGGCCAGGAACAACCCGACCGGCCCGGCGCCGACGATGATCACCTCGGTCTCGTTCACCGGGGCGACGCTACGGACCGGGGCGACGATCGGCCTTGATCGAGGGCGACAGATTGTTCGTCACAGCCGGCGTACCCTGAGCCCGGTGCCGACCGTCGCCGAGGAACTCACCGCCCGATGCGGACCGCTGTTCTCGGTGATCGACGATCCGGAGGGCGCGCGGCGGGTGGTCGGCCTGCGGCTCCGCCGCCCCGACGCCCGGGCCACCGCCTCGTTGCACGGCCTCCACGTCGCGCTTCGTGAGCTGGCCGGCGACTACGGGCCGCGCTCGGTCGACCTGCCCGGCGCGCCCGAGGAGGCCACCCACCGCTACGGCCAGGCCTTCGGGGCCAAGGTGCGGTTCCGCCGGCCCGCCGCGCTGCTGCGCCTCCCGGCCGGCGTGCTGTCCGGCCACCCGTCCCACTCCGACTTCGCCTGGCGCGTGCGTCATGTTCTGGGCGAGCGGCTCGGCTCCCGGTCGACGGCGCTGGCGGATGTCGCCCGTACCCTCGCGGTTCATCCCCGCACCCTGCAGCGCACCCTGGCCGACGAGGGGTTGACCTTCGCCGAGATCCTCGACTGCGTCCGCCGCGCCGAGGCGCGCACGCTGCTCGCCACCGACCGGCCGTTCGCCGAGATCAGCGCCCGCCTGGGTTTCGCCGAGCCGGCCGTGCTCACCCGCTCGTGCCGCCGCTGGTGGGGCGCCACCCCCTCGCACCTGCGGCGATAGCGACTCAGCGGACCAGGGTGGCCCGGCGCTGGGCCGCCTCGGCGCCGGCCGTGATGAACACGGTCTCGGCCCGTTCGATGCGCCGGGACAGGTCGACATCGCCGACGAGCGTCACCGCTCGATGGCGGGCGCGCTCACCCCGGCGGCGGACATCTCCTCGAGCAGGATGGGCGCGGCCGCGGTGACGCCGTGGATGCCGAGCACGGCGGCGATCTCCATCACCTCGAGGATCTCCTGCGGCGTGGCGCCGTAGCCGATCGCGTTCTCGATGTGCAGCTTGAGGCCCTTGGTGTAGAGGTGGGTGGCCGCGGTGTCGAAGGCGATGTAGACGAACTCCTTCACCTTCGGTTCGAGGGTGCCCGAGCGCCACGGCACCGACGAGAACTCCGTGTACGCCTCGAACATCTCCGGGTCGAGCTCCAGCATCTCGTCCCAGAAGGCGTGCCAGTAGCCGCGCGTGCGGGTGAACTCGGCCTTGAGCCGCTCCTGGTGGTCGTCGAGCGGCGCCGGCCCGTTGCGCAGGCCCTTCTCCGCCAGGACCTCGACCAGGATGGGTACGCCGATGTTCATCGCGTGGATGCCGAGCGTCGCGGACAGCTCCAGCACCTCCATGATCTCCGGCGGGGTGGCGCCCAGTTTCAGTGCCGCCCTGATGTGCTGGCGCACGCCGGGCAGGTACATGTGGGTGGCGTTCGCGTCGATGGCGATGTAGACGAACTCCTTGACCTTGTCGTCGAGGTGGTTCTTGCGCCACGGCACGGCCGAGAAGTTGAGGTACGCCATCAGGAACTCGGGGTCCAGGCGCAGCACACCGTCCCAGGTCTCGCTCCAGGCCCCGCGGACCCGGATGAACTCGGCCTTGATCTCTTCCTGCCGTGCGGTCAGCGTCACCGGGAGTCGTCCTTTCGCAGCCAGTTCACGATTTCGGTGTGGTCGGCGCCGGCGTCCAGGGCCTCGGCCGCCCGCGCCCACAGCTCAACCGCGGCATGACCGAGAGGATCGGGTACGCCCACCTGGTCGGCCAGGCCGGTGGCGATGCGCATGTCCTTGAGCATCAGCCGCAGCCCGAAGCCGGAGTCGAAGGTGCCGGGCAGGATGAAGTTGGGCCACTTGTTGTCGGTGGAGCCGCTGCGGCCGCTGGAGCCGTTGAAGATCTGCAGCATGGTGGCCGGGTCGAGGCCGAATTTCTCGCCGGCCAGGATCGCCTCGCTGGTGGCGAGCAGGTGGGTGGCGGAGAGCAGGTTGTTGAGCGCCTTGACGGCGTGGCCGCTGCCGACGTCGCCGGCGCGGGTGACCTTCCCGAGGTGCCCGAGGATCGGTGTCACGCGCTCGATGTCACCGGTGTCGCCGCCGGCCATGATGGTGAGGCTGCCGTTGATCGCGCCCTTCACGCCGCCCGAGACCGGCGCGTCGATGAGGGTCGCCTTCCGGCCCGCCAGTTCCTCGGCCAGCGCCCGGGTCCGCAGGGGTTCCGACGAGCTCATGTCGATGACCGTCGTCCCGGCCGGCGGGTCGAAGCCCCGGTCATGGACGACCGCCTCGACGACGTCCGAGTTGGGCAGCATCAGGATCACCACCGTGCTGCCCGCGACGGCGTCCCGCAGGTCGTCGCGGTAGACCCCGCCGGCGTCCGACAGGGCCTGCCCCGCCGCGGGTGAGACGTCGTACCCGGCGACCTGGTAGCCCGCTGTCACCAGCCGGGTCGCCATCGGGAGGCCCATGTTGCCGAGGCCGACGAAGCCGATCGTCGCCTCAGTCACCGGTGACCTCCTCGGCCCAGCGGGTCTCCCCCAGCGAGATCGCGGTGTGCGACATGAACGAGTCGGGCGCGGCGCCGTGCCAGTGCCGTTCCCCCGGCGGCACCCACACGGTGTCACCGGCCTGGATCGGCTGCGGTGTCTCGCCGTCCGGGCAGATCAGGCCGCGCCCGCTGAGCACCTGGAGGATCTGGCCGTTCTCGTGGCTGTGCCAGAACGTCCGGGCGCCGGGCGCGAAGAACACCGTGGCGATCGTGGTCCCGTCGGTCGCGGGCAGCACCTGGTCGAACCACACGTCACCGGTGACCGTGGCGCGCCGCTCCGAGGCCCGGCCGTCGGCCCGGCCGTGGACGATCCTCATGCTCCGGGTTCCTCTCGCGTGTGCAGCCGTACCCCGCCGGACAGGTCGCCGATGGCGTCGACGACCGTGTTGCTGATCTCGTCGGCGTAGCCGAGCGCCCGCGCCATCCCGAAGCTGGCCACCGGGCCGGCCGCGTTCAGGCTGGCCACGCCCAGCCGGGCGACCAGTTCGACGTACAGGTTGACGTCCTTGAGCATGAGGCTGTTGGTGAGCCCGCCCTTGAGGTAGTCGCCGTGGATGATCTTCGGGAACCGGTTGAGCGTGGCGAAGTTGACGCCCGAGCCGGCGTTGAGCACGGCCAGCAGGGTCGCCAGGTCGAGGCCGGCCTTCTTGCCGGCGACCATGACCTCGGCGGTGGCCGACAGGGCGATCGCGTTGAGGAAGTTGTTGAGCAGCTTGACCGTGTGCCCGGAACCACTCGGTCCACAGTGGAAGATGTGGCCGGCGAACAGGTCCAGCACCGGGCGGGCGGTTGCCAGCGGCTCGTCGTCGCCGCCGACCATGAGGGTCAGCGCGCCCTTCTCGGCCGCGGCGGCCCCGCCGGAGATGCCCGCGTCGAGATAGGCCGCGCCGCGCTCGGCGAGCAGGGCGTGGATGCGTACGGTGGAATCCGGCGCAGCCGTGGAGAGGTCGACGACGATCTGCCCCTCGCGGGCATGGGCCAGGACCCCGTCGTCACCCAGGACCACCGCCTCGACCACGGTGCTGTCCGGCAGCGAGAGCAGCAGGATGTCGCTGCCCTCGGTCACCTCGGCGATCGAGGCCGCGGCCGTCGCGCCCGCGGCGATGACGTTCTCCGGCCGTACGTCGTAACCCAGCACGTCCTGACCGGCCTTGACCACGCAGGTGGCCATCCGGCCGCCCATGTTGCCGAGCCCGGCGAATCCGATCCTCATGGTGCCTCCCCGATCGTCGCATAGGTGCCGTCGGTCCCGCCGAAGCGCGCCAGGGTGGCCGGGTCGTGGCCGGGGACCAGGTAGCGCACCTCGCCCGAGTCGACCATGCCGCGGATGCGCTCGAACCCGGCGTACATGTCGATCAGGTTGGCCACCTGGGTGAACGGCATGCTGCGCTGGTACTCCTCGTAGTAGTGCACCGCGTCGGAGGCGAGCAGGACCGGGCCGGCGGAAGTGTCGACGAGCACGACGGTCTGGCCCGGCGTGTGCCCGCCGAGCCGGATCAGCCGGACGCCCGGGGCGAGCACGGCCTCGTCGGCGAACGGGCGCAGGCGACCCTCGCTCTCGACCTGCCTCAGGTGGGCGATCTCGTCGTCCTCGACCGAGTGGTGCAGCAGGGTGCGGTTGGCGTACGGGCCGGTCCAGAAGTCGTACTCGGCCCGCGCGATCGACACCGGTGACATCGGGAACAGGCCGAGGTTGCCGATGTGGTCGTAGTGCGCGTGGGTGACCACGACCGGCGGGCCGGTGGCCCGGTCGACGCCGAGCGCGTCGAGGGCGGCGGCCGGCTCGATCAGCGTGGTGCGCTTCCGGTTGGCGCCGCCCGCCGCGGAGAAGCCGGTGTCCACCACGATCGTCCGGCCGGCGCCGCGCAGGACCCAGAAGAAGTAGTCCATGCCGATCGGGCCGTCCGGCTCGCCGTAGAGGTGATGATTGAGGTAGACGTCGCTCCGGACCGTCTGCCGGGTGCCGTACCGGACGATCACCACCTGCCACCTCTGCACCGCCGGATTATATGATCGTCAGACAATCTCTGGCAACCGGCTACGGCTTCGGGGAGTCCTGCCGATCAGGGAGAGGTGACCTACCTCTGGCTCGGCTGGTGCGCGCTCTCCGTCGCGCTCACGGCCACACGCGCCTTCGTACCCCAGGACTCGCTCTTCGCCACGGTGGTAACGGCCAGCGTCTCGGTGCTCACCTGTGCCGCCGTCCTCACCGTCTCGAGGAAGCCGCCGTTCCTCCTGCTGGCCGGCTCGGCGCTGGCCGACCTGGCCGGCAACCTGGTCCTGACCTGGAACATCCAGCACGGCTTCGTACCGTACCCGTCGCTGTCCGACCTTTTCTGGCTGCTCAAATATCCGCTGCTGGCGGCCGGCCTGATGATGCTGATCCGCGGCCTGTCCTGGCGGCACGACCGGGCCGGCATCCTGGACACGCTGATCGTCACGGTCGGGCTCGGCCTCGGCGTGTGGCTGCTGTTCCTGCAGGATCTGGTCCACCTCGGCGGCATGCCACCGGTGACCCGGCTGGTGACCATGGCGTACCCGCTGGCCGATCTGATGGTTCTGGCCGCGTTCATCCGGTTCTTCACCTCGTCGGCCCGGCGCGGCGCCGCGTTCTGGCAGCTCACCGCGTCCCTGCTGGCGCTGGCCGCCGGCCACATCATGTGGGTGTGGCAGAACAGCCACGGCATCCACAGCGACAGCACCGCTCCCCTGTTCGTGCTGGCCACCCTGCTGCTCGGCGGGGCCGCGCTGCACCCCTCGATGGCCACCTTCGGCACCGGCACCCCGATCGCCACCGGAGAGGCCACCCGGGCCCGGGTGCTGCTGATCGGCTCGGGCTGCCTGATCAGCCCCGTGCTGCTGGTCGTCGACGGGCTGGCGAGCGGCGGCCGGGTCGACTGGCTGGCCGCCTCGATCTGCTGCGTCGTCGTGTTCGCGCTGGTCATCGCCCGGATGGTCGAGCTCGTGCGCACGGTGCAGGACCAGGCCACCCAGCTCGAGGCGATGGCCTACATCGACGGCCTCACCGGCATCCCCAACCGCCGGGCCTGGGACATCGAGCTGAACCGGCGGCTGGCCGGCGCCCGCCGCCAGGGCCGCACCCTGCTGGTCGGGCTGATCGACCTGGACCACTTCAAGCGGTACAACGACGAGCACGGCCACCAGGCCGGCGACCAGCTCCTGCGCGGCGCGGCGGTGGCCTGGCGCGGGCAGCTGCGGTCCGAGGACCTGGTGGCCCGGTACGGCGGCGAGGAGTTCGGCCTGATCCTCGGCTGCCGCCTGACCGAGGTCGACGGGATCATGGAGCGTCTGCGCGAGGTCACCCCGAACGGCCAGGCCTTCTCGGCCGGCATGGCCCAGTGGACCGGCGTCGAGACCGCCGACCAGCTGGTGGCCCGCGCCGACGCCGCCCTTTACACGGCCAAACGCGAGGGCCGCAACCGGACCACGGTCAGCTCCGATCCCCACCTGGCCGACGTCAGCTTCACCACCACCAGGTGACCCCGCCCGCGATGGCCTGGCGCGCCCTGGAACCGGTCCGCGACCAGGTCGTGGTCGCCACCAAGTTCGGGTTCGCTACCCGGAGCACCTGGAACGCCTGACCTCGACTCCCGGCTCCACAGCGGGGCGGCGGCGAGGAGCAGCCCGGGCGGCGGAGGCGCGGCCGACACCGAGGGCGAGGGGGGCTGAGGGCGCCCGGGGCCGGGGCAGGTGGTGGGGTGGACGTGCACGAGGACAGCGTCATCAACCCGGCGGCCAGCGCCGTCACCATTCCCCATCGCATAGACGGGGAAGAGTACCGGCCGGTGGGGCGGCTAGCTGTTCCGTCGCTCGGCCAGGTCGGCGAGCCGGCGCAGGGCCTCCATGTTGCGGCGGTGCAGGACCACGTCGTTGATCTTGTTGCGCAGGCCCAGCAACGGGCCGGCCTTGAACTCCTCGCGCATGACCACGCGGGTCCGCTCCGGGCCGAGGGGCTCCAGGGTGATCCGCACCTCGGCCTCGCCCAGCGGCCACAGCCCGGCCCGGAGGGTCAGCGATGACTCCGGTGTCACGGCGATCACCGTCGACGTGTCGTGCAGCGACACCGGCCACGGGCCGGCCTTGTGGTGCAGCTGGGACCCCTGTTTCGGCCAGGCGGCGTCGACGTCGCGGATGTGGGTGGTCCCGACCACCCAGTCGCTGTACGTCCAGCCGTCCGCCAGCACGGCGAACACCCGTTCGGGACGTGCGTTGATCGTGCGCGTGGTGATGGACACGATGGTCGCGTACCCGCCCTCGGGGCGATCATGCACACATGGACCTACAGCTCAGCGGGAAGCGCGCGCTCGTCACCAGTGGCAGCCGCGGGATCGGGTTCCAGGTGGCGCGGTCACTCGAGGCGGAAGGGGTACGGGTGGTCGCCACGAACGGCGACCCGGTGGTGGTCGGTGGCGGCGCGCCCGGCCCGATCTTCTACTGACCGATCATGCTGGCCGCTTGGTGACATCCGGCCGGCGCGGGGCCGCCGGGCGCGGCACACTCGCGGTCATGAGAGCCTCGGACACCGCGCGCCGCGACCGGATGATCGCCATCCACCGCGACCTGGAGCAGATGCTCATCACCGTCACGTCGGCGGACGGGCTGGTCCGGGTCGTCGTGGGTGCGCGCGGCGACCTGCGGGACGTACGCCTGGACCCGAACGTCCTGCGCCGGGCGGACGGCGCCGCTCTCGCCCGCGAGGTCGTACACACCGCCGGCGAAGCCGGAAGACGCGCCGCGGCCGAGGCCGGCGAGCTGGTCCGGCCGCTCACCGGCCGCCGCCGGGGCGAGCCGGTCGACGTGATGTTCGACCCGCCCCTGGCCGAGCTGGACCGCTGCCTCGCCCGGCCGCCCCAATCGCCGCCGATGAACGGCATGCCGGCGGCCGCACGCCCCGACTACGCGTCCTACCGGGAGACGCTGATCGGGGAACGCGACCGGCTCCGCTCGGCGTCGGCGACCGCAACCTCGCCGGACGGCCTGGTCACGGCCACGGCCGGTGGACGCGGCGAGTTGATCGGCCTGACCCTGGACGACCGGGTCTTCCGGCCCAGCGACTCCCGCCGGCTGGCCGGCGCCATCGTGAGCACCGCGCGGGACGCCGCGGAGAAGGTGAGCCGCTGATGGCCGGCTGGAACATCGTCCCCGCCGACGTCTACACCGGCGCCAACAACGTCGCCCAGGCCGGCCAGGAGGCGTCCGACGCGTGGGAGGCCAACCGCGGTGCGATCGAGATGATGCGGGAGGCGGTCGGACCACGCGGTGACGATCGGCTGGCCAACGCCTTCTACAGCGGCTACTCGCATCGCGAGGGGCGCCTGCTCCGAGACGGCGAGTCGATTCCGCGACGGTTCCGGGAACGCTCGGATGTGGGTCGCGACAGTGCCCGGCTGGCGCGGGAGGCGGAGGACGCGGCTCAGGCCGCGATGAGTGCCGTGCGCGGAGCGAACGCCGGTGCGCGTCCTCGGTGACGAGGCGGAGAGGAGCGCTCCATGCCGGTTCCCCAGCCGATCGACTGGAGTGGGCTGTGGACGGATGTCCGGCCGTTCACCGAGTGGCCGGTGAGCAACGAGAACATGGTCGAGGAGGGAGCGAACGCGTGGAAGAACGCCGCCGCCGCGTTCCAGGCGGCCGGCGCTCCGGCCGACGACGGGCTCACCCAGGCCTGGGTCGATGAGGTCGGCCGGTATTACAAGGGGACGATCGACGGTGTACGCGCGGCGGCCCTCCGGTCCGGCCAGGACATGGCCTTCATGGGCGAGTACGCGGCGATGTACGCCTACGCGGTCTACTGGGCCAAGGACCAGATCAGCGACAGCATCGACGTCAACGAGTTCCCCTACGCGATGATCAAGTTGTTCGCCCCGGCGAGCACGGCCCAGAAGTTCGTCGAGGACATGGCCGCCATCATCAACGAGCTGCTCGACCGCGTCGCCGCGCAGATCGCGTCGAGGGGCGCGGGCGGGCCGCCGGCCCGGGCCCTGCCGGTCATCGACCGCGCGCCCCTCGGGGGCCTCACCGGTGTCCTGCCGGAGTGGGCGCTCCCGGAGTTCAACGACGACCAGGACGCGAAGGGCGCCGACCGCGAGCGGGCGGTGGCGGAGCTGGTCGGCGGCACGGTGCTGGCCGAGCCGGGCGGCCAGGGGCTCCTCCTCTACCAGGACGGGAACACCAAACAGCAGGTCACTGACGTCGACGTCATCGGCCCGAACGGCAACTTCATCTCGGTCGGCGGCAACTCCAAGGCCAAGGACCTGGAGAAATGGGCGAATCAACTCGCCCTCATGCAGAGGCGCGCCGCCGAGCAGGGTGTGCGGGCCGAGGTGTGGCTCGACAACTCTCAGCTGGGACCGGAGGTCATCGCGACCGCGATCCGCGTCGTGGGCGAGGACAACGTGCACCTGTTCTGGTGACCGTGTCCCGGGCTACTTCACGACCGGCTCGCCCGGCACGTCGAACAGCGGCTTCCACGGGTCGTCCGGGTTGGTGGGGAAGTCGGTCGACGGCGCGTCGCCCTTGGTGGACCAGCGGGCCTCGTACGGCAGGTCGCCGACCCGGACACGGTCGCCGTGGGCGTACACCTTCTCCGAGTCCCAGGCCTCGCTCACGCCGGTCACGGTCGGGGTCGGCACCGGCGCCTTCTCGGTCGGGCTGACCGGGCCGATGACCGTCCACGGTGTCGGCGTGGCCGAGTCGCCGGCCTCGGACGGGTCGCTGCCCTGGTTGGTCCACTTGGCCTCGTAGACCACGCCGTGCCAGACCACCTTGTAGCCGTTCACGTACTGCGCGGTGAGGCGCCAGACCGGGTACGGGCTGGTCTCCGGGTCGTCGGCCACCGGCTCGGAGTCGGGGATCTCGACGGCGTCGCGGGCCGAGGTGCCGACCGCGCTGCCGGGCAGGCCGGCGAACACCCGGGAGAAGGCCAGCGCGTCCTGGTCGACGCCGCTGCAGGTGTTCGAGTGCACCACGACGTTGGTGAAGGTGCCGCGGCACTTGGCGTCGCGGTTCAGCGACCACATCGACACCCGGCCCAGGCCGTTGTCGACGGCGAACCGGGCCAGGCCCTGCGCGTCGGCGACGGTGAACCGCTCGGCGTCCACGTCGTTCTGGCCGATCATCGGCGTGGCGCCGATCCGCGACCACACCTGCGGGGACGTGAGCTGCACGCCGAGCCGCAGGTAGAGGTCGGTGAGCTGCTTGTGGGTGGCCTCCAGGGCCTGGGTGCCGAGCTCCAGCATGTCCGGGGCGGTGCCCTTGGCCGAGCCGTAGTCCATGGTCATCACGTTGACGCCGCGCAGCGAGACGCCACCCTCCAGCGTCGTACGCACCGCGCCGAGCCCGTCCGCGGTCAGCCCGTCCGGGCTCACCGGCAGGGTCAGCCAGACGGTCAGCGGCTTGCCGGCCGCCGCCCGCTCGGCCTGCAGGGTGGCCAGCGCCTTGGCCCGCCGGGTCAGCGACGCCTGGTCGGCCACCGCGGTGCCCTCGACGTCCAGGTCGAGCGTGTCCAGGTCGTAGCGGCGGATCAGCTGCCGGTAGGCGTCGGTCAGCTTCGCCTGATCGGTGCAGGCCACCGCCAGCTCGCTGTTGGTCAGCCCGCCCAGGCTGAGGATGATGTTGCCGCCGCCGGCGCGCAGCTGGCTGATCCGGCGGTCCAGCTCCAGGGACGCCGCCGCCTCATCCATCGTGTAGGCGCCACCCCAGCTGGGGGCGCACCCGTCCTTGGGGTCGGCCACCACGAAGGCCAGCGCCACATCCTGGGCCGGGTTCACGCCCGGGTCCTGGAACTCGAAGGTTGGCGTCAGCGTGACGTCCACGTACGGGACGGCCCACGACTTCGCGGTCGGGCCGGCGGTGTCCCGGAAGTGCAGCACCGCGAGCGTGCCACCGCCGCCCAGCGCGGCCACCATCAGGATCAGGAAACTGAGCCGCAACCAGGACAGCCGCTCCGCCGGAACCTCGGGTTCCTGCCAGCCGGGGTCGGCGAGCGGGTCCGGGCGCGTGGACGGCAGGGTGGCGCCGTTGGTCGGCATGGCTCTCCTTCACACGGGGCTGGGCGGGGGTGGCCCTGAGCAGAAGGATCGGCAGCCCGTACCCGGACTGAAGGATCTTCGACCGCGAAAACCTTCAAGACTCGTCCGTACGCCGCCGATGGGAAGGCGACCTCCCCCCGCGACGAAGGACGACTGATGCAGCGCACCCCGCGCCAATGGGGCGCCGACAAGCGCTCCGCCCCGCACCCGCTCGTTCCGCCACCCGTCACCGAGGGGCGCATCGCCCGCGGCCGGCTCGCGATCGTGCTGACCATCACGGTCTGGGCCGCCTACATCATCAACACCATCATCCAGCAGTTCATCGCCGGCCACGCCAGCAGCGCGCGGCTGGTCATCGAGGCGATCGTGTACATGGTCGTCGTCACCGGCCTGGCCGCGTCGGCCACGGCGTACCTCATCACCCGGATCGGCTTCTTCTACCGCAGCCGCTCACACCACCGGGCGCCACGGATCGTGCTGGACAACTTCCTGGCCGGCGAGACGCCGTCGATGACCGTGCTCGTGCCCTCGTACCAGGAGGACGAGCGGGTCATCCGGACCACGCTGCTCACCGCGGCCCTGCAGGAGTACCCGGGCCTGCGGGTGACGCTGCTCATCGACGACCCGCACGAGCCGAAGACGCGAAACGCCCGCGACCTGCTCGTGGCCGCCCGCGCGCTGCCCGGCGCCATCGAGGCCGAGCTGGCCGTGCCGTTCGGGCGGGTGAGCGGCGCGTACGAAAGGTTCAAGCAGTCCCTCGACGAGCGCGACGAACGGATCGCCGCGGTCGACGACATGCGCGAGCTGGCCGACGAGTACCGGTTCGCCGCCGGCTGGCTCTTCGGGCTGGGCCGCCGCCAGGAGATGGTCGACCACACCGACACGTTCTTCGTCGAGCACATCGTCAACGCGCTGGCCGAGGACCTGGGCCGGATCGCCGAGGCGCTGGAGGACGGCGCCGACGACCGGACCGCGCTGCCCGTCGAGCGGCTGGCGCAGCTGTACAAGCGGCTGCTCGCCACCTTCGACGCCACCGTGACCAGCTTCGAGCGCAAGCGGTACGTCTCGCTGTCCAGCGAGCCGAACAAGGCGATGAACCTGAACAGCTACATCGGCCTGATGGGCGGCGGCTTCCAGGAGGTGGCCACCCCGCTCGGCGTCGCCCTGGTGCCGGCCGCGCCCGGCCGGGGCGAGCTGACCATCCCCGACCCCGACTACGTGCTGACCCTGGACGCGGACAGCGTGCTGCTGCCCGAGTACGCGCTGCGCCTGGTGCACCTGCTCGAACAGGGCGCGCACGAGAAGGTCGCGGTGGCACAGACGCCGTACAGCGCGTACCCCGGCTCGGCGTCGCGGATCGAGCGCATCTCCGGCGCCACCACCGACATCCAGCACATCGTCCACCAGGGCATGACCCACTACGACGCCACGTTCTGGGTGGGCGCCAACGCGGTCATCCGCAAGAAGGCCCTGGACGACATCTGCGAGGTCGCCTACGAGGGCGACTGGGAGATCCGGCGCTACATCCAGGACCGGACCGTCATCGAGGACACCGAGTCCACCATCGATCTGCGGGTCAACGGCTGGACGCTGTTCAACTACCCGGAGCGGCTGGCCTACAGCGCCACCCCGCCGGACTTCGGCTCGCTGGCCATCCAGCGGCAGCGCTGGGCCAACGGCGGCCTGCTGATCCTCTCCCGGCTGCGCGACCAGCTCCGGACCCACGCCAAGGTGCGGTTCGGCGAGCTGTTCCTGCGGGTGAACTACATGGCCTCCATCTTCTGGAGCTCCGTGTGCCTGGTCGTCATGCTCGCGTACCCGTTCAACGCCGACCTGCTCAACCCGATCCTGCTGCTGGTGTCGGTGCCGTACTTCCTGATGATGAGCGCCGACCTGAAGGCCATCGGCTACAAGCGGTCCGACGTGCTACGCATCTACGGCTTCAACCTGATCCTGTTGCCGGTCAACCTCAGCGGCAGCTTCGCGTCCATCCTGCAACTGCTGACCGGCGAGAAGAGCGCGTTCAAACGTACGCCCAAGGTGCGGAACCGGACGACGGCCGCGACCAGCTACCTGCTCGCCCCACTCGTTCTGGTCGCCCTCTGCGCCTACACGGTCGTCCGCGACGTGCAGCTCGGCCAGTGGGACAACCTGGTCTTCGCCGGCCTCAACCTGGTGCTGTCCACGTACGCGATGGTGGCGTTCGTCGGCGTCGGCAACACCATCGTCGACCTGCTGACCCACCTGCGTTCGTGGCTCTACAAGCCGGTTTCTCAGAAAAAGAAGAAGAAGACGCCGGTCCCGCTGGCCGAGCAGCGCACGACGGCGCCCAACGGCGCGATCGGCGACTGGGCCTCGGTGCTGCACTACCGCGGCGACCGCGGCTCGGCCGGCCAGGTGGCCGTGCGCTCCGCCCAGTCCGGCGCCCGCCGGGCCACGCCGGCCGCGGCCTCCCGGTCGAGCTCGTTCGAGGAGTTCAACTTCTTCACGGTGTTCCAGCCGATCTCCGACCTTGCCACCGGTGACATCGTCGGGTACGAGGCGCTGACCCGGTTCGCCGACGGCAGCAGCCCCGAACGCGGGCTGGAGGCGGCGCAACTGGCCGGCCGCGGCATCGACCTCGACGCCGCCCTGGTCCGGGCCGCCCTGGCCAGCGCGGACGCCCTGCCCGAGGGGGTGTGGCTGTCGGTCAACATCTCGGCCGACCTGCTCCGCCGCCCGCGCGAACTGGCGCCCCTGCTGGCCGAGAGCTCCCGGCCCCTGGTCCTGGAGGTGGCCGAGGCCGACGCTTCGGAGTTGGCGGAGCTGCCCGACGGCGTACGCATCGCGGTCGACGACGCCGGCGCCGGCTACGACAGCCTGGCCCGGATGGAGTCGCTGAAGCCCGGCTTCCTCAAGCTGAACCGGGCCGCCCTGGCCGGCGTCGAGAAGGAGGGCGCTCGCCGGGCGTCGATCCGGGCCCTGGTCGCGTTCGCCGGCGAACACGACTGCACGGTCATCGCCGAGGGCATCGAGTCCGAGCAGCAACGCGACGCGCTCGCCGAGTGCGGCGTCCCCTTGGGGCAGGGCTTCTACCTGGGCCGCCCGGTCCCGATCGAGCGCGCCCTGGCCGACGCCACCGCCCGCTGACCCGGTGCCGGGCCGGCCCCGAGCCGGCCCGGCACACTCAGCGTGCGCGACCTTGGCGGTGTCGGTCTGAAGCCGGCGCCGCGCTTCACCTCAGGCCGGAGGAAGCTTCACCTCAGGCCGGAGGAAGCGGCGTGCCGCACGAGCGTGCCCAGAACGCGGGCGGAGTCGCTGATCCGGCCGAAATGCGAACCGGCGTTGCCGTCCAGATACGTCGCCGGGATCGGGACCTCCTCGATCCGCCGCCCGGCCGCGACCACGGTCAGCAGCACATTCATCTCGTACTCGAAACGCTCACCCGGCACTTTCAGCAAAGTGCCGAGAAGATCAGCCGGGTACGCCCGCAGCCCCGTCTGGGTGTCCGCGACGGCGCGCCCGGTGACGCCCCGGAAGAGCAGATCGGTGACGACGTTGCCGAGCCGGCTGCGCAGCGGCATCCGCCCGAACGGCCGCGCGCCGAGCACCACACTTCCCCGCCCGGCCCGCGCGGCCACCGCCCCGATGTCGGCAGCCCGATGTTGGCCGTCGCCATCCGCGGTCACCACGTCACGTCCGTCGGCCACCCGGCCTTCGACCACGCGGCCTTCAGCCACGCGGCCTTCAGCCACCGCGCGGAAGCCGGTTTTCAGGGCCGCGCCTTTGCCGCGGTTGACCGGGGAGCGGAGCACGGTGCAGCCGCGCTCACGTACATCGGCCAGCAGTTTGTCGGCCGAGGGGCCGCTGCCGTCATCGACGATGAGCACATCTTCGGGCGCCGGCCCGTCCGCCAGCAGATCATCGAGGAGGGCGGTCAGCCGCTCCCCCGGCCGATGCACGGGAATCAGGACCATCGGCCATGCCTGCTCGCTCATGCCGCCTTTCGTACCCTGCCGCCTTCGTACCCGAAACGGGGCCGCCGCCTCACGTGCCCCATCTCACCCGTTCGGCCGGTTATCTCCCCCGCGCCATTCGCCTGGTCAGGGCCACCATCCGGCGCTCGCGGCGCAGCAGCGTGTCGCCGCGCCGGGCGCCCAGGAAGCCGAGCCGGGCGGCCAGCAGCAGACCCCGGTCGCCGGCCTCCTCGCCACCCACCGCCGGCACGTCGACCAGGGCGTCCCCGCGCAGCCCGAGCACCTTGCCGACCAGGAAGCGCACGCGCGGCAGATGCCAGGCGTGCGAGACCAGACCCAGGGGGTACGCCGGACCGAACGGCCGCTCGCCCAGCAGCCCGTCCCGCGCCGTGTGCAGCAGGTTCTCCAGGGTGCTCCGGGAGCGCGTCTCGGCGTGCAGGTCGGCCCGATCACCGAGCCCCGAGGCCAGCGCGGCGCGCAGCATCAGGTCGCCCTCGCGCGCTCCGGCGGGCGGCGCGGCGGCGCCCTCACTGGCCTCGGGCCAGCCCCCCGTGAAGACGACCGTGGGGCGCGCCGACGCGTGCTCCATGACGTATTCCACGGCCGCGGCCACCCGCGCGGCCCCGCTCGCGGTCAGCGCCCAGCCGTCACCCGTCCGGACCACCCCGCGCCCGAACACCAGCAGAACCCCCGCCGACGCCACCAGCCGATACAACCTCATCGACCGTGATGAACACCAACCCGGGCAGCCCTTTGCCGGGCGGCCTACCGTGGAACCATGTTCCTCATCTTCGGTCTCCGCACCTCCGACCACCGCCTGGGCGTCCGCACCATGCTCTGCGACGTCTGCGGCCACACCGCGGCGCAGGGCCTGGTCAAGCGGACCACGAAGTTCTCGCTCTTCTTCATCCCGCTGTTCCCGGTGAAGCGCCCGACCTATTTCCGCGAGTGCACCCACTGTGGCGCGGCCCGCCACCTCGACGACCGTCACGTGGCTTCGCTGCTCGCCTGAACAGGGCCTCAGCCCACCAACCGCGCTTCGCTGCTCGCCCGCCCAGGGCCTCAGCCCACCACCGTGCTTCGCTGCTGGCCTGAACAGGCCTCAGCCCACCACCGTCGCCGGCGCGGGCTGAGGCTCTCTTGGCTCAGACCTCAGACCTCAGACCTCAGCCCACTGCCGTCGCCGGCCCGGCCTCGCCGGGGCCTGGCTCTTGGCTCAGACCTCCGCCGGCCGCTGTCGCCGTCGCCGTCTCGGCCTCGCCGGGCCGCGGGCGCAAGGCCACCGTCGCCGCCAGGGCGATCAGCGCCAGCCCGAGCAGCAGCGTCCGCACGCCGGGCCAGGGGCTGTCCGGGAACTGGCTGGTGTCGCGCAGCGGCCACGGCATCCAGGCGAGCGCGTTGTGCACCAGGGCGCCCACCCCGAAGCCGTCGTCGTCGGTCAGGAACAGGACCAGGCCCTGGTAGAGACGACCGACCGGCACCACGGCCAGGACGGCGCCGAGCGCGGCCACCACGAGCGCGGGCACGAGGTGCCGGGTCGCGGCCAGGCGGTGGGCCAGGGCGGCGCCGACCGGCCAGCCGGCGATCAGGCCGACGAGCAGGCCGCCCAGGACCAGCGGCAGGTACGAGGCGGGGCGGACCGGGTAGCCCAGGACCGCCACCGGATGGTTCTCGTCGGGGTAGCCCTCGATCGAGACGCGGAGGTCGCCGGACTGGGCCCAGAAGCCCCACTGGTCGAGGTCGCGGTGCTGGTCGATCGCGGTGACATCCCAGCCCGCGGCGGCCAGGCGCTGGTGGATCGCCCGCACTTCCGGCTCGATCGGGGTCGCGGTGCCCAGGCGTTCGGTGATGGCCAGCGAGAAGCGGTCGCCTTCGAGCACGTCGGGGCGGGCCGAGGCGCCCAGGATCTGGGGGACCAGCGTGGCCGGGGCCGGCAGGGCCGGGTGGGCCTGCTCGCCGGCGAAGGAGCCCACGGCCAGGCCGACGGCGCCGCCGGCCAGCATGACGAACGCGGCGACGAGGGCGCCGAGCGGCCACCGGGCGGGGAGCCGGAAGCGTTCGCGCACGCCGTCGACGACCAGGCGGAGGCGATCGGCCCGGGTCGGACGGCCGTCGGTCATCTCGGCCAGCGTGGTGAGCAGCTCGGCCCCGTGGCGGCGGCGCAGGCGGGCCGGATAGGCGGCCAGAAGCATCGTAGAGGAAAGCACGCGGCACACCGTACGGGCGACGAGATATAACGTCAACCGGACTATGGTCAGGGCTGCTTGGCCCAGCCGTCGCACTCGCTGGCGAACAGCAGCACGGTAGTCCGCGCCCGCGAGGCTGCCGTGCCGCCGCCCGGAACGCCCTCATGTCCGGAAGCTGCAACCACTCACCACGTCAGCGGCCGCGAGGACCTCGCCGACCTCGATGGCCAGCAGGGCGGGATGCACCTCGGGGCCGGGCGCGTCGCCCGGCTCGCTGCGGGTGCCGTGCCAGATCGGGCGGTGCCACGGGCGTTGCGGCGGGCCCCAGCGGGCGGGCGACATCGGGCCGAAGAGGGTCACCGAGGGCGTCCGGTACGCCGAGGCGAGATGCGCGACACCGGTGTCACCGCTGACCACCAGGCGGGCCCGGGCCACCAGGGCGGCCAGCTCGGCGAGACCGGTCGCCGGCACGGCCGCTGCCCCGAGACCGGCCAGCGAGGCCACCCGCAGGGCCAGACCGCGCTCGGCCGCCGAGCCGGTCACCAGCACACGGTGCCCGTCGGCGGCGAAGTGACGCGCGACCGCGGCGTAGCGACCAACCGGCCACCGGCGGGAAGGCGACTTCGCCCCGGGGTGGATGATCGTGACACCGGCGGGGACCTCGGCCTCCGGCGTCGCGAGCCCGAGGTCCGACGGGTCGGCCGGCACCCCGTGATGACGCAACAATCGGCACCAGCGGGCGACCTCGTGCTCCTCGTCATTCCACTGAGGACCGCCATCGGCCTCGAACGCCCACAGTTCCCCGGGGGCAGCGGTCCGCAGCAGGCGGTGCGACTCGGGGCCGCGACCGTGCAGGTTGACCGCGATCCGCGGCCGCACCGGCCAGTCGACCGGCTGGTCCAGGCCGTTCACCGGCACGACCCGGGTGACGCCGCCGATCAGAACGATCAGCGGCGTCAGCCAGGCCGGCGCGGCCAGCGCCAGCGGCTCGTCCGGAAAGGCGCGCCGCAGGCCACGCAGGGCGGGGACGCCGGTGGCCAGATCGCCGACGCCCAGGGCCCGGAGGGCGAGGATCACGGGTACGAGGTCTCCGTCTCGGCCGCGATGACGAGTTCGCGTACGGCACAGCCGGGCGGCTGCCGCAGCGCGAACAGGATGGCCGCGGCCACGTTCGCCGGGTCGTTGAGGATCGCGTCGGGGCCGGGCTTGTACCGGTCCTCGCGCTCGTCGAAGAAGCGCGTACGCATGCCGCCCGGAATGACCAGCGTGACGTTCACCTGCCCGGTGAGTTCCGCCGAGAGCGACCGGGTGAAGCCGACCACGCCGAACTTCGCCGCGCAGTACGCCGTGGCGTCGCCGACCGCCTTGACGCCCAGCGTGGAGGCGACCGTGACGACGCCGCCGTGCGACTCCTTCAGCGCGGGCAGCGCCGCCCGCACCACCGCGGCCGTGCCGAGCAGGTTGATCGCGACGATCTGGTCCCAGGTCTCGCCGGGGATGTCGCCGAGCGCGCCGGGCACGTCCATGCCGGCCGCCGTGACCACGCCGTCGATCCGCCCGCCGGCCTGCTCGATCGCCTGGCCGGTGGCGGCCTCGGCGGCCCGCGTGTTCCCCAGGTCGCACTCGATCCAGGGGACGTCCACGGCGGGCTTCCGCCGGTCCAGCACGTACGGCCGGCCGCCCTCCTTCAGCACCGCGTCGACCACGGCGGCGCCCAGGCCGCTGGAGCCGCCGGTGACGATCACTGCGTCCATGCTCATGTCTCTCCTCACGCTGTGGCGGCCCGTGCCGCCTCGATGGTCCGGGTGGTGGATCGGCCGTCCAGGTACGGCACGATGACGGTCTGCCCGCCCCAGCGCCGCACCAGTTCGGCCTCGGGCAGTTCGGGTCCGCCGTCGGCGTAGTCGCCGCCCTTGACCCAGACGTCCGGGCGCAGCCAGGCCAGGACGGCCTCGGGCGTCGGCTCGTCGAACACGACGACCGCGTCGACGCAGTCCAGCGCGGCGATCAGACGGCTCCGGTCGGTCTCGGCGGTCAGCGGCCGGTCCGGGCCCTTCAACCGGCGTACGGAGTCATCGCTGTTCAGGCACACGATGAGGCAGTCGCCGAGGGTACGGGCGGCGCGAAGGGTGGCCAGGTGCCCGACGTGCAGCAGGTCGAAGCAGCCACCGGTGGCGACGATCGTGCCGCCCTTGTCGCGGACCTCACGGATGAGCCGCCCGGCCGCCTCGGTGCCGATGCGCTCCGGCCCGTACCGATCGGCCGGCTCGTCGGGCGTACCGGAGATCGCCGCCGACGCCCCACCGGCCGCGACGAACGCGCTGGCCGCCCGCACGGCCTGTTGAACCGCCACGGACACCAGCGCGCCACGCGACAGGGCCAGCGCCGCGGTCGCGGCGAACCGGTCCCCCGCCCCGCACGTGTCACCGTCGGACATGGCCGGCGCCGGCACCACCAGCGGCGTCGGGCCCGAGTGACACAGCACCGCGCCGTCCGCGCCGCAGGTGATCGCCACCGCCCCGGCCCGCCAGCGTTGCCGCAGCGTGTGCCCGGCCCGCTGGGCGGTGGACAGGGTGGAGCCGTTGCCGGCGTCCTCGGTGAGCTTGCGGACCTCGGC
The DNA here is from genome assembly GCF_040682035.1 of Actinoplanes sp. NPDC051470. Lineage (NCBI taxonomy): Bacteria > Bacillati > Actinomycetota > Actinomycetes > Micromonosporales > Micromonosporaceae > Actinoplanes > Actinoplanes sp. NPDC051470. The sequence goes on from NZ_JBFBAA010000018.1 coordinate 123,576, forward strand.
GAGGTTCGGTGTCACGAGACGGACGTCGGGGACCGGCGGCGGGCCGTTGGGGTGCGGGTCCCACACGATCGGCGCCCGGGTCGCGGTCAGCGCCCGGCGCACCGACGGCTCGGCCGCCACGCCCCGGCCGTAGTCGCTGACCAGAATCGCCTTGGCCTCGCGGAGCAGATCTTCCACCGCCTCGGTGGCCGCGCCGGGCGGGCGCGGCGTGCCACCGCGGTCCCACCGGAGGAGCACCTGGCCACCGGCGAGCAGGCGGATCTTCTCGGCGGTGGCGCCGGGCAGCGGCAGCGCGTACACGTCGATCCCCGCCTCGCTGAGCAACTCGCTCAGCCGGGCGCCGCCCGCGTCGTCGGCCAGGGCGGTGATCAGCGCGACCTTGTGGCCGTCACGGGCCGCCAGCAGCGCGGCCAGACCGGCGCCACCGGGCCGCTCGCGGACCTCGTCCTCGTCCAGCACGGGCGCCGGGGCGTCCGGCGCGATGCGGCGCACGCTGCCCTCGACGTCGCGGTCGAGCAGGGTGTCACCGACGATGATCAGATCGGGTTTCATACGGCGACTCGCATCTCCTGGTCTCGCCTTTCCTCGTCGGCGCGCACCGCGGGCAGCGCGCGGTCGATGTACTCGCAGAGCAGGTGGACCGAGACCAGGTGCAGCTCCTGCACCACCTGGCTGTCCGGCGACGGGCAGTGCAGGGTCTCGTCGCAGTGGTCGGCCAGCGGGCTCGGTCCGGCGCCGGCCATCGCCCAGGTACGCAGCCCGCACTCGCGCCCGGCCCGGGCCGCGGCGACCAGGTTGCGGCTGCGGCCGCTGGTCGACATCAGCAGCAGCACGTCGCCCGGCCGGCCGTGCGCTCGCACCTGGCGGGCGAACACCTCGTCGAAGCCGTAGTCGTTGCTGATCGCGGTGACCGCGGACGAGTCCGGGGTGAGCGCGATCGCCGACAGCGGCCGCCGCTCGGTGCGCAGCCGGCCGACCAGTTCGGCCGCCAGGTGCTGGGCCTCGGCCGCGCTGCCGCCGTTGCCCGCGACGAGCAGCCGGCCGCCGGTGCCGAGGTGCTGGGCGAGCAGTCCGCCCCAGCGGGCCAGCAGGCCGGCCCGGGACCGGAACGGCTCGATGGCCGCGGCCAGCCCGTCCAGGTGTTGGTCGAGGGGCTCGCTCATGCGACCACCTCGGCCGCCGTCGGCGCCGCGGCCGCTGACCGGCCCGCAGCCGTCGCCGCGGCGACACCGGTGACGCCGGCGTACATCATGGCCAGGCGCGCCGCGACCCGCTCCCAGCTGTAGCACTGGACGGCCCGGTCGGCGGCCGCGGCCGAGTACTCGGTGCGGCGGACGTCGTCGGTCAGCAGGCGGCGCAGCGCCGAGCTGATCGCGGCCGGGTCGCGGGCCGGCACCAGGTCACCGGTGACACCGTCGACCACCGTGTCGAGCAGGCCGCCGACCGCGGTGGCCACGACCGGCACGCCGCAGGCCATCGCCTCGAGCGCGGTCAGCCCGAACGGCTCGTACCAGGGTGTCGCGGCGACCACGTCGGCGGAGCGGTACCAGGCCGGCATGTCCTCCGGTGACACGGCGCCGACGAGCCGTACCCGGTCGGCGACCCGGTTGGACTCGGCGGCCCGGCGCAGCCGCCGCACGTACGGATCACCGTCCATCTCGGACGGTGGTGGCCCGCCGACCACGACCAGCTCGGCGCCGGGCACCGCGGGCAGCGCGCGGATCAGGTCCTCGACGCCCTTGCGCTCGACCAGCCGGCCGACCGTCAGGACGCGCGTCCGGTCCTTGGCGAAGGCCGGGCCGTCGGGCCGGAACCGGGCCTGGTTCACCCCGGACGGGATCAAGGTCATGCGATGCCGGGGTACGCCGAGCCGGATCAGCTCGTTCATCTCGTCGGTGCACTGCACGACGACCCGGTCGACGGCCCGGCCGAGCGCCCGCTCGTAGCCGATCCGGCCGGGCGGGCTGCTGTCCGCCGCGCCCTGGTGCCGCTTCTTGACCGCCCCGAGCGCGTGGTAGGTCTGCACCACCGGCACGCCACAGGCCCGGCCGGCGGTGACCGCGGCCAGCCCGCTCATCCAGAAGTGCGCATGGGCCACGTCGGGCCGCCCGTTGCCACGCCAGTCCGCGGCCATCCACTCGGCGAAGGCGCCCATGTGCGGCAGCAGGTCGTCCTTGGGCAGCGTGACCGGCGGGCCGGCCGGCACGTGCACCACGTCGACCCCGTCGGTCAGCGGCGCGACCTCGGGCAGGCCCGGGTCGTCACGCCGGGTGTAGACACGAACCTGATGTCCGTCGCCGGCCAGGGCCGCGGCCAGTTCGGCCACGTGGGTGTTCTGGCCGCCCGCGTCCACGCCACCCAGGGTGGCCAACGGGCTGGCATGTTCCGAGATCATCGCGATCCGCATGTTTCCTCCTCCAGGAGCCGGTCCCAGTCCGCCAGGAACCGGTCCAGGCCGTACCGGGCGAGGGCCACCTGCCGGGCGCGTGCGCCCAGCCGGCGGGCCTCGTCGTGGTCGTCGATCAGCCGCCGCGCGGCCTCGATCAGGGTGGTGACGTCGGTGGCGAGCACGCCGGCGTCCGGCGGGACGGCGGCCACCGCCTCGGTGGTGGCCAGGGCGATCACCGGCATGCCCATCTGCATGGCCTCGATCAGGCTGAGCCCGAGCGAGGTCCAACGGCAGAGGTGCAGGTACGCCCGGCGCTGGGCGACCAGCCGGTGCATCTCGTGCTGGGGCGGGTCGTCGTACGCGCGTACCCGATCGCTGTCGAGGCCCTTGACCCCCATGCCGAACACGTCGAGCGGGGCGACCTGGGCGAAGCGCGGATACAGATCGGTGCCGGTGACCCGCCGCCGCCGGATCGGCTCGTTGGTGACCACGGCCAGGCGGTCCAGCTCACCGGTCCAGCGCGCGGCCGGCTCGACGATGCCGTGCTCGACGACCGTGGTGCGGGTGCCGCCGACATCCCAGAACAGGTCGTTGAAGTGGGTCACGTGCGCGACGATCAGGTCGTCCCGGTCGGCCATCGGGTGCCGGGTGTCCGGGACGTCGCCCTTCGGCGTGTTGTGCTCGACGTAGATCTTCCGCAAACGCCCGGGCAGCCGGTCGAGTTCCGCCGGCCGCTGCACGATGGCCACGTCGGCGTCCACGTCACCGATGTCATCGAGCGGCACCTCCTCGACCGTGTCCGGCCAGTCGAACGTCTGGGCCCGGCCCCTCCCCCAGGCGTCGCGCTGATCGTTGACCGGCACGAGATAACGATGCTTGCCCTGGACGAACGCGGTCGTCCAGGAGCCGTGCACATGCCAGAGCAGGATGTTCACGCGGCGACCTCCAGCCGGGGCGCGAGCAGCCGGACGGCGGCAAGCACCTGAACAGGTTCAACAGCGGACAGACAGGGATGCCCCGGTACGGGACAGCTGGTGACACGGGTGTCACGACAGGGCGCGTCCGGGATCCCCAGCCGGACAACCGGCACCCGGTAGGGCGCCCAACGTCCATAGGGGACGGTCGGCGCGAAGAGGCTGACGACCGGGGTGCCGACGGCGGCGGCCAGGTGGGCCGGGCCGGTGTTGGCGACGACCGCGCAGCGCGCCCCGGCGAGGACGCCCGCCAGCTCGGCGAAGGAGGTCGGGCCGGCGTCCTCGGCCACGGTTCCGGCCACGTACGCGGCCAGCTCCCGCTCCCCCGGCCCGCCGGTGACCACGACCCGGTGCCCGTCCGCGGCGAGCGCGGCGACGATCTCGCGCATCCGCTCCGGCGGGCAGGCCCGCGCCTCCACACTGGCGCCGGGATGAACAACGACGTAGTCCCGCGGGCACGTGGCCAGAGTGGGCACCGATGCGAGGGCCGCCGGGTAGGGCCGACCACTGTGGCGGGGTAGCTGGCGTGAGCGGGGGTGAGTGGGCACCTCCACCCCCGACGGGGAAAGCGCATCCGTGCCCGCTCCGGCGGAGAAGCCGGTGACCATCAGCCGGCCGTCGTCGCCCGGCGGAAGTCCGAAGCCGGCCGCCGCCGCCACGCTGAGTGCCCGCTCGGCCTCCGGAACGTCGTCCCGCACCCGGTGCCGGACGTCCAGCAGTGAGCCCGGGTAATCGTCGCTGATCGCGGTGATCCGGCCGACGCCGGCCAGCCGGAGCAGCAGGGCCAGCGGCAGCGCGGACTGGTGGTAGGACGTGAAGACGACCGCCTCGGAGGCGCCGGTCTCCCGCAACCGGCCGGTCAGCGCCGCGATGTCCGACGGGTCGACCGGCCCGGGTTCAGGGTCGATCCAGGGCAGCGGCCATTCCACGATCTCGTCCACGCCGGGCAGCAGCTCGGCCGCCGCCCGGCCGCGTGGCCCGCAGAGCAGAACCACCCGCTCGGCGCCGTCCGCCACGGCCCGGATGGCCGGCCCGGTGACCAGCACGTCGCCGGCCGAATCAGACCTGACGACAAGCACAGTCCCGGCACGTGCCGGGTCCAGCGCGGTGGCGGAACGTGTCGGCCGGGTGCTGGGCGTGACGAGGGTCTGCCGCTCGAGGATCAGGTCGACCGCCGCGGCCAGATCGGGGGCGACGGCCGGGGCGGCGGCCACCTCTTCGGGCCGGGTGACCGGGGTGGGCACGAGGATGCCGGTCGCGCCGGCCGCCTGCGCCGCGACCATGTCCCGGCCGATGTCACCGATGACAACGCAGCGTTCCGGTGTGGTGCCCAGCGCGGCTGCGGCCGCCGTGACCAAGCCCGGCGCGGGCTTGCGGCAGGTGCAGCCGGCCTGGTCGTCGTGCGGGCACACCTGCCAGGTGTCGAAGGGTCCCAGCAACTCCTCGACGCGACGGTTCACGGCAGCCAGTTGCTCCGCGGTGAAGCGCCCCCGGGCCAGCCCGGACTGGTTGGTCACCACACCCAGGCGCAGGCCGGCCGCGCGCAGGCGGTCCAGGGCCTCGCGCGCCCCAGGCATCGGTGCGACCAGCGACGGATCGCCGTTGTAGGGCACATCCACGACGATGGTTCCGTCGCGATCGAGAAGAACCGCGTCGAACAACGGCGCGCTCATCGAGAATCCTCCGAAGACCGAGACCGAGCGCGGCGGACAGCAGCACCTCGGCCGGCAATGGCCGATGGTCGGGAAGCGGTTCGGGAGCGGACAGCGCCGCGGAGCCAGTGGAAGATGGCGAGGGGCGGGATCGCCACGCTGGTGGCCACCATGGTCGCTACCTCGCGGGGGTCGCGGGGGCCGGGGAGGATCCGGGCGGCGGCGAACTCGGACGTGCCGGTGGCCCAAGCCGCGCCGAGGAGGAGCGACGTTTTCCGGAATCCGGCGAGGCGGCTCACGGCGGCGCCGAGGCCGGCGGCGGTGATGAGGGCGTGCCGGTGCCGCCGCCCGGGCGGGATCGCCAGCAGCTCGCGCCACCGCGGGCCGTAGAGGCGCCGGAGCAGGGCGTCGTCGCCGTTGCCGAGTTGGGTGCGCAGGCTCACCCAGGTGCTCTCCGGCCGGACCGGGTGGGTGACCCGCCGCCGGCCGCGGTGCAGGGTCCAGCCCTGCTCGCGTACCCGATGGGCCAGCTCCGCATCCTCGCGGAAGGCGCGCGGGAAGCGTTCGTCGAATCCTCCCGTGCGCTCCAGCGCCGTCCGCCGATAGGCCATGTCCGCGGTGAGCCAGGCGCCGTCGGCGAGGCCGGCCGTGACGCGTTCCCAGTCGGTCGGCCGCCGGTCCGCGGGTAGTGGGACGTCCAGGTTGCCCTGCACCCCGCCGGTGGTGGCATCGGCGGCGAGCAGGTCGTCCGCGAGCGCCTCCCACCAGCCGTCGCCGGGCACCACGTCGTCGTCGAGGAACGCGACCCACTCGTGCCGCGCGGCCCGCCAGCCGATGTTGCGCGCGGCGGCCGGGCCGCCACCCGGACCCGCCAGGACCTTGACGTCGACGTCCGCCGGAAGATCCAGCGGCCGGGTCTGATCGGTGCGGTCGTCGACCACGATGATCTCGACCGAGACCGCCGGCGAGGAAGCCGCAGCCGAAACCCCCGGCGTAGAGGCCGAGGCCGCCGGTGAAAGAGCCGAGGACAGCGCCGACAGGAGGGTGCGCAGGCTGGGCCGGCCCACCGTCGGGATGACCACGCTGACCCCGGTCACGCCGCGAACGCCTTGCCTCGGTGCACCGCGAACGGGCCCAGGGCCAGCAGGTCGACCGGCGCCGAGCCGAACAGCTCCATCGCCTCGCGCGGCGTGTCCACCATCGGCCGCCCGGCCGTGTTCAGCGACGTGTTGACCACCACCGGCAGCCCGGTGAGTTTCTCGAACTCGGCCAGCATGGCCGCGACCAGCGGCTCGGAGTCCTGGTGGACGGTCTGCACCCGCGCGGTCCCGTCGACGTGCGTCACCGCGGGAATGCGGTCGCGCCAGGCCGGGCGGACGTTGTGCACGAAGAGCATGTACGGGCTCGGGTAGACGCCTTCGAAGATGTCGGCGAAGCGTTCGGCCCGGACCATCGGCGCGATCGGCCGGAACTGCTCGCGGCCCTTGACGTCGTTCATCCGGGTCTGTGTGTCCGCGTCGCCGGGGTGGGCGAGCAGCGACCGGTGGCCGAGCGCCCGCGGCCCGTACTCGCTGCGGCCCTGGTACCAGGCGACGATCCCGTTGGCCGCGAGCACCTTCGCGGCCTCTTCGGCGATGGACGCGGGCCGGGTGTACGGCAGGCCGGCCCGCCGGAGCTCGGCTTCGAGGGCCTCGTCGCTCCAGCCGCGACCGAGCGCCGCCGTGCCGAACGGCACCGGCTCCCCGGTGACCGCGAGCGCCGCGCCCAGGGCGGTGCCGGAGTCGCCGGCCGCGGGCTGCACCCAGACCCGCTCGAACGGGCCCTCGGCGGCGATGCGGGCGTTGGCCACGCAGTTGAGCGCGGTGCCGCCGGCCATGGTCAGGGTGGGCGGGGCGCCGGCCGCCTCGTACGTCCACCGGGCGAGGTCGAGGATGACCTCTTCGAGCCGGGTCTGCACGCTCGAGGCGAGGTCGGCGTGCGTGTCGGTCATCTCCTCGGACGCGCCGCGGGGCTTGGCCATCGCCGCCCAGTCGATCCGGTCGACCTGGAAGCCGCCGTCGCCGGTCGGGCGCACCAGCTCGCGGAACAGCGACAGGAAACGTGGTTTGCCGTAGGACGCGAGGGCCATCACCTTGTACTCGTCGCTGGAGTGCAGGAAGCCCAGGTGCCGCGTGAGGTCCTCGTAGAGCAGGCCGAGGGAGTGCGGCAGTTCCTGCGTACGCAGGACCGAAAGCTCTCCGCCCCGATAGGCCCCGGCCAGGTGACCGGCGACCTCCCCGCGCCCGTCGAGGACGAGCACCGCGTTGTCCTCGGGCACCGACAGCCCGGCCGACGCGGCGTGCGCGACGTGGTGCGGCACGAACCGCACGATCGCCGGGTCGAGCCCGGGCAGCGCCGCCGCGAGGAACTGCGGCGCCCGCCGCGCGTAGTCGAGCCGCAGGTGGTCCCACGGATCGTCAAGGCCCAGTGACTTGGCGTCACGGGAGAGGCCGGGGTCGAAGGAGTACGCGACCGCGTCCAGGTCGTCCGGACGTAGCCCGGCCTCCTCCAGACACCAGGCGGCGGCCAGCTCGGGCAGTTCCCAAGCGGCGAACGGCACCGGTCGTTTGCCGTGCTTACGGCGGCTGAATCGCTCTTCCTCGGCGGCCGCCACCACCCGCCCGTCGACCACGAGCGCGGCCGCCGGGTCGTGGAAGATCGCATTGACACCCAGAACTCGCATGGCCCGCCGCGTACCCGAGGATCAAGCCGTTACTCACATGATCAGCGACTTACTTCGACATCACACCACCTGCACAGATACCTTGTTTGGGAAGGGTCTCCCCGGGCATGCGATCCACCATGCACGATGTACAGCAACTTATCGGTGGGGCCTGGGGAACGGGCAATTCAGACCGTGAGATGACCGTGGCCGATCCATCGGACGACACCCCGGTGACCCGGGTGGTGATGTCGTCGGAAGAAGACGTCCGGGCGGCCGTGCACGCGGCGCGGGCGGCCGCGGACGGGTGGGCGGCCACGGCCCCGGCGGCCCGGGCGGCGGCGGTGCGCGCGGCGGCCGACGCGATCGAGGCCGCGTCCGGCGAGCTCGCCCAGATCATGCACACCGAGATGGGCAAGCCGGCGGACGAGGCCGGGGATTCGATCGCCGCCGGCGTCGGGACGCTGCGGCAGTACGCCGAGCTGGGCCCGGTCCACCGTGGCCGCACGCTGGCCGGTGATGACGAGGCGATCGACCTGATGGCGTACGCGCCACGCGGCGTGGTGGGCGTGATCACACCCTGGAACGACCCGGTGGCGGTGTCCTGCGGTCTGCTGGGCGCGGCCCTGGTCACCGGCAACACGGTGGTCTTCAAGCCCAGCGAGCGCACGCCCGCGACCGGCTGGCGGCTGGCCCGGCTGCTCGAGCCGCATCTGCCGGCCGGCGTGCTGAACGTGCTGGCCGGGGACGGCGAGGTGGGGGCCGCGCTCGCCGGCTCCGAGGTGGACGTGGTGGCGCAGGTCGGCTCGACCGCCACCGGTCGCTCGATCGCCGCCGCGTGTGCCCGGACCGGCGCGAAGGCGCTGCTGGAGAACGGTGGCAGTGACCCGCTGGTGGTCGACGCCGGGGTGGATCCGGTGTGGGCGGCGGGGCAGGCGGCGCTGGGCGCGTACGCGAACTCGGGTCAGATCTGTGTCGCCGTCGAGCGCGTCTATGTGCACCGGGACATCGCCGACGCGTTCCTGGACGCGCTGGTGGCCGAGGCTGGACGCTGGTCGGCGCGGATCGGGCCGCTGGTCGACAAGCGGCTCCGGGACGCTGTGGACGATCAGGTCCGCCGGGCGGTGAAGGACGGCGCTGACCTGCGGTGCGGCGGCGTGGCGCCGGATGGTCCGGGCGCCTTCTACCCGCCGACCGTGCTGGCCGGCTGCACCGACGACATGGCGGTGATGCGGGAGGAGACGTTCGGCCCGGTGGCGCCGGTGGCCGTGGTCGGCTCGTTCGACGAGGGGCTGCGGCGGGCCGCGGATTCACCGTACGGGCTGTCCGCGACCGTGCTGACCGCGTCGATGAGCAACGCTCAGCAGGCGTGGCGCCGGTTGCCGGCCGGCACGGTCAAGGTCAACAACGTGTTCGGGGGCGCGCCCGGCGGTGCGGCTCACCCCCGGCGGGCCAGCGGTGAGGGCTTCGGGTACGGGCCGGAGCTGCTCGACGAGATGACCGTGACCAAGGCCGTGCACCTGCAGGCGCCGCCGTCCGGCTGGTGACCTACCGCGGCCGGCCGGCGGCCCGGCCGACCAGGGCGGCGGCCACGTCGCGCAGCTTGCGGTTGCTGTCCTGGGAGACCCGGCTGAGCAGCGCGAAGGCCTCGTCGGCGGAGCACCGCCGCTCGGCCATCAGGACGCCCTTGGCCTGTTCGATGACGGCCCGGTTCTCCATCGCCTCGCGCATCTGCCGGGCCAGGGTCGCCGTCTCGTCGTAGACGTGTGCGTTGGCCAGCGCCACGGCCGCGTACCCGGCGAAGGTCTCGGCCACGTCGATCGCGTCGTCGTCGAAGGCGGCCGGCCTCGTGGAGTACACGTTGAGGGCGCCGGTGACCGCCTCCTGGATCGGCATGCCGACCGACAGCGTGCTGCGGATACCCGCGTCGGCGGCCCGCTTGGCGAAGCCGGGCCACCGCTCCTCGGTGCCGGTGTCGGGGATCGAGAACGTGGTGGCGGTCATGGACGCGTCCAGGCAGGGCCCCCGCTCGGCCTCGTACTGGGTCTCGTCCAGGTCGAGGGCGACGTCGCCGGTGAACGTGGCGGTGCGCGCGTCCGGGCCGGTGACCAGCGTCACGGAGACCTCGTCGGCTCCGTCGAGCGTCTGTTTCGCCAGCTCGGCCACGCGCGCCAGCACGCCCCGGAGGTCGGTCTCGCTGAGCCGGATGCGGCCCAGCTCGGCGAACGCCTGGTGTGGATCCGGGTACTTCGCGGTCGTCATGCCGTGCGCCTTTCCGGCCGGCGGCTGGGCCCGGCGAACGGACCGTGATGTCAGCCGGCCTCGGAGAGCTGTCCCCGGAGATTCTTCAACGCCCGGGACAGCAGTCGGGAGACGTGCATCTGGGAGATGCCCAGCTGCTCGGCGATGCATGCCTGGGTCTGGTTGCCGTAGAAGTACTGGACGACGATGCGCCGTTCCCGGTTGTCCAGGCTGGCCAGCGCCGGCGGCAGGGCGACGTTCAGCTCGGCCCTGGCGTAGCCGGCCTCCTCGGCGGCGAGCGTGTCGCTGATCGCCGAGTCCTCGCCGTCGCCCAGCGGCGCCGAGAGCGAGACCGCCCGGTACGCGTGCCCGGCCTCCATCGCCTCGAGAACCTCCTCCTCGGAGACGCCGAGCCGACCGGCGACGTCCGCCACCGTGGGGGCCTGCTGCAGGTCGTGGCTCAGATCGGCCTGGGCCGCCGCGATCGCCAGGCGCAGTTCCTGGAGGCGCCGCGGGATGCGCAGCGTCCACGCCTTGTCCCGGAAGTACCGCTTGATCTCGCCGAGGATGGTCGGGATCGCGTACCCGACGAAGTCGACGCCGCGGGTCGCGTCGAACCCGTCGACCGCCTTGATCAGGCCGATCGCCGCCGTCTGGAGCAGGTCGTCGAAGGATTCGCCCCGATTGGCGTAGCGACGGGTGAGCCGCTTCGCCATCGGCATCCAGGCCTCGATGGCCTGCCCCCGCAGCCGCGGTCGGTCGGGGTGGCCGAGGGGCAGCGCCGCCATCGTGTTGACGAGCTCGGTGGCTCGCGCGTCGGCCGCAGCGGCCGCGGCCGTGGAGTGCCTGACAGCAAGGGTCACGGTGTTTCCTCCCACTTTCCGCGTCGCAGCGCGGATTCCGGGCGGAGACATGAACAAGCCGGCGCCGTTGACCGCGACTGCGTTGAAGCAAGTCGCTCGGCGCCTTCTTGACCGATGGCAGACTCCGTACCCCAGCGGTCCGAGAACGAATCCCGCTCTTCTGTGACGTAGGTCACTCATCTGCCGCCTCCGCGGCCCGGGGCAGCTCAGCGAACGGCAGGCGCCCCCTCTAGCGTCACCACGGTGAGCCCGTCCCTCCGCACGGCCGCCGCCGGGCTGCTGCTGCGCTCGCTCGCCCGGCGCCTGCCGATGCGGATCGCCTACCCGGACGGGAAGGTGACCGGCGCCGAGGGCCCGATCATGAGGCTGCGGCGGCCGCGCGAGCTCCACCGGCGGCTGGGCGACGACGGCGAGATCGGCCTCGGCGAGTCCTATCAGGCCGGTGACTGGGACAGCGACGACCTACCGGCCCTGCTGACCGCCGTGGCCACCGGGCTGGCCGGGATCGCCCCGGCGCTGCAGAAGCGGCTGTGGCGGCTGCGCCGGGTCCGGCCGCCGCGGGCCGAGGAGGGCACCCTCGAGGCGGCGCCCAGCAACGCCGGGCGCCACTACGACCTGCCCAACGAGATGTTCGCGTCCTTCCTGGACCGTTCCATGACGTACTCGTCGGCGCTGTTCGCCTCCCGGGACGACGACCTCACCGAGGCGCAGCACCGCAAGATCGACCGGCTGCTCGACGTGACCCGGGTGGGCGCCGGGAGCCACCTGCTGGAGATCGGCACCGGCTGGGGTGAGCTGGCGATCCGGGCCGCCCGCCGCGGCGCCCGGGTGGTCAGCGTGACGCTGTCCGAGCAGCAGCGGCGGCTGGCCGTGGAGCGGCTGCGGGAGGCCGGGGTCGCCGACCGCGTCGAGGTGCGGCGATGCGACTACCGCGAGGTCGAGCCGGCGCCGGGCGGCTTCGACGCGGTGGTCAGCGTGGAGATGGTCGAGGCGGTCGGGTACGACTACTGGCCGGCCTTCGCCGAGGCGGTGCTCGGGCACCTGCGGCCGGGCGGGCGGGCCGGGATCCAGCTGATCACCACCGACCACGAGCGGATGCTCGCGACCGTCCACGCGTACACCTGGATCCAGAAGCACATCTTCCCCGGCGGCCTGGTGCCGTCGGCCGAGGCGATCGAGGCCGCTTTCACGGCGGCCGGCGGGCTGGTCGAGGAGCGGTTCGACTTCGGGTCCTGGCACTACGCCGAGACCCTGCGCCGCTGGCGGGCGGCCGGTGAGCACGACCGGACCTGGGACTACTACCTCTCGTTCTGCGAAGCGGGCTTCCGGGCCGGCTATCTCGACGTGAGCCAGCTGGTCGTGGTGTCCCCCGAGCGAGCTACAGCCGAGTGTCCACCGCGTGGTGACGTTTCGGAGCGCACCGATCAATAGCGTTTTCCTCACACCCAACGAGGAGGAAAAATGCGGTTCGTTCTTCAGCTGGTCACCGTGGTCGCGGTCGCCTACGGCGGTTCGCTGGCCGTCGTCGCGGTGCAGGACAATCCCTGGCTGGCTCTGCTCGGCGGCCTGCTCACCGCGGTGCTCGCGAGTCTGGCGTACGCCTGGGTGGTCCGCCGGACCGAGAAGCGCGAGGTGACCGAGCTGGCCCGCGCGAAGGCGGCCGGCGGCCTGACCCGGGGAACGCTGATCGGGTTCGCGATGTTCGCCGCGGTCATCGTCAACATCGCCTTCCTCGGCGGCTTCCACGTCGACGGGATCGGCTCGGTGACCGGCTCGCTCGGCCTTCTCGGTGTCATGGCCGCCGCCGCGACCACCGAGGAGCTGATGTTCCGCGGCCTGCTGTTCCGCTGGCTGGAGAAGCTGACCGGCACCTGGATCGCGCTGGTGGCGACCGGGCTGCTGTTCGGCGCGATGCACCTGCTCAACCCGGACGCCACCCTGTGGGGCGCCACCGCGATCGCCGTCGAGGCCGGTTTCATGCTCGCCGCCTGCTACGCCGCCACGCGCAGCCTCTGGGTCACGATCGGCCTGCACTTCGGCTGGAACTTCGCCCTCGGCGGCCTGTTCAGCGCCACGGTGTCCGGCAACGGCGACTCCAAGGGCCTGCTCGACACCACGCTGACCGGCCGGGACCTGATCACCGGCGGCGCGTTCGGCCCGGAGGGCAGCGTCTACGCGGTCGGCGCCGGTGTGATCCTGACCGTGGTGTTCCTCTGGCTGGCGGCCCGCCGCGGCACCATCGTGGCCCCGCGCCGCCGGGCAGCCGCTAAGGTTTCCGCGTGAAAAACCTCCCGGACCGGTGGCGTCGCCTCGACGTCATGGTCCGGGATCTCCCGTTGGGCCTGGCCCTGCTGGCCGCGTCGCTGGTGCCGGCCCTGAAGAACCGGGGCACCCAGCTCGGCGACCTGCCGATCCGGCCGTTCGACGCGCTGACCGTGCTGGTGCTGGCGCTGGAGTGCCTGCCGCTGGCCGCGCGGCGGCGGTGGCCGGCGGTCAGCCTGGCCCTGATCTCCACCGGCTTCGTCATCGACCAGCTGCGGGCCTACCACCTGGTCGCCGGGTCGGCGCTGGGGTTCGCCCTGCTCAGCGCGGGCGCCTACCTCGAGTGGCGCCGGTGGGCCACGGTCGGCCTGCTGACCGCGGCGTACGTGCCGCTGTCGATCGCGCTCTACCAGCAGGGCTCGTCCGAGGGCGTGATCGGGTTCGTCACGTTCTACCTGATCTGCGCGCTCGCCTGGAGCGCCGGGGCCTGGCTGCGGAGGACGCGGGCGATCGAGGAGGAGCGCCGCCGGCACGTCGCCGAGGCCACCCGCGCCGCCGAGCGCACCCGCATCGCCCGCGAGCTGCACGACGTTGTCACCCACCACGTGACGGCGATGGTCGTCCAGGTCGAGGCGGCCCGTTACCTGACCGCGGCGCCGGACCGGCTCGACCAGACGCTGTCCGGCGTGGCCGGCACCGGGCGTCGGGCCATCACCGACCTGCGGCACCTGCTCGACCTGCTCAATCCCGACCACGAGGCCCCGGAGGTCGAGCTGGGCACGCTGGTCGAGCGGATCCGGCAGGCCGGTCAGCCGGTCGACCTCATCGAGGACGGCCGGCCGCAGGAGTCGCCGGGCAGCGCCGAGGCGGTCGCCTTCCGCGTCGTGCGGGAGGCCCTCACCAACGCCCTGAAGTACGACCACGGCGGCCACACCTCGGTCCATGTTCACCACGGCGCAAGGGACATCACGGTGCAGATCACCACCGACGGCACGGGTACGGGCGGAGCGTCGCCCGGCGGCAGCGGTCGCGGGCTGACCGGGCTGCGCGAGCGGGTCGACGTGCTCGGCGGCGAGTTCAGCGCGGGCCACCGGCCCGGCGGCGGTTTCGTGGTGACCGCGTGCATCCCGGCCGGAAACGGCTCGTGACCGCCCCGACCCGGGTGCTGGTCTGCGACGACCAGGCCCTGATCCGCACCGGCTTCGCCACGATCATCGACGCCCAGCCGGACATGGAGATCGTCGGCGAGTGCGGCGACGGCCGGGCCGCGGTCGAGCTGGCCCGGCGGCTGAACCCGGACGTCGTGGTGATGGATGTCCGGATGCCGGTGCTGGACGGCATCCAGGCCACCCGGCAGCTGGCCGGTGACGGGGTCGAGCAGCCGGTCAAGGTGCTGGTGGTGACCACCTTCAACCTCGACGAGTACGTCTACGAGGCGCTGCGCGCCGGCGCCAGCGGCTTCCTGCTCAAGGACGCGCCACCGGCCCAGCTGCTCAACGGCATCCGCACCGTGGCGACCGGCGCCGCGCTGCTGGCCCCCGAGGTCACCCGTCAGCTGGTCGGCCGGTACGCGGCCCGGATCCGCCCGGCCGGCCGCGGCCCGGGCGACGTGCCGCTGGCCCCGCGCGAGCTGGAGGTGCTTAAGCTGATCGCGAACGGCCGGTCGAACAGCGAGATCGCCGCCGAGCTGGTGATCAGCCCGGAGACCGTGAAGACGTACGTCTCCCGGATCCTCACCAAGCTCGACCTGCGCGACCGCGTCCAGGCGGTCGTCTACGCGTACCGAACCGGGCTGGTGGTCTAAAACACCCTGTGTCCGCCGACACGAACCCGATACTTCGAGGTCAGTTCGCGTTCACCTGCCGTAATGTTGGTCGCTGCCCCGGGCGGGTCGTGCCACACGCCTGGTCGACGACTATCCCGCGAGGTGACAGTGGAGCGCGCCCGGTGACCGTGACGACTGATCCGCGTCTGATCGAGCTGCCCGACATCGTTGCCACGCCCGGCGACCCGGCCGTCTTCCGGTCGTCCTCGGCGCCGTTCCGCCGCACCCTGGCCGACATCCTCGACGCGACGGCACACGCCCATCCCGACGCCCTGGCGCTCGACACCGCCGAGGTCACGCTGACCTACCGCGAGCTGGCCGACGAGGTCGACGCGGTGCGCAAGATGCTGGCGGGACACGGGATCGGCCCCGGCGACCGGGTCGGCGTCCGGGTGTCCTCCGGCACGGCCGACCTCTACCTGGCGATCCTCGGTGTGCTGGCGGCCGGCGCGGCGTACGTGCCGGTCGACGCCGACGACCCCGAGGAGCGCGCCGAGCAGGTCTTCGGCGAGGCGGGCGTCTGCGCGGTGCTGGGCGACGGGCTGATCGTGTCTCCCCGCAGCACTCCGCTCGGGCAGACCGGCCGGCCCGGCCCCGAGGACGACGCCTGGATCATCTTCACCTCCGGTTCCACCGGCACCCCCAAGGGTGTCGCGGTCACCCACGCCGCGGCGGCCGCGTTCGTCGACGCCGAGGCGCGGCTGTTCCTCGCCGACGACCCCGAGGGCCCGATCGGCCCGGACGACCGGGTGCTGGCCGGGCTCTCCGCGGCCTTCGACGCCTCCTGTGAAGAGATGTGGCTGGCCTGGCGGCACGGCGCGTGCCTGGTACCGGCCGCGCGGTCGCTGGTCCGCAGCGGCGTCGACCTCGGCCCGTGGCTGGCCGAGCGGCGGATCACCGTGGTCTCCACGGTGCCGACGCTGGCCGCGCTGTGGCCGGCCGAGGCGCTCGACGACGTGCGCCTGCTGATCTTCGGTGGCGAGGCCTGCCCACCCGAACTGGCCGAGCGGCTGGCCGTCGAGGGGCGCGAGGTCTGGAACACGTACGGCCCGACCGAGGCGACCGTGGTGGCCTGCGCGGCCCGGCTGACCGGCGAGGGCCCGGTGCGCATCGGGCTGCCGCTGGCCGGCTGGGAGCTGGCCGTGGTCGACGCGGCGGGCGAGCCGGTCGAGATGGGCGGCTCCGGCGAGCTGGTCATCGGCGGGGTGGGCCTGGCCCGGTACCTGGACGCCGGCAAGGACGCCCAGAAGTTCGCGCCGCTGCCGTCGCTGGGCTGGCGGCGGGCGTACCGCAGTGGCGACATCGTCCGCGCCGAGCCCGAGGGGCTGCTGTTCCTGGGCCGCGGCGACGAGCAGGTGAAGCTCGGCGGCCGCCGGATCGAGCTGGGCGAGGTGGACGCCGCGCTGCAAGCGCTGCCGGGTGTCGCCGGCGCCGCCGCCGCGGTCCAGCGCACCGCCGCCGGCAACCAGCTCCTGGTCGGCTACCTGGTGCCGCACGACGGCGCGGGCTTCGACGCCGACGCGGCCGCCGCACGGATCCGCGAGCAGCTCCCGGCCGCGCTGGTGCCGCTGCTGGCCGTGATCGATGACCTGCCCACCCGTACCTCCGGGAAGGTCGACCGGGCCGCCCTGCCCTGGCCGCTCCCTTCCTTCGCAAGGGCGGGTTCGCTGACCGAGACCCAGGAATGGCTGGCCGGCGGCTGGGAGTCGATCCTCGGGATCCGCCCGGCCGAGGCCGATGCCGACTTCTTCAGCCACGGCGGCGGCAGCCTCAACGCCGCGCAGCTGGTGGCCTGGATCCGGGCCCGCTACCCGCGGGTGTCGGTGGCCGACATCTACCAGCACACCCGGCTGTCGCAGCTGGCCTCGGTGCTCGACGCCCTGGAGGACACCACCGAGGCCCGGCGCGAGGTCCGGCCGACGCCGCGGCGGGCCGGGTTCGTCCAGGCCCTGCTGATGCTGCCGATGCTCGCCCTGACCGGGCTGCGGTGGCTCACCGTGCTGGCCACGCTGGGCAACCTGCTGGCGGCCTCCGACGACCTTCTCGCGCTGACCGACCCGGCGCCGTGGGCCCCGGCGGTCTCCTGGTGGTGGATCGCCGCGGGCTGGCTACTGCTGTTCACCCCGGCCGGCCGGATCGCGGTGGCGGCGGGCGGGGCTCGGCTGCTGCTGCGCGGCGTACGCCCGGGCGAGTACCCGCGCGGCGGCCACGTGCACCTGCGGCTCTGGGCCGCGGAACGGCTGGCCGACGTCTCCGGCGTGACCGGCGTGTCCGGGGCGTCCTGGCTGATCACCTACGCGCGGGCGCTCGGCGCGCAGATCGGCCCCGACGCCGACCTGCACTCGGCGCCGCCGGTCACCGGCCTGCTGAAGGTGGGCCGGGGCGCGGCGGTCGAGCCCGAGGTCGACCTCTCCGGCTACTGGGTCGACGGCGACGTCGTGCGGATCGGCCGGGTGCGGGTCGGCGCCGGTGCCCGGGTCGGTTCCCGCAGCACCCTGATGCCGGGCGCGCGGGTCGGCAAGAACGCCCGCGTCGCCGCCGGTTCGACCGTGACCGGGGCCGTCCCGGCCGGCCGGCGCTGGGCCGGCTCCCCCGCCGTCCCGGTCGCCGAGGACGAGATCCCGTGGCCCGGCAAGCGGCCGCCGCGGTCGCGGTTCTGGGTCGCCGCCTACGGCGTGACCTCGCACCTGCTCGGCCTGCTGCCGGTGGTGGCCGCGCTGCCCGCGCTGGCGCTGCTCGGCTGGGCGCTGGCCCATCAGCCCACGGTCGGCGCGGCGCTGGCCGTCGTTCCCCTGGCCGTGGTGAGCTACCTGGTCGCGTACGCCGGCCTGGTCCTGATCTTCGTCCGGCTGCTCAGCGTGGGCCTGACGGCCGGCTGTCACCCGGTGCACGGCCGGATCGCGTGGCAGGTGTGGACCACCGAGCGGCTGATGGGCATGGCCCGGGTGGCGCTGTTCCCGATGTACGCGAGCCTGTTCACGCCGGTCTGGCTGCGCCTGCTCGGCGCGAAGGTGGGACGCGGTGTGGAGGCGTCGACGGTGCTGGCCCTGCCCGCGATGACCACGGTCTCGGACGGCGCGTTCCTGGCCGACGACACCATGGTCGCCACCTACGAGCTCAGCGGCGGCTGGCTGCGCGTCGCCCCGGCCCGCATCGGCAAGCAGGCGTTCCTCGGCAACTCGGGGATGGCCGCGCCGGGCCGGTCGGTGCCCAAGCACGGCCTGGTCGGTGTGCTGTCGTCGGCGCCGCGCAAGGCCAAGAAGGGCACGTCGTGGCTGGGCGCTCCCCCGATGCCGCTGCGCCGGGTGGCCGAGGCGGCCGACGCCAGCCGCACCTTCGAGCCGCCGCTCCGGCTCAAGGCGGCCCGCGCGGCGATCGAGCTGTGCCGCGTCGTGCCGGTGATGCTCGCCGCCGCGCTGGCCGTCCTGGTCCTGGCCGCGCTGGCGCTGATCTGGTCGGCGGCCGGCGGCTGGGTCACCGCGCTGGCCGCCGGGCCGGTGCTGCTGGCCGGCGCGATCGTCGCCGCGCTCACCGCGACCGTGGCGAAGTGGCTGCTGGTCGGCCGGTTCCGGGTCACCGACCACGCGCTGTGGACGTCGTTCGTGTGGCGCAACGAGCTGGCCGACACGTTCGTCGAGGTGCTCGGCGTGCCGTGGCTGGTCCGCTTCGTGACCGGGACGCCGCTGCTCAACGCGTGGCTGCGGACGCTCGGGGCGACGATCGGCCGCGGTGTCTGGCTGGAGACCTACTGGCTGCCCGAGTACGACCTCGTCCGGCTGGGCGCGGGCGCCACGGTGAACCGGGGGTGCGTCGTGCAGACCCACCTGTTCCATGATCGGATCATGAGCATGGATGAGGTGACCCTGGCCGACGGGGCGACGCTCGGCCCGCACGGCATCGTGCTGCCCGGCGCGAGCATCGGCGCGCGGACCACGGTGGGACCCGGTTCGCTGGTGACCCGGGGTGACGCCGTGCCGGCCGACAGCGGCTGGCTCGGCAACCCGATCGCGACCTGGCCGGCGCGGACATGACCCCTCGGGCGGGCGCCGAGCGCTCGACCGACTCCTACCTCCCCGCGCACGGCAACGGTGGTTACCGGGTGCTCCACTACGACCTCGACCTCGACTACCGCATCGTGACCAACCGGCTGGCCGGTCGGGCCGTCATCACCGCCGTGGCCGAGCAGCCGCTGTCCCGGTTCACCCTCGACCTGGGCCGGCTGCGGGTCACCGAGGTCCGGGTGGGCAACCGGCCGGCCCGGTTCAGCCACCGGCCGGGCAAGCTGCGGATCATGCCGGCCCAGCCGGTGGAGGGTCACTTCGTGGTCGAGGTCCGGTACGCGGGCAAGCCGGTGCCGATCTCCGGCCGGTGGGGCGACATCGGCTGGGACGAGCTGACCGACGGCGTGCTGGTGGCCAGCCAGCCGAACGGCGCGCCGTCCTGGTTCCCGTGCGACGACCGCCCCGCCGCCAAGGCCGCGTTCCGGGTGCGGATCACCACCGCGGCGCCGTACACCGCGGTGGTCACCGGCGACCTGGTCTCCCGCCGCCGCGGCGCCGGCACCACGATCTGGGAGTACGAGCGGGCCGAGCCGACGGCGCCGTACCTGATGAGCGTGCAGATAGGCCGCTACGACCTGATCGACCTGGCGTCCGGCGAGGTCCGCCAGCGGGCCGCGATCCCGCCCCGGCTGCGCCGCCGGTTCGCGCACGACTTCGGCCGGCACGGCGAGATCATGGCCACCATGCAGCGGTTCTTCGGGCCGTACCCGTTCCGCGAGTACGTGGTGGTGGTCGCCGACGACGACCTCGACGACCCGGTCGAGGCGCAGGGCATGGCGGTGTTCGGCAAGAACCATCTCGACGGGCGGCGCACCCACGAGCGCCTGGTCGCCCACGAGCTGGCCCACCAGTGGTTCGGCAACAGCCTGACGGTGGCCGACTGGCGGCACATCTGGCTCAACGAGGGTTTCGCCACGTACGCCGAATGGTTGTGGTCGGCGGTCAGCGGCGGGATGTCGGCCGCCACTCACGCCGCCCAGTGGCACGCCCGCCTGCGGATCCGGCCGGCCGACATGACGGTCGCGAACCCTGGGGTGGACCGGATGTTCGACCCGCTGGTCTACAAGCGCGGCGGGCTGACCCTGCACGCGCTGCGGGTTCTCATGGGTGACGAAGCGTTCTTCGCGCTGCTGCGCGGCTGGCCCACCGAGCATCGCCACTCCACGGTCACCGACGCCCAGTTCCGCGCGTACGCCCAGACCTTCACCCCGAACCCGTTGAACGCCCTGTTCACGGCGTGGCTGGACCGGCCGGAGCTGCCCCCTTTCAAAAAGTGATATCACTTTGCTAGCATCATCGTCATGACCGACCATCTCGACATGCCCGCACCCCAGGTGCGGGAGCAGGCCGCCCGGAGCGTCTCGGGCTGGCCGATCGCCGGCCTGTCCCTGCTGGTGGCCGTGCTCAGCGTCATCGTCTTATTCGTCCTCGCGCTGAACGGTTTCGAAAACCTCGCCCCTCTTTGCGTGCCGGTCTTCCTGGCCGCGCTGGCCGTCCTGCCTGGGCTGACCGCGGTCGCGCCCGGCGAGGCCCGGGTCGTCCAGCTGCTCGGCCGCTACATCGGCACCCTGCGCACCGACGGGTTGCGCTGGGTCAACCCGCTCACCGCGCGGCGCCGGGTCTCCACCCGGGTTCGCAACCACGAGACCGACGTGCTCAAGGTCAACGACGCCGACGGCAACCCGATCGACATCGCCGCGGTGGTCGTCTGGCAGGTCGAGGACACCGCCAAGGCCGTCTTCGAGGTCGACGACTTCATCGAGTTCGTGGCCATCCAGACCGAGACCGCGGTCCGGCACATCGCCAACAGCTACTCGTACGACTCGCACGACACCACCCAGATGTCGCTGCGGGACAACGCCGACGAGATCACCGCCCGGCTCTCCGACGAGATCGGCGTCCGGGTCGCCGCGGCCGGCGTGAAGATCATCGAGTCCCGGCTGACCCGGCTGGCCTATTCACCCGAGATCGCCCACGCCATGCTGCGCCGGCAACAGGCCAACGCCGTGGTCGCGGCCCGCACCCGGATCGTCGAGGGCGCGGTCGGCATGGTCGAGATGGCGCTGGTCCGGCTGGCCGAGAACGACGTGGTCGACCTCGACGAGGAACGCAAGGCCGCGATGGTCAGCAACCTGCTGGTGGTGCTGTGCGGCGATCGGGACGCCCAGCCCGTGGTCAACGCGGGCACCCTCTACAACTAGGCGTCGCATGGCGACCGAACGCAAGAAGCTCCTCCTCCGGCTCGACCCCGCCGTGCACGACGCCCTCGCGCGCTGGGCCGGTGATGAGCTCCGCAGCACCAACGCCCAGATCGAGTTCCTCCTGCGCAAGGCCTTGGCCGACGCCGGCCGCCTCCCCCGTGACGCCGGGCGGATGCGCGGGCCCGGCCGGCCCCGGACCACCCCCGACCCTGCTTCGTCCGACCCCGACCCGGAAGAGGAGTGACATGGCGATTCCCGGCAGCCTCGCCCAGCGCGCCTTCCTGCTGGCCTACAACCCCGACAAGGGCCGGATCGGCTGGGGCGTCCACCTCGGCGCCGTGCTCCGCGCCGCGGCCCTGGCCGACCTCTATCTCGAGGGCCACCTCACCGACGAGAACGGCCGCCCCGCCGTCGCCGCGGTCCGCCGCCCGCCCCACGATCCGGTCCTGGTCGCGCTGCTCGGCGAGATCGCCGGCGCCCGGCCGCGCAAGTGGCAGGTCTGGGTCGGCCGCCGGCACCGCCACGTCATCGCCGCCGTGCGCCAGCAGCTCAGCGAGGGCGGCTGGGTCCGCCTCGAGCCGCGGAGGATCCTCGGCCTGTTCCCCACGACCAAGGTGACCATCCGCGACCCCCGCGTCCGCAGGGAACTCCTGCGCCGGGTCGGCGACGCCATGAAGGAGCCGGTCCTCCGGGTCGAGCCGGCCGACGCCGCGCTCGTGACCCTGGTCGCCGAGGGCCGCCTGACCCACGTCCTCGACCGCCGGGCGAAGCGCGCCGGCAAACGGCGCTTCCACGACCTCGCCGAGCTCACCGGCCCGGTCGGCCCCGCCCTGCGCAAGGCGATCCAGTCCGCCGAGGCCGCCCAGGCCGGGTAGCGCGCCGCCCAGGGCAAGACGATCCAGTCGGCCGATCAGCGCGCGAAAATGTACGTTGATGTTTCCTTCTGTTGACATCGCACATGCAAGGCCGTCAATGTAGGGCAATGCCACCGATCCGCCTCCGGCCACTGCTCCTGGCCGTCCTCCTCGCACTGTCCTTCGTTGTCATTCCGGCGGGAACGGCCACCGCCGCCGCCGAGCCGGTCCACGGGCTCAAGGGCGAGTACTACAAGATGTCCCAGGTCGGCGCGCGTGACTTCGGCACGCTCGGCGGGACGCTGCTGGACGCCAACATCGACCTGCCCGGCCTGGTCGGCGCCTTCACCGCGCTGACCGGGCAGGGCGAGCACACCACCGGACGCTGGACCGGGCGGCTCACCGCGCCCGCCACCGGCGACTACACCTTCTTCCTGCGCGGCGACGACGGGTTCCGGATGTTCCTGGACGGGCAGCCGGTCGTCGACTACTGGGAGGTGTCACGCGGCGCCGAGATCGCCAGCCGGCCGATCACGCTGACCGCGGGCCAGGCGCACGACGTGCGCGTCGAGATGTTCCAGGACTACGGCGGCGCCGACCTGTTTCTGAGCTGGACCGGGCCGGGCATCGCCAAGCAGATCGTGCCCGAGTCGGCGTTCACCGTGCCGGACGGCTTCCAGGACTACCCGGCCCGGGTCACCGTCCAGCCCAACGGCCGCCGGCTCACCATCGACCTCGACCAGCCGATCACCGACGTCGCGCAGACCGCCGCGCATCTGGTCGTCGAGGCCGACACCACGCCGCTGCCGATCTCTTCGGTCACCGCGACCGGCAAACGCCTGGTGGTCACCCTGGGCGCGCCCGTCCAGAAGGGTCAGCGGGTACGCCTGAACTACGACGGCCACGGCGGCCTGACGGCGGGCGGAGAACCCGTACCCCTCGTCTCCCGGATCGCGACGAACACCTCGACCCACCGCCTGACCACCCCCTGGGGCGACCAGGTCGACCCCAAGCAGCCGCTGCCCGAATACCCGCGCCCCCAGCTGGTGCGCGACCGCTGGCTCAACCTCAACGGACCGTGGGAGTTCGCCGGCGCCACCGCGGGTGAACAGCCGGTCTTCGGCCGCGCCCTGGGCGAGCGGATCACCGTGCCGTTCCCGGTCGAGTCCCTGCTGTCCGGTGTGGAGCGTCGCGAGCAGCACATGTTCTACCGCAAGCTGGTCACCGTGCCGCGCGGCTGGCAGGCCGGCTCGAAGAACCGGCTGAAGCTGAACTTCGGCGCGGTCGACCACCAGGCCAAGGTCTGGGTGAACGGGACGCTGGTCACCGAGCACACCGGTGGCTACTCGGCCTTCACCGCGGACATCACCGACGCGCTGCGAGGCACCGGGCCGCAGGAGATCCTGGTCGCGGTGACCGACACGACCGGGCCGGACCAGCCGATCGGCAAGCAGTCGCTGAACCCGGGCGGCATCGTCTACACGCCCACCTCGGGCATCTGGCAGACGGTCTGGCTGGAGCCGGTCGCCCCGGCCGCGATCGACGAGCTGGTCACCACGCCTTCGCTCGACTCGCTGACCGTGCGGGCTCGCAGCTCGCAGACCACCAGGATCACGGCGACCGCGTACGACAAGGCGGGCCGGAAGGTCGGCGCCGTCACCGGTGACACCAACACCGCGTTGCACATGCCGATCCGTGACCCGCACCTGTGGAGCCCGGACGACCCGTACCTCTACGACCTCAGGGTGAAAACCGCCGACGACACGGTGACCAGCTACTTCGGTCTGCGTACGGTCGAGGTCAAGCCGGTCGGCGGGTTCCCCAAGCTCGTGCTCAACGGAAAGCCGATCTTCTCGCTGGCCACGCTCGACCAGGGCTTCTGGCCGGACGGCCTGTACACCGCGCCCAGCGACGACGCGCTGCGCTGGGACGTCGAGCAGACCAAGAAGCTCGGCTTCAACGCGATCCGCAAGCACATC
The DNA here is from genome assembly GCF_040682035.1 of Actinoplanes sp. NPDC051470. Lineage (NCBI taxonomy): Bacteria > Bacillati > Actinomycetota > Actinomycetes > Micromonosporales > Micromonosporaceae > Actinoplanes > Actinoplanes sp. NPDC051470. The sequence goes on from NZ_JBFBAA010000018.1 coordinate 147,578, forward strand.
AAGGTGGAGCCGGCGCGCTGGTACCGGCACGCCGACGAGCTGGGCGTGCTGGTCTGGCAGGACTTCGTGAGCGCCACCATCCGGACCACGGCGGGCCAGCAGGCCTGGCGTACCGAAGCGGACCGCGCCATGAGCCAGACGCACAACTCCCCCGCCGTGATCGGCTACGTGGTCTTCAACGAAGGCTGGGGCGAGTGGGACCGGGCCGAGACCGGACGCATCGCCGAGCAGGTCAAGGCGGCCGACCCGACCCGCATCGTCAACGCGCACAGCGGCGTCAACTGCTGCGACTCCAAGGGTGACTCGGGCAAGGGCGACGTGATCGACCACCACGACTACCTGAACGAGACGCCACCGTTCCCGGACGCCACCCGGATGGCCATGGACGGTGAGCACGGCGGCTTCACCCTGCGTACGCCAGGGCACATGTGGCCGGGGGCGCCCGCCAACATCTACAGCGGCGTGGCCGACAAGGACGCGCTGACCGCCAAGTACGTCGACAACACCACCCGCTTCTACCTGGAGGCGGCCGGTGCCGAGCTGTCCGGGTCGGTCTACACCCAGATCACCGACCTGGAGACCGAGCTCAACGGCCTGTGGACCTACGACCGACGGCAGATCAAGGTCAACACCGCGGCGGTACGGGCGATCAACCGCAAGGTCGTCAAGGCGGGCACGGCACCGGCCGGCGCGACCTATCCCGGCCGCGGCGACTGGAAGCTGGACGAGGGCCAGGGCACGACCGCCAAGGACAGCAGCGGCAACAAGAGCGACATGTCGTTCAGCGGCGGCCCGCGGTGGGTGACCGGCGTCGACGGGACGGCGCTGGCCTTCGACGGCGACGACTCGGCCGACACCGCCGCCCCGGTGGTCGACACGACGAAGGACTACTCGATCGCGGCCTGGGTGACCCTCGACGAGCTGCCCGGCAACTACGCCTCCGCGGTCAGCCAGGACGGCCGGGTCACCGAGAGCCCGTTCTACCTGCAGTACGGGCAGGGCGCGTTCGCCTTCAGCACGCCCGGCGGGAACCGGGCCCGGCTGCCGGTCACACCCGAGCTGAACCGCTGGTACCACCTGGTCGGCGTGCGTGACCACGGCACCGGCCGGGTGCGGCTCTACGTGGACGGCCGGTTGGCCGGCGACGCGGCGGCCGGCCCGGACGTGGTCAGCACCGGACCGCTGACGATCGGCCGGGCCAAGTACGCCGGCAACCGGACCGACTACTGGTCCGGCTCGATCGACGAGGTGCACGCCTACGACCGGGCGCTCACCGACGCCGAGGTGGCGGCCCTGCATTCCGAGGAGGCGCCGGGCTAGCTGGCCCGGATATCGAGATTGGCGAATCGGACGCCGGCCGTACCCGTCTGATCGCCGGTCGCGGCGCCGAGCAGGACCCGTCCGGACGTGATCTCCGCGTTGCCCGAACCGGCGCGGAGCACGTCGCTCCCGTCCACCGCGACGGAAACGCTCTGGCCGGTCACCGTCACCGTGAGCTTGTGCCTGGTGCCCGGCTGGAGCGCGGACGACTGTTCCCGCCCGGTCTGCGCCACGATCGCCCCGTCGACGATCTCCATGACGAAGCGGTCCCCGCAGGCGCTCAGCAGGTAGCTGCTGGTCGGGTGGTAGCGGAACCAGAGCTGGGCGCAGGAGTTGACGGTGTCGACGGTGAGGTCGGCGTTGATCACGAGGTCGCCCGCGAAGACGTCGGCCGGGGCGAGGCACTGGTAGTTGGTCCGGCCGGTCGAGCGCGCGTGCAGCACCCCGTCCTCGTACTTGCAGCTGCCGGCCTCGGTCACGCTCTCCTTGAACCGCCCGGGCCCGGTGAGCGGATCGAACAGCGACGGGCCCTGGAAGCTGAGCGTGCCGGCCGACACCGCCGGGGACGGGGCCGGTGGCGCGGCCGCCCCGGGCTTCTCGTCATTGGTGCGGGCCAGGGCCACCGTCGCGCCCGCGATGATGGCGACCACGATGGCAACCGCGGCGTAGACGGCCCGGCGCACGATCGGCTTGCGCGGCGGCTCGACCGGCGGCGGTGCGACCGGCTGGGGCGGCGGGGCCTGCCGTGGCGGCCCTTCGCTGACCAGCTGTTGCAGCAGGTCCCGGGCACCGAACCGACTGTTCGGGGCGCCGACGGCGTGCCGTCCGGTGGCCGGCGGCTGCCGGTGGTCGGGCACCGGTGACGGCGGGGCCGGCGGTTGCTGCGGCACCTCGGCGATCAGCTGTTCCAGCAGGTCGCGGGCGCCGTAGGTGCGGCCGGCGGGCCGGGTCCCGCTGCGCGCGGCGGGCGCCGGCTGGGCCGGGACGGCGAGCAGGGTCTGCACCAGCTCGTGGGCCGCGGGCCGGTCCTCCGGGTTCTTCGACAGCGCCTGGCGGACCAGGCCGACCAGCGGCTCGGGCAGGCCGGTCAGCTCGGGCTCGCCGGTCAGGATGCGGCCCGCGGTGGCCATCGGGGAGTCGCCCTTGAACGGGCTGCGCCCGGTGCCGGCGTACGTGACGACCGCGCCCCAGGCGAAGATGTCGGCGGCCGGCGTGATCTCGCCGACCGTGGGGTCGAGCCGCTCCGGCGCCATGTACGCGACCGTGCCGACCATCTGATCGGTGCGGGTGTGCTGGCTGGTGACCTCGAGCGCCCGGGCGATGCCGAAATCGATCACCTTGGGCAGGCCCAGGGAGAGCAGCACGTTGGTCGGCTTGAGGTCGCGGTGGATGACCCCGGCGCCGTGGATCGCGGTCAGCGCGGCGGCCACCCCGACCGCCACGCTGTGCAGGTCGCCGGCCGGCACCGGGCCGCGCTCGGTCACCACCTCCTGCAGGCTGGGACCGTCCACGTACTCGACGACGAGGTATGGCACCTCGCTGTCGGGGTCGGCGTCGATGACCGCCGCGGTGCAGAAGGACGGGACCTGGCGTACCCGGCTGACCTCGCTGCGGAAGCGGGCGCGGAACTCTTCACGGTCGGCGAACTCGGCGCGGACGGTCTTGACCGCCACCGACCGTCCGATGTCGTCGCGGCCGAGATAGACCACGCCCATACCGCCCTCGCCGAGGCGGGCCAGCAGCTGGAAATCGCCGAGTCGCCGGGGGTCTTCGGGTCGCAGGGGCCTACTGCCCATGGGTAGCGCTCCCACTCCTGTTCCGGCGGTCCCGACGCGCTGCGACTGTACACGCTTTCAGCACCGTCGCCGGGCCAGGTGCCCCACAGCACAGCGCCAAAAGTACAGACGTGAAAGTGACTGACCAGTAACTTTGCGGCCGTCGAGTGTCCACGTTGAACGGACAGGGTGTCGGGGGACAGAGCCGTCGGGGTAGGCTCCCTCGTCGACATGGGGGTAAATATGCATCGTAAGCGCACTATTCTGTTCGCTGTCATCCTAGGTCTGCTGACGGCCGGCGGGCTGGCCCAGCCGGCCGCCGCCCGGGCCGCGTCCGACGAACCGCCGGTCATCACGTCCGACGAGTTCGGCTTCTCCGGCTACCCGATCGTCGGGCAGCCGGGAACCTTCCACTTCGCGCCCGGCTCGACCGGTGTCGTGGCGTACGAGTGGCTGATGGAGAGCGACGCCGGGCGCGAGAACGCCGACGGGCGCGTCGACGCCGGCGCTGACGGCAAGGCCGACCTGCCGTACACCCCCCAGTTCCCGGGCGGCCACAACCTGACCGTCACGGCTCTGTCCGCCGACGGGAGCCGATCCCCGTCGACCTATATGTACTTCGACGTGATCGACAACCGGCCGACGATCAGCACCGACTGGTACCCCAGCGACCAGGACGGCGTCGGCCAGGAGATGCGGGTCCGGTTCAGCTCCCAGCTTCCCGACGTGAACGGCTTCGCGTACCGGTTCGACCGCGGGCCCGAGAAGGTCGCCATGGCGGACGAGGGGAACCGATACGCGGACGTCCTCGCGACGCCTGCGCACGCCGGCGACATCGAGATCACCGCCGTGGGCCTCAAGACCGACGGCAGCCGTACACCGCCCACCACGATCCAGGTCCGGGTCACCTCGGGACCGCTGTTCGTGGGCACGGCCGGCCCGTACGGCGAGTCGCCGGTGATCGGACGCGAGGCGAAGATCAAGTTCCGTCCGGCCCTGCCGCACGTGGTCTCCTACCGCTGGTCGTTCCGCGGCGACGAGGGCACGGTCGCGGCGGCCGCCGACGGCACCGGAACAATCACGGTCACCCCGCGGAACCATTCCTCGAACCTGTCGGTCACCAGCGTGTCGGCCGACGGCACCGAGTCCGACGCCCGCGTCCACGAGGTCTCGGCCGCCGACACCGACGTCGACGTCAGCGGCACCTGGATCGACCAGCGCCCGACCGGCAAGCCCGGCCAGCCCGGCGAGTTCTCTTTCGGCAGCGACCTGCGCGGCGCCGTCGACGCCTACCTGTGGCACATCGAGAGCGGCCCGGTCCAGGAGGCCATCCCGGCCGACGGCACGTTCGCCACGGTTCCGCACACCCCGGACAGCAGCGGCGTCTTCCGGATCTACGTGCAGGCCCGCTTCACCGACGGCGCGCTCTCCCCGACGACCACCTACCAGTACTGGGTCGGCCGCTGATCGAACGCACGGCCGACCCGGCCCTTCGCTAGGAGACGGGCGGGAACCGCAGCACCCGGTCGTCGGTGGCGACCGGGTTGCCGCGGCCGTCCCGGTTGCTGGTGGTGACCCAGAGCGCGCCGTCCGGGGCCCGTTCGGCCGTCCGCAGGCGACCGAACTGGCCCTGGAGCCGCGCGACCGGCGTGCCCGCCCCGCCCGTGCCGTCCAGCGGCACCGACCACAGCCGGGTGCCGCGCAGCGCCGCCACATAAAGGGTGTCGTCGACGACCGTGGCGCCGCTGGGCGAGGCCTCGGCGGTCGACCACACCACGATCGGGTCGCGGAACCGCGGGTCGCCGGCCCGGCCCTCGACCGTCGGCCAGCCGTAGTTCACGCCCGCCTCGATCAGGTTGACCTCGTCCCAGGTGTTCTGGCCGAACTCCGAGGCGTACATCCGCCCGTCGGCGTCCCAGGCCAGACCCTGCACGTTGCGGTGGCCGAGGGTGTAGACGAGCGAGCCGGCGATCGGGTTGCCCGACTCGGGCACGCCGCCGTCCGGGGTCATCCGCAGGATCTTGCCGTTCCGGCTCTCCGGGTTCTGGCTGTTGGCGGTGTTGCTGGCGTCGCCCACCCCGGCGTAGAGCATGCCGTCCGGCCCGAACGCGATGCGCCCGCCGTCGTGGATGGACGCCCGGGCCAGCCCGGACAGGATCACCTGCTGGTCGTCCGGGGCGGCCAGGGTGAACCGGGCGATCCGGTTGTCACTGGCCGAGGTGAAGTAGACGTAGACGTACCCGTCGTCGGCATAGCTGGGCGACACCGCCAGGCCGAGCAGTCCCGCCTCGCCGTTCGGGCGCACCCCGGCGACCGTGGCCACCACCACCGGCGCCTGACCGGGCCGCACCCGCAGGACCCGCCCGCTGTTCCGCTCGGCGACCAGGGCGCTGCCGTCGGGCAGGAAACCCATGCCCCACGGTACGGTCAGCCCGGTCGCGACCACCTGGGGATCCCCGAAGTCCGGCTCGGCCGCCATCGCGGGAACCGCGCCCGCCATGGTGAGAGACAGCGCGACGACCACGCTCCCGACTGCCATCCTGCGACGCATCCGCGTACCTCCGCCTTGATGTCCTCATTGACGGAGGTGAATTTACCCCATTAGGGGCCGAGAGTAACCAAAAGGACGACGAAGAAGACGGCTGTCAAGCGTCCTAGGGTGCTAGATGATCAGGTCGAGGGTCGGCCAGGGAGGACCCTCGCGCAGCGCGCGCAGGAGCTTCTCGCCGAACCGCCGCCCATCCGGAAACTGGTCGCCGAGCTCCCAGCGCCACGCCGCGACCATCGCGAGAACGAGCTGCCGGCACTCGTCCAGCAACCCCTGGTCGACGTTCGGGTAGTGCTCACCGACCGCCAGGGGAACGTGGGCGAGATCGAACTCGACGGGTCCACGGCAGAGCGTCTCGAAGTCGATGAACAACGGGCCGGTCTTCGTGCTGAGCACATTGCCCGGATGCGGCTCGCCGTGGAGCAACTGCTCCACGGCCCCGCGGTCGTCGATCGTTCGTCGCAGGCCATCCAGCCGGCCGCCGAGAAAGACGCGGTCGGGGCCGGCGAGCCGCGGTGAGAGATCCGGGTCGGCGACAATCTCCTGCGCCCGGGTGATGCGATCCGTGAACCGGGGGCTCGGCACATCAACGTCGCGCATGCCGGCGTGCAGCAGCTCCAGCGCCTCGGCGTAGCCGGCCGGCGAGGTGGGCGGTGTCGCGGGCTCGTAGTAGATCCACAGCGTCACGGCGAAGCCGTCGCGCGTGTACACCAGCGGGTCGGCCTGAGGCTCCGGGAGGCCCACCGGGCACCCGGCCTCGGCGAGTCGTCGAGCGCGCTCGATCTCGAGCCGGGCGCCCTCATGTGCCGCCGGGGCGACCCGGGCCAGCACATCGCATGGCGTCAGCCGCAGGGCCAGCTTGTTCGAGTTGTGGAGAACGACTGCGTCACCGGCCACGAGGCCGAGCGAGGTGGCGACCGACGTCGCGGCCGCGATCGCCCGCGCTACCTCCGGCCTCTCCACCCGCGAATCCTGGCACATCGACCCGGCCCCGCCGGTCCCTGACTCGGACACCGGCTCGTCACGCTCTCTGAAGCGTCCTAGGGTGCTAGGTCAAAATGAGCCTGACGTAGCTGACAGCTACCGGCCACCGCCGGGCCACACCACCGGCACGGCGGTTTCCTGCTCCACATGAGACGTCTCGCCGTACTCCTGCCGCTCTTCGCCGTTGTTGCCTGCTCCGAACCCGCTCCCGCTCCCCCGCCGCCGCCGGCGGCCTCGCCGCCCTCGTCCGCTGTTCCCACCTCCGCGACGCCGGCGCCAGCGCCGTCGAGCCCCACGCCCGGCTTCCCCGAGGCGAAGGACGGCACCAACGTCCGCGCCTGCAAGGACGGCGCCTGCGAGATCCTCGTGACCAGGAAGACCACGATCCCGATGGCGGCCCACTTCGGCTTCAAGACCGTCTCGTTCGACCCGGCCGACCGCACGTGGCGTTTCACCTACGCCGACGGCGGCAGCAGCTCGATCGCGTTCCTCGAGCCGCCCTACTCCGGCCAGTGGGTCGCCCCGTACGGCGAGCAGGGCCTGAACCTGAGGACGGTCGCCTTCGACAAGAAGCGAGCCGTCATCTCGATCAGCCCGTACGGCTGACCACGTTTCCGCAGGCCGGCCGACGTATTCATATTTGTAAACTTTCCGGTTAGTGTGAGAGCGCTCTCCGCCCCCGCTCCCCCTCGGAGGCTCCACACATGCGTCCCCGACGTCTCCTGTCCATCGCCACCGCCGCCGTCCTCGCGGCCGGGGCCGGCGTTCTCGCCGTCACGATCACCTCGACCGCCGAGGCCGGCACGATCGGCGCCGGCAGCTACGCCGAGTCGCTGCCGGCCGGGCGCAGCCTGCCGACCGGCTGCGGCTCGCTGTCCACCAACCCGCGCGAGTTCGTCACCGGGAACGCCCCGGCCGGCGCCGTGCCGACCAACGACTGGTGGTCATCGCTGCTGTTCAAGCGCGGCGACGAATGCAACTTCGCGCAGCCGATGTTCGCCGGCCCGGCCTCGTACCGGCCGGTGGCGGGCGGGCTCGGCCTGTCCTATCAGACCGACGCCGCGATCAGCGGCAGCGCCACCGGTGTGGGTGAGTACCACTACCCGTACGCCCAGCACATCGTCGTCGGCGTGGCCGGCCTGAACGCGCCGCGAGCGCTCGTGGACGGCTGGAGCGACTGGACCGTCACGCCCTCGTGGAGCGACGGCGCCCGCACGATGAAGGCGACGATCGGCCATGGGCTGCCGCTGTCGTACTACCGGATCACCGGCGGCGACGCGCAACTGTCGGTCACCGGGCCGCCGACCGTCTGGCAGAACACCGGCGGGCGCGTCGGCTTCTCGATCGGCGGGCACGACTACGTCGCGTTCGGTCCCTCCGGCTCGGCGTGGACGCTGTCCGGCACGACCCTGCGGTCCACCCTCAACGGCCAGGGCTACTTCTCGGTCGCGGTGCTGCCGACGCTGACGGGTTCGACGAGTACGGCGGAGAAGATCGCGGCCGCCGACCAGTTCCAGCCGTACGCGCACAACCACGTGACCGGCACCCGGATGTCGTACTCGTACAACGCGGGCAACGGCACGGTGAGCACCACGTACGCGTTCACCACGCAGGCCATGTCCGGCAGCGGCTCGGGCACGGTCATCGCGCTCTACCCGCACCAGTGGCGTTACCTGACCGGCGCCACGCCCCTGACCCGCACGTACGTGTCGCCGCGCGGGGCGATGAAGGTCGTGACCGGCACCCAGTTCCAGACGTCGATGCGCTACACCGGTGTGCTGCCCGAGGTGCCGGCGGCCGGCGACTCCACCGGCTCGGACCTGACCCAGATCACCACGCTGCTGAACAACGAGCTCACCAACCCGGCCGACTTCCGGGGCGACGACACCTACTGGACCGGCAAGGGACTCGGCCGGGCCGCCCGCATCGCGGAGATCGCCGACCAGCTCAACCTCACGTCCGTACGCGACTCGGCCTTGAACGTCATCCGGACCCGGATCACCGACTGGTTCACGGCCTCGTCGGGCAAGACGTCCCGGCTGTTCTACTACGACCGCAACTGGGGCACGCTGATCGGCTACCCCGCGTCGTACGGCTCCGACCAGGAACTGAACGACCACCACTTCCACTACGGCTACTTCATCGCCGCGGCGGCCACGCTGGCCAAGTTCGACCCGACGTGGGCGTCCGGCTCGCGCTACGGCGGCATGGTCGACCTGCTGATCCGCGACGCCAACAACTACGACCGGTCCGACACCCGGTTCCCCTACCTGCGCGACTTCGACATCTACGAGGGCCACGACTGGGCCTCCGGGCACGGGGCGTTCGGCGCGGGCAACAACCAGGAGTCCTCGTCGGAGGGGCAGAACTTCTCCAACGCGCTGATCCAGTGGGGTCAGGCCACCGGCAACACGGCGGTGCGGGACGCCGGCATCTGGATCCACACGACCCAGGCCGCGGCGATCAACGAGTACTGGTTCGACGTACGCAACGAGAACTTCCCGGCCAACTGGGGCCACAACTACTCGGCGATCGCCTGGGGCTCAGGCGGCGCGTACGCGACCTGGTTCTCCGGCGAACACGAGATGATCGTCGGCATCAACATGCTCCCGATGACCGGCGGCCAGTTCTACCTGGGCGACTACCCCGCGGCGGTCCGCAACACGTACGCCGAGATGGTGCGCAACAAGGGATCCGAGCCGACGCTGTGGCGCGACATCCTCTGGCAGTACCTGGCCCTCGGCGACCCCGACGCGGCCCTGTCGAAGCTGCGGGCGGCCGGCTCGTACACGCCCGAGGAGGGTGAGAGCCGCGCCCACACCTTCCACTGGATCCGGAACCTCGCGGCCCTGGGCCAGGTCGAGCCCACCGTCGCGGCGAACCATCCCCTGGCCAAGGTGTTCACCAAGAACGGCGCCAAGACGTACGTCGCCTCAAACATCACCAGCAGCGCCCTGACCGTGACCTTCACCGACGGCCGCACCCTGAGCGTCCCCGCCGGCAAGACCGTGGCCAGCGGCGCGGTCAACTGGTCCGGCGGCAACGCGAACGGAGGCGGCGCCACTCCCCCGCCGAGTGACCCGCCCCCGTCCGACCCGCCGCCGCCCGCGAACACCTCCTGGGCTCCGAACACCGCCTACGCGACCGGCGCGACCGTCACCTACTCAGGGGTGAGCTACCGCTGCATCCAGGGGCACACGTCGCTGGTCGGCTGGGAGCCACCGAACGTCCCAGCCCTGTGGGGCCGAATCTGACGGGCACTTGAGGCGGCGGGACTGCTCGCTGAGTGAGACCTACGACCGGGCCAGCTGTCGGACACCGCGCCGCCCGTCGCGGTGTCCGCAGGGCCGGCGGCGCGTGAGCCGGAGGTGGGTGATCGGCACCTTCGTTCGCGGCGAGGCGATCGACTTCCCGACAACCAAGATCAAGATCCGGTCGTAGCGGGGTGGTGGGTGCAGACCGCTGCTCCCGCCGGGGCCGGCCGCGCGACCCCAAGGCCGTGACCGGCCAGAACAGAGCCGCCCACCCTTCATTCTGCGTGACTGGTCACCCTCTTTCGTCGCCGCGCCTGTGGACAACCACCGGAAACCGTCACACCCGTCGGCTACATTCCTACCCACCCACAGGGGCGGGGGAGGCGGACGGCGGCCGCGCGAAGTTTGAAGATCGAGATCTCTTCGTGCCGCGATTGCCCAAGGCAGTCCCCGCCGAGGGATGGTCGACCAGGGACCAGGGACCAGGGACCAGGGGCCGGGGCCAGGCTAGGACCGCGCCGCAGGTCCGTGAGCGCCGCCGGGCCGCTCGTGGTTAGTCCCGGTCAGCCATGCGCAGTTCGGTGAGCCAGTCTCAGGACGTCTATCAGAGCTGTCACGACTCGGGTCAGCGGCGCCCGTGAGGGCGCCGGCAGTGGCCAGATGTCGGCGGTCATTCCCGCACGGACGGGGGGTCATTGGCCTCTTCCATCCGCTGACCGTGGAGGACGCGAAGCGCGTCGAGGGCGACCGCGGTGAGAACGCCGCGGCCGACGCCGGCGCGGCCGAGCAACTCCATCCCTCGGGTGACCGCGACAAAGTAGACCGCCAGCGATTGCACGTTCGCGTCCGCCGGGAGATCCCCGTTCTCCCGCGCATGTTCCAGGCATTGGGCATAGACGCCGGCGAGCTGTTCGATGCCGGCCTTGGTGGCCGTCGAGAGTGGGTCCTCCTCACCGGTCGATTCGACCAGCGCCCGCGTGGTGAGCGAGACCCGCCGATCACTGCCACTGAACTCGATCGCCATGCGGAGCATGTGACCCCGAATCAGTTCCAGCGGCGAAGCGTCATCGTGCCCGAGCGCCTCCGTAACGGCGCGCGTCGCCTCCTCCCGGTCCTCGGAGAGCGCCCGCAAAAACAGTTCCCGCTTCCCGCCGAACGCGTTGTACAAGCTCTGCTTCCCCAGACCGGTCGCCCGCACCAGGTCATCCAGGGTCGCGGCGGCAAGGCCGTGCACGGCGAACACCTCACTGGCGCTGCTGACGACATCACTCTCGCGGAACTTGCGGGGACGAGGCATGTGAGCAAGCTTACGTTATTGACTGTATGGTCAAAAACCCTGTTAGCTTGGTTGAGAAACACATCGGTAAGCCCGGACACAAGGAGAGCAGAAATGAGAACCAACGAAGAGGTCGTTCGCGAGGCATACCGGCTGGCGGAAGGGAAAGTCCTCGACGGAGATGGTTTCCGCGCCTTGTTCACCCAGGACGGAACGTTCAACGACATGCCGAATTCGCTGACCTTCCGTGGCGACCAGATTCCTCAGGCGCTGGCCGGCTTCGCCGGCGTTTTCCCCGACGTCCACCGTGAGCTACTAGAAGTGAATGCGCTCGGCGATGTTGTCGCCGTCGAACTGCGCATTCAGGGAACGCATCTTGGCGGGTTCCCGACTCCGATCGGCGAAATCCCCCCGACCGGTAACCGCATCGACGTGCCGACGGCAGATCTGTGGTATTTCCGCGAGGGCAAAATCGAAAGCTTCAACTGCTACAACGCGGCGAATGTGCTGCTCGCGCAGATCGGGGCCACCCCCGACTTCAAGTCGGCAATCGAGGCCGCCTGAGCATCCTCACCTGACCCGACACCCGAAACGGAATCCGATCGTGTATCAGATCAGGATCTACACCCTGCCTACGGCAGAAGCACTCCAGCAGTACGCCACCGTGCACTGGCCGCGGCATCTCACCAGCATGCCCTCGTTCGGCGTCACCGTGCACGGCTTCTGGACCGACCACCAGGCCGGCACACACCGCCTGATCGCCCTGCTCTCGTTCCGGGCGGACACCGACCCGGCCGATTTCACCACCGCTTACGTGGCGAGCCCCGAACTCGCGGCGGACATGAAGGGCTTCGACGTCCGGGACATCATCGGCGTCGAGGAACTCGTGCTCGATCCGGTCGCCGGATCTCCCCTGGCCTGAGCGTCCCGCACCTCGGTGAAGAGGCCCTGGCAGCCAGCGTGCTGATGGTCAGGTGGTTTCGATTTCGTGTGGTTGACCTCAACCGTGCTTCACGTTTGATGATCCTCCGTGGCGCTGGCGAGCGGATGGAGCGGGTCAATGCGTGTAGTACGAGCGGTGGGGTTCGGTGGGCCTGAGTTGCTGGTTCCGGGCGAGGCTCCGGACCCGGTTGCTGGGCCCGACCAGGTAGTGGTCGATGTGTCGGTGGCGAGCATGACGTTCGTTGAGACTCAGATCCGGCGGGGCGTGGACAGGTGGCACGAACGACCACAGCTGCCCTATGTGCCCGGTGGCTTGGTGGCCGGGATGGTGCTCACGACCGGTGATCGGGTGGACCCGGCCTGGCTGGGCCGGCGGGTGGTCGCCGGTACGGGAGAGACCGGCGGCTTCGCCGAGCGGGCTGTGGCGCCGGCCGCGGACCTGTTCCCGGTGCCGGATGGATTGGGCCTGCCGGATGCGGCCGCGCTGTACAGCGATGGCAGTACGGCGCAGGGTCTCGTCGAGCGCGCCGGGATCAGGACTGGTGATCGGGTCCTGGTCGAAGCTGCGGCCGGCGGCGTGGGCACTCTGCTGGTGCAGCTTTGTCTCGCGGCGGGCGCCCAGGTGATCGGCGCGGCCCGTGGACCGAGGAAGCTGGATGTGGTCGGGCAGATCGGCGCCGACGCCGTTATCGACTACGCCGAGCCGGGCTGGACCGAACGGGTACTCGAGGCGACCGGCGGCGCCGGGCCGAGTGTCGTGTTCGATGGCGTCGGCGGTCAGATCGGCAGGGCCGCGTTCGAGGCGACAGCTCGCGGCGGCCGGTTTTCCGTTCACGGCGCATCCAGCGGGGAGATTACCCAGGTCGACACGGCGGAGGCCGTGGACCGAGGCGTGCAGGTGATCGGTATTGAGCAGCTTTTCGACTTCCGCCCCCACGTGCGGCGGTGGGCGGCACAGATCATGTCGCACGCCGTGACCGGGTCTATCCGTCCGGTCATCGGACAAACCTTCTCGCTGGAGCGTGCCGCCGACGCCCACCACGCGGTCGAGAACCGCATCGCTTTGGGCAAGACCGTCCTGCTGATCTGAAGTCAGCTCATCTGCGGGAGCGCGGCTTCGGCCTGCGTGAATCCGGGCACGAGCACCGAGGCCGGCGTCAGCGCGCCTCGGTATAACGGCCGAGCTGCCCGCCCCACCGTTCGGCCGTGATGGTCAGGAACGGCTGCCGTTGCATGCCCAGCAGGCGCATCCGACCGGCCATCGGGTGATCTCCCAGCCGGATCGAGCAGCCGCCGCGGCCGAGGCGGACACCGGACAGGTTCAGTGGCGCCCGCCCGCGGAGCAGCCGCCCGGCCTGGGCGCCCCGGTTCAGGTAGGAGACGGCCGGCATTCCCGCCCGTACGTTGAAGGGAAGCCGAAGCCGGCCCGCCTGGATCGCCGCGCTCATCACCTCGGTCGTGCCGTCCCGCGCCGCGATGGATGTTCGGGCCGGCTCGAAGGACAGGTCGGCCGTCATCAGCCACTTCGGCAGGGCCCAGACGCTCGGCGTGCGCCCGCGGCCGGCGCGGTGAACATCGCGATGGTGACCCGCGCGTCCTTGATCGTGACCGGCAGCGTGATGGTCTCGCCCTGGATCAGCCAGGTGTCGGCGTCGATGCGTTCGGCCATCACCTGACGATCTCAGGTTCGGGTCAGAGCTGCTGGGTCTCGGTCTTGTCGGGGTGCCGCTCGACCGTGCTCTCCTTGACGAACTTGCCGGTGCTGGCGCTGCGGTTCACATCGTGGTCGCCGCCGTGGTCGCCGCCGACGGTCTCGGTGGTCGTGGTGCTCGGCTCCTGCTCGACCTCTTTGTCCTCGACGAACTTGCCGGTGCTGGCGCTCCGGTTCACATCGTGCTCGGTGCCCGCCATCATGTGCTCCTTCCGGGAGGGTGATTACCGAAAAGGATTCCCGGACCCGGAAAACCCAAACTCACACCCGGACCCGCCGGCGTCCGGTCGGGGCCGGGTGACACCCCGGCCGGCACCTCGAAGACCTGCTCGATCCGGGCCGCCGTCAGCACCTCGGACCTACGCGTTTATCGATCTTCGGGCCGGGCAAGCCGGGCGTCGTGGCGACTATGTGGGGCCGAGCCCTGGCGGCCGGAATTCTGACGGTGACACTGCCGGCCGCGCCGGCTTCCCAGGATCAGGCGCCGGGAGCCCCCGGGGTCGACGAGCAGTATCTGCCGGCCGACAAGGCGGGTTTCGGGACGGCCACCGGGACCCGGAGCAAGGTCTGGTTCACCGTGCAGAAGGAGGGCGGGCTCGGCGAGATCTACTACCCGCGGATCGACTCGCCGAGCGCCCGGGCGCTGGAGTTCATGGTGGCCGATCGGCGCGGACACGCCGTACGCGTGAATGAGGCCGCGACCGTCCGCACCACCCAGACCGACCCGCGCAGCCTCAGCTACCGCCAGACCTTCACCGAGAAGCACGGGCGCTGGCGGCTCACCGCGAGCTACGTCGCCGACCCGGCCCGCCCGGCCGTGCTCGTCGACCTGCGCCTCAGCGGCGACGCGACCAGCCTGTACGCGATCTACGACCCGGCCCTGGGCAACACCCGCGGCAACGACAGCGGGCGGGCCGCGGACGGCGCCCTGATCGCCACCGACGGCGCGAACCGCAGCACGATGACCGCGTCGAACGGATTCCTCAAGGCCTCCAACGGTTTCCGCGGCGTCAGCGACGGCTGGACCGACCTGGCCGACGGCCGGATGGACTGGCAGTACACCGCGGCCGGCCCGGGCAACCTGGTGCAGACGGCCGAGGTCCGGAAGAGCACCACGCTGGCGATCGCGTTCGGCGACGCGACCGGGCCGGCGGCCGACTTCGACCGGACGGCGAAGGCCTACGCGGACGGCTGGCACCGGTACGTCGACCGGCTGCGGAAGCCGCCCTCGTCGTTGCGCGGCGAGCCGGAGCGGCAGCTCTGGCGCACCTCGGCGATGGTGCTGGCGGCCGCCGAGGACAAGACCCACCGCGGCGCGTACGTGGCGGCGCCCGCCATGCCGTGGGCCTTCGGCCGGGACGACCCGTCCGGCCCGTACCACCTGGTCTGGGCCCGTGATCTCTACCAGATCGCCACCGGGCTGATCGCGGCCGGCGACACCGCCGGCGCCAACCGGGCGCTCGACCACCTCTTCGACGTGCAGCAGAAGCCGGACGGCTCGTTCCCGCAGAACGCCCGCGTCGACGGCACCCCGGTCTGGGAGGGCCTTCAGCTCGACGAGGTCGCCCTGCCGATCGTGCTCGCCCACCAGCTCGGGCGCTACGACACCTGGGCGCACGTGAAGAAGGCGGCCGACTTCCTGCTCGCCTACCCGGACGCGCCGTGGACGCCGCAGGAGCGCTGGGAGAACCAGTCCGGCTACTCCCCCGCCACGATCGCCGCCGAGATCGCCGGCCTGGTCTGCGCGGCCGACATCGCCCGCCGCAACGGTGACGCCGGCCGCGCCCGCCGCTACCTGACGACGGCCGACACCTGGCAGGCCCGGGTCAAGGAGTGGACGGTCACGACGAACGGCCCGTACTCGGCCAAGCCCTATTTCCTGCGGCTGACCAAGGACGGCAAGCCGAACCTGGGCACCACCTACACCATCGGCGACAGTGGTCCGTCCAACGTGGACCAGCGCCGCGTCGTCGACCCCAGCTTCCTGGAGCTGGTGCGGCTCGGCGTCCTGCGGAAGACCGACCCGGCGATCGTGAACACTCTGCGGGTGATTGACGAGCGGCTCGGCGTACGCACGCCGCACGGCATGTTCTGGCACCGCGCGTCGTTCGACGGCTTCGGCGAGAAGCGCGACGGCAGCCAGTGGGACTACGGCCTGCCCGACGACTCCCGGCTCACCCTGGGCCGGGCGTGGCCGCTGCTGACCGGCGAACGCGGCGAGTACGACCTCAACCCGGCCCGGATCCGCACGATGGCGAGCGCCGCCGGCCCGGGATCGATGCTGCCCGAGCAGGTCTGGGACGGCCGGCCCCCGACCCGGTACGAGATCGGCACGCCGACCTTCTCCGCGACCCCGCTGACCTGGGCGCATGCCCAGTTCCTGCGGCTCGCCCGGAACGTCGAGGCCGGCCGGGTCACCGAGCAACCGGCCGTCGTCGCCCGCCGTTACCGATGACCGGGATCCCGTACGTTGGAGGCGTGACCAACGAGCCGAACACGGACGAGATCGCCGGCCTCGACGCGTGGTGGCGGGCCGCCAACTATCTGACGATCGGGCAGATCTACCTTCAGGCCAATCCCCTGCTGCGGGAGCCGCTGCGGCCGGAACACATCAAACCGCGGCTCCTCGGCCACTGGGGCACCAGCCCGGGCCTGTCGTTCATCTACGCGCACGTGTCCCGGCTGATCCGCCGGACCGGGCAGGAGACGCTCTACCTGACCGGCCCCGGCCACGGCGGCCCGGCGCTGGTCGCGGCCGGGTGGCTGGAGGGCACGTACAGCGAGATCTACCCGGAGGTCACCCCGGACGAGCCGGGCATGCTCCGGCTGTTCCGGCAGTTCTCCAGCCCGGGCGGCATCCCCAGCCACGTCTCGGTCACCACGCCCGGCTCGATCCACGAGGGCGGCGAGCTGGGGTACGTGCTGGTGCACGCGTTCGGCGCGGTGATGGACAACCCCGATCTGCTGGCCGTGGCCGTGGTCGGCGACGGTGAGGCCGAGACCGGCCCGCTCGAGGGCTCCTGGAAGGGCGTCTCGTTCCTGAACGCGGCCCGGGACGGCGCGGTGCTGCCGATCCTGCATCTCAACGGCGCCAAGATCTCCGGGCCGACGGTGCTCGGCCGCAAGGACCCGGCCCTGGTCCGCGATCTGCTGCGCGGCCACGGCTACCACGTGATCGAGGTCGAGGGTGACGACGTGCCGGGCATGCACACCCGGTTCGCGGCCGCGCTCACCGACGCCTGGGAGCGCATCCAGGCCAAGAAGGCTGGTTCCGGCGAGCCCTGGCCGATGATCATTCTGCGTACGCCGAAGGGCTGGACCGGCCCGGCCGAGGTGGACGGCGTCAAGATCGCCGGCACGTTCCGGTCCCATCAGGTGCCGCTGTCCGGCGTCAAGGAGAACCCGGCCCACCTGGCCCTGCTCGAGCAGTGGCTGCGCTCGTACCGGCCGGACGAGCTGTTCGACGACGCGGGCCGGCCGGCCGAGCTGATCCGGGGCCAGGCGCCCGACGGTGACCTGCGGATGAGCGCGACGCCGCACGCGAACGGCGGCCGGCTCACCCGCGACCTCGACCTGCCCGACTTCCGCGACTACGCCGTCGAGGTGAAGGAGCCGGCCCGCGAGCGGGTCGAGTCGGTCCGCAAGCTCGGCGAGATGATCCGCGACATCTATCGCCGCAACCCCGACCGCTTCCGCCTGACCTGCCCGGACGAGACCAACAGCAACCGGCTCGGCGCGGTCTTCGAGGCGTCCGACCGGGCGTTCATGGAGACGGTCTATCCCGGCGACGTGGCGCTCGGTCCGGACGGCCGGGTGATGGAGGTGCTGTCCGAGCACAACTGCCACGGCTGGCTGGAGGGCTACACGCTGACCGGGCGGCACGGGCTGTTCGCCACCTACGAGGCGTTCGCCATGGTCAGCGCCTCCCAGACGGTCCAGCACGGCAAGTGGCTGGAGGAGGCGGCCCAGCTGCCCTGGCGGGCCAAGGTGCCCAGCCTCAACGTGCTGCTCACCTCGACCGCGTGGCGCAACGACCACAACGGCTTCTCGCACCAGGGGCCGGGCCTGATCCAGGTGGTGCTCACCCAGCGCGGCACGGTCAACCGGATCTACCTCCCGCCGGACGCGAACTGCCTGCTCTCGGTGGCCGACCACTGCTTCCGCTCCCGCTCGTACATCAACCTGATCGTGATCGACAAGCAGCCACAGCTGCAGTGGCTGTCGCTGGACCAGGCGATCGACCATTGCGCGCGCGGCGCCGGCATCTGGGACTGGGCCGGCAACGACGACGGCAGCGCCGACCCGGACATCGTGCTCGCCTGCGCCGGCGACGTGGTCACGATGGAGACCGTGGCGGCGGCACAGATCCTCCGCGAGCGGCTGCCCCTGCTGAAGGTGCGGGTGGTCAACGTGGTCGACCTGATGTCGCTGATCCGGCCCAAGGACCACCCGCACGGGATGAGCGAGACCATGTTCACCGAGCTGTTCACCGACTCGGTCGACGTGGTGTTCGCCTTCCACGGCTTCCCGGGCGCGATCCACCAGATGGTGCACGGGCGGCCCGACGCCGACCGGTTCCGGGTGCGCGGTTTCATCGAGGAGGGTACGACGACCACGCCGTTCGACATGACCGTGCGTAACCGGGCGTCGCGCTACCACCTGGTGATGGACGCGATCAACAACGCCAAGCGGCTGCCGCGAGGCGCGACCGAGCTCAAGGAGTGGTGCGCCGCGCAGCTCGCCCGGCACGAGCAGTACGTGGTCGAGCACATGGAGGACATGCCCGAGGTCCGCGACTGGACGCTGGGCGACTGGGCCGAGACCGCCTGACGGTCACGGTGGTTTCCCCTTCGTACCTCGGCCTCCCGTTACCGGCTCCGGAGCACTACCCTCCGTCCGATGGAGCAGGCCAGGCACCGGCGGGACGGGGAGTCCCTGCGTGCCGGCGATCCGTCCGACATCGGCCCATATGCCCTGGTCGGCCGGCTGGGCTCGGGCGGGATGGGCGTGGTCTACCTGGCCCGTGACCCGGCCGGGCAGCTCGTCGCGGTCAAGGTGGTGCACGCCGAGCTGGCCGGGGACGACGAGTTCCGCCGCCGGTTCCGCTCCGAGGTCGAGCGGGCCCGGCAGGTGCCGCCGTTCTGCACCGCGGCGGTGCTCGACGCCGACCCCGACGCCGCCCGGCCCTACCTGGTCGTCGAGTACGTGGACGGGCCGTCGCTGTACGACGTGGTCCGCGAGCGGGGCCCGCTGACCGGCTCGCACGTGCACTCGGTGGCGATCGGCGTGGCCACCGCCCTGGTCGCCATCCACGACGCCGGCATCATCCACCGCGACCTCAAGCCGCAGAACGTGCTCCTGGCCCCGGGCAGCCCCAAGGTGATCGACTTCGGCATCGCCCGGGCGCTCGAGGCGACCACCGAGCACACCCGCAGCGGGCAGATGGTCGGCACGGTGTCGTACATGTCGCCGGAGCGCTTCGACGGGCGGGGCCGGGCGCTGACCCCTGCCGCCGACATCTTCGCCTGGGGCTGCGTGGTGACGTTCGCGGCCACCGGGCACGGCCCGTTCGACGCCGACTCGCCGGCCGCGACGGCGGCCCGGATCATGTCCCAGCCACCCGACCTGCGCGGCCTGGACGACCGGTTGCGCCTGCTGGTGGAGGCCGCGCTGCAGCCCGACCCGGCGCTGCGGCCGACCGCTCGCGATCTGATCGACCAGCTCATCGGCTCGGGGCCGCAGCTGAGCGACTCGCTGCGCGGCGCGGTCACCGAGGTGGTTCAGAAGCCCCGGCGTTCCCGCCGCCGGTGGCTGGTCGCCGCCCTCGCCGCCGTCATCCTGCTGCTGGGCGCCGCCGGACTGGTCGCCCAGCGAAAGCTCGCCGCGCAACCCGGGCCGCCGCCGTTCGGCCTGCCCGCGGGCCGGCCGTTCATCACCGACACGCTGACCGTGGCCGGGCAGTGGAACGGCACCTTCATCGTCGGCGAGGAGCAGTCGAACTGCGACGTGACCCAGGGTGCGCTCCGGGTGCACCGGGTCAGCCCCGGCTTCTACACCTGCGCCGGCCCCGAGAAGGAGCTGTCCGGCGACCACGCCATCGCGGTCACCGGGCGGATCGAGGAGCCCGGCAGCTGCCTGGGCGTCTGGCTGTACTGGAAGGCCGAGCGCAGCTATCAGATCACCGCGTGTGAAGACGCGTTCCGGCTGGCCGTCGACCGGGACGGCGAGATCGCCTACGTCGCCCGTGAGGTGCCGCTGACCGGCGCCGGGCAGTTGAAGGTGGGGCAGCCGGTGCGGTTGCAGGTGGTGGTGCGGGGCGGGGTGGTCCGGTTCGGGCACGACGGCGTGCAGGTGGGCGAGGCGGCGCTGCCGGAGACCGACATCGACCGCGGACGCCCGATGATCGGCCTGGTCAGCGCGCCCGGCAACGAGACCCCGCCGTACGGCGCCTCGTTCAACGACGTCGAGGTCCGAATCACTTAAGTCGGGGCCGCCCTGGGCGATACGTAGGACCATGAATGGGCCGACCGGGTTGCTGGAGCGCGCGGAGCAGGCCCGGCTGGCCGGTGACTACCGGGACGGCTGTGCCCTGGCCCGGCAGGCGGCGGAACTGGCCGCCGCGACCGGCGACGACGCGTCGCAGGCCCGGGCGCTGCGCTCCCAGGCCACCCAGCTGCTGCGGCTCGGCGGCCAGGAGGAGTCGGTCACCGCCTGCCGGGACGCCGTGGCGCTGCTGGAGACGCTGGGCGACGACGCGGCGATCTGCGACGTGCTGACCGTCGAAGCCATGGCGCTCAACGAGCTCGGCCTGCACGAGGAGGCCCTGGCCGCGCTGACCCGGGGCCGGGACATCGCGCACCGGCTCGGCGATCAGGACCTGCTCTACTGGGTGCATAACCGGACCGGCGTGGTGCACAGCAGCATGGGCGATTACGCGCTGAGCACCACGTACCTGCTGAACGCCCTGCGGATGGTCGCCGGCATGGACGCCGAGGCCCAGTTCTGTGTGCTCAACAACCTCGCCGACAACGCCATCCACCAGGTGGCCCGGCAACGCGCCGCGGGCGACCCGGCCGGCGCCGAGGACACCCTGCGCGCCGCCCTCGGGCACGTCGGCGAGGCGCTGGAGCTGGCCCGTACGGCCGGCAACCCGTTCCGGGTCGCGATCAGCCTGGACAACTTCGGCATGCTGCGGGCGCTGGACGGCGACCTCCCGGCCGCGACCCGGATGATCGCCGAGGCCCGGCGGATCGCGGTCGCGCACGGCTACGACTCGATCGAGCTGGGCACCCTGCAGCACGCGGCCCGCGTGCAGCTCCTGCGCGGCGCCGGCCCCGAGGCCATCGACCTGTTCCAGCAGTCCCTCGCCCAGGCGGTCGCCACCGGCGAGACCCCGATGGCGATGATCATTCATCAGGACCTGTCCGAGACGTACGAGAGCATCGGCGAGTACGCGGCGGCGCTCAAGCACTACCGGCTCTTCCACGACCTGGAGCGGACCGCGCACAGCGACGCCGCCGCCGTCCGCGCCCGCATGGCGGTGCACCAGTTCGAGCTGGACAACGCCCGCCTCGAGGCCGAGCTGGCCCGGATCCGCAGCGCCGAACTGGAGCTGGCCACCCTGAGCTGGCAGCGCCAGGCCGGCGAGGACGTGCTGACCGGCCTGCCCAACCGCCGCCACGCCGAGCAGCGCCTGCCCGAGATGGCCGCGGCCGGCCCGCTGTGGCTGGCGTTCGCCGACATCGACCACTTCAAGACCGTCAACGACCGGTACGGCCACCACAGCGGCGACGCGGTCCTCAGCCGCATCGCCGGCGAACTGCTGGCCGGCGCGCAGGACACCGACCTGGTGGCCCGGATGGGCGGCGAGGAGTTCCTGATCGCCCTCCCGTCCGCCCACGCCGCCGACGCCGAGGCGCGCTGCGAGATGCTGCGTACCCGCATCGCGGCCCTGACCTGGCCCGACCTCGACCCGGCCCTGACCATCACGCTGAGCATCGGCCTGGCCGAGGTCGCCCCCACCGGCGACCTGACCGAGGCCAACCTCCGCGCCGACCGCAACCTCTACCGAGCCAAACGAGCCGGCCGCAACCGCGTGGCCAGCTAGTACGGCAGCCGCCGTTCGTGATCATCGCCGAGTCGTTCCGTCGCGGCGGCCGACGCCACCGTCGTCTACTGGGGCTTCACCGATGTCGGCGGAGGTGTTGCCAGACTTTGGAAGCACGGGCGCAGTAGGTCGATGATCTGCTCGGGGGAGGCGTCGGCGAGGTGCGTGAGGCGTAGCAGGTATCGCTCGGCGATCACGCCGTGGATGATCGCGCTGAGCAGGCTCGCGCGCAGGTCGGCGTCGGACGTGGGTATCGCCTCGGTGAGCTGGTTGAGCTGGGCCTCTCCGGCGGCCCGGTATCGATCAGCGGCGTCGGCATTGGTGAGCATCGAGCGCAGCACAGCCAGGGAGGCCACCGGCTCGCCGGTCAGGCGCCGGCCCAGCGACGTGAGCAGCGCCTCGGCCACCTCGCCCGAGGTCCCGCCGGGCAGTTCATCGGCGGGCACCTCGACGGCTCGGGCGAAGAGCAGGTCTTTGCTGCCGAAGTAGTGCATGACCAGTCCGGCGTCGACGGAGGCCGCAGCCGCTATGGCCCGGATGGTGGTTCGGTCGTAGCCGAGTTCGGCAAAGAGGTGACGGGCCGCGGCGAGGATGCGCTCCTCGCTCTGTCGACGTTGCTCCGCTCTGGTAGGCCGGGGGCTCGATTCAGTCACGGGTTCATTCTACGGCTGTTGACCGGCGCGCTTATTCGTTCTACGCTCGTTCAATCAACAGGCGTTCAACGAAGGGGGTGGTGGCCGTGGCTGCCACATCACGCGAAGTCGTCGAGCAGCTCCTGCGCGCGAGCCGCGAGCAGGACACTGAAGCGTTCGTCAACTTGTTCGCGGCGGACGGCTATGTCGAGTGGCCGTACCGACCCGAAGGTATCCCGGACCGCGTGGAGGGCCGCGATCAGATCCACGAGTTCCTGACCGCGCAAGCCAACGGCCTCGTCAAGTTCGACGAGTACCGCAACACGGTGATTCACGAGACCGCGGACCCCGAGGTGGTGATCGTCGAGTACGAGGCTCACGGCACCGTGATCCCCACGGGCGCGCCTTTGCACCAGACGATCATTGCCGTTTTGCGGATGAGGGACGGCCTGGTCGTCTCGTACCGCGACTACCTCAACCCTCTGGTACTGGCCGAAACCCTGGCCGCCGCCGGCAACGTTTAGCCTCCCGACGACACGTTCACGACCGGGGCCTACTGCGCGCGCTCATTTTCAGCCCGCCATCGGCGGGCATCGACGGTGATTGCGGCGACCATGGCGCTCTTGCCGTCGGTGTAAGCATTGCGATCGTGAGCGTGCTGGATGGCGAGCTGTCGTTTCAACGCTTCGTACTGATGAGCGGCCGCAGGATGGGTTCGAAAGTAGTCGCTGACCCGGGACGCGGCAGCATTGTCGTCCGTCATCGCCCTACCCTGCCGCACCCAGCGCGGTCGCCGCCGAGTTGGGACTCGGGCGCTGACCGCATGCGGCCACGCCAGGTCGGCCGGGGCGGGCGCCGGGAAGGATGAGCCGGGTGCGAATGCGACGGTTGATGCTGCTGACGGTCCTGGTGACGACCGGCTGCGCCGCGGGCGGCGGCGGGCCGGCGGGCAGCCCCTCACCCGTCGCGCCGGTTGCTTCTTCTCGTGCGGTCGACGCCGCGGGACCGACCTGCCGCGAGGCGAAGAAGATCGTGGACGACGGTTCCAAGGTGACGATCGAGCGGCTGTACGAGGTGGGCGACCGGGGCGCGCGGTCGGCGGACAACGACATCAGGTTCAAGGCGCAGTTGCTGTCCAACTTCGCGGTGGCGGCGGCCACCCGGATCCAGGCCGGCGGCGACCCGGCGAAGGAGGCCGGGATGGTGAGCGAAGCCCTGGCCGACCTGGTGGACGCGTGCAAGGCGGCTCACTACATCTGACAGCGCGGCTAGGCGCGGGTCCGGACGGTGAAGTGGCCGAGGGCGAGAGAACCCGGGTCCAGCCGTACGCCGAACGCCGGCGACCAGGTGCTCAGCGTCGCGTCGTCGACCGCCGCGCTCACCGGAGCGTCGTGGATCTGGGTCCACCTGCCGTCGTGCTCGGCCCACGTGCTGAGCCGGCCCCAGCGCAGCAGCACCGC
Organism: Actinoplanes sp. NPDC051470; assembly: GCF_040682035.1. Taxonomy (NCBI): domain Bacteria; kingdom Bacillati; phylum Actinomycetota; class Actinomycetes; order Micromonosporales; family Micromonosporaceae; genus Actinoplanes; species Actinoplanes sp. NPDC051470. Next base: position 171,587 of record NZ_JBFBAA010000018.1, read on the forward strand.
GATCCGGTCGCCGGGCTCCCAGCGGTATGCCGCACAGCACCCGCCGGTCGCCTCGGGCCGGCCCGCGCCGCCGCGTTGCACGTCGGCGCCGGAGCTGCCGTGGAAGTTGTTGTACCAGGCCAGCGCGTTGTCGCCGTGGCCGGCCGAGGCGCCGAGGAACAGGCTGTCCTCGGGTGACGCCCCGGAGAACCGCTCGGGGGTGAGGATCAGCGCGGTCCCCTCCGATTTCACGGCGGCCGGCGCCGCGAGGACCGCGAAGGCCCGGCCGGTGGCCGTGGCGGTCAACGCGCCACCGGCGACAGCCAGCGCGGGGGACGGCTCGTTCACCGGATGGTCGACGCGGTAGACCGGGAGGCGGTCGGTGGTGAAGTCGTCGTCCCACGCGACCGCCGGGTAGTCGGCCGGGTCGAACTGGTACGCCGTCGACGTGACCGCCGAGCTGACCCGGCCCAGCGCCCCGCCGGACCGGGCCAGGGCGCGCACCGGAAGGCGGTCGGTCAGGCGGGCGTCGGCGGGGACGGTCACCTTCCAGGTGGTGGTGAGCGTGTCCCCGGCGGGCAGCAGCGGCGTGGTCGCGGCGGTCACCGGTGACGCCGTCCAGCCACGGGGGACGGCGAGTTCCACCCGGACATCGGGAGTGGCCGCGGTCGCGGTGACCCGGCTCTTGACGCGGAAGGTCGCGCCGGCGTCGACCGCCACCGACGGCGGCATCGTGACCTGGAGGCGGTTGTCGGGGCGGCGCCAGGACTGGAGCGCGGTGATGCCGACCGCTCCCCCGCCGGCGCGGGCGGCGACCACGCGCAGCCGGTCGGTGCGGATCGGCGGGTCGACGACGACGCGGTTGATCGTGCGGGCGGCCGGGGTGGCCGGGTCGCGGCGCTGGCCGGGCACGTCCCGCCAGGTCTCGCCGGCGAGGTACTGCACCGCGAAGGTGTCCGGGGTCCGCACGCCGCCACCGTCGTCGTAGAAGTCGACCCGCACGTCGGAGACCACCGACGAGGCGCCCAGGTCGACCTCGAGCCAGTCGCCGCGGTTCGGCGACTGCCAGGTGGTCCAGCGGGTGGTCGGGGTGTCCAGGTGGAAGTTCTGGCCGTCGATGGCGTTGGCGGCCGAGTCGCCCGCCCAGGTGTAGGATGCCCGCGCGGCCGGGTAGCCGGCCTCGCTCGGGTTGGCGGCGTCGTCGACGAGCGCCGGCAGCTTCTGCGGCACCGGCCCGCCGACCTTCACCCGCACGTCGCCGGGCGCGGCCTGCGATGACGCGAGGACGCCGTCGACGTACACCCGGAAGCCGGCGCCCTGCCCGTACGCCGAACCGGTCCGGTCCCACAGCACGGTCAGGTTGTGGCCGTGGTAGGGCACGTTCTCGACGGCGTAGTGGTCCCACGACGCCGGGGCGAGCGGGGCGACGCGCACGCTGTTGTCGGCCTGCGGCCGGATCCCGAAGAGCCCGTTCAGCACGATGTCGGTGAACGTGGAGTGGTTGTAGTCCTCGCTGTGGCCGCGGCCGTCGTAGATCCAGCGGTCCTCGTCCGGGTGGTGCGCCTCGGCCACGTAGGGCCGGCCGTTCTTGCGCTGCGTCAGCGCGTACCCCCGCAGGAGCGTGTTGAAGTCGTCCCGGTCCACATAGGGCTGGGCCGGGTAGTCGAGGAGCTGGTTGCTCAGGGCGGTCAGCGTCTGGCTCGTCGCGTACGGCCAGCTCGGCCCGTCCCACCGGCAGCAGCCGTCGAGCGCCTCGTGCATGAACCACGGGCTGCGCCGCTCGGTGGTGGCCGGGCCGTACGTGGCGGCGAAGCCCCGCGGGTCGGTCAGCTGGGCCCAGGCCTTGGCGTCGGCGGCCGGTGGCATGTGGAAGTACCACGGCACGTAGCCCATCAGCTCACGGTCGTCGATCGGCGTGGTCGCGTCGCGCTGCACATGCTTGTAGAAGTCGCCGTCCCAGAGCTGTTGCTCCATGTTCCGGCTGAGCGCCGCCGCTTCCCGTTCGTACTTCGCGGCGTCGGGCGAACCGGCCCGGCGCAGCAGCAGCGCCAACGCGCGGGCGTCGCCGTACTGATAGGCGTTGAGCGTGGGCCGGAAGCCGTCGCCGCCGTGGTAGGGATCGGCGGTCTGGTAGGAGCCGGCGGTGAACTCCATCGCGTCCCACACCGGCGTCTGCCAGTAGAGCCCGCGGGCGGCGTCGAAGTTGCTCTTCTTCCAGCCCTCGTACTGCTTGCGCAGCTGCGGCAGCCGGTCCTGGAGGAACCGGAAGTCACCGGTGACCTCGGCCCGCGCCACCGCCGCGTCGACCGCCCAGAACGAGTACTGGTGGGCCCAGTCGGTGGTGTTCTTGTTCAGGCCCTCGGTGGCCGGCTTGGCCTCCGAACCCGAGCCGCTGAGCCAGTAGTCGAGGTAGTCGTCCAGGTACCGCCGGTCGCGCAGCCACCGTCCCTCGTAGACGTGGTGGCCGGCGGCCGCGTTGATGCCGCCGAACGGCGCCGAGTAGCCGACCGGCCCGAGGAACTCGGTGACGATCCAGCCGTCCTTCGGCCCGGTGAACTTGAGCGCCTCCTTGAAGGTGCGCCACCGGTAGTAGTAGGTGTCGCGCACGTCCCGGTCCGGGATGTCGACGAACGGGATGTTCGCCTCGTACCAGGCCGGCTCGGGCACGTCGCCGAGGAGCGCCCGGTGGTCCAGGAAGGCGGTCCCGTCACCGGTCGAGGGATACAAGGGCAAGATCTCAGCCGAGTACGCCGGGACGGCCGCGAGGGACACCGCCAGCGTGGTCACGGCGGCCGCCGCACTCAATCGCACGAACCAGCTCACGTTTCCCCCACCAGCCGAACGCGGACGAACATCTACGTCCACGAATGGAAACAGGCCCGAACAGGAAACGTCAAGGAAACAACGTCGTCAGCCGGCGAAGATGTGCAGGTCGCTCCGGCCGGTGGCGGTGCCCGCCTTCTGGATCACGACCAGGTCCTGCTTCTTGTCGGCGTTCCAGTCGGTCACCGCGATCGCGTGGCGGTCGTCGGTGGTGACGCGGGCCGTGATCGCCGGAACGACGTCGCTGCGGAAGCCCTTGGCGCCGTCGAGCACCCGCACCACGGTCTTGTTGCCGGCGGCGCCGGACTTCTGGGTCAGCACCAGGTCGAGCTGCCCGTCGCCGTTCCAGTCCATCGGCGTGAAGGAGTGCCGGGCGTCGGTCGCGGCCATCGGGGTGACGTCCTGCCGGAGGAACTGCTGGAGGCCCGAGGCGCCGTCGAGCACCCGGACCTCGGTGCGGGCGCTGGGCGTGCCGCACTGCTGGATGACGGTCAGGTCGGGTCGCTTGTCGGCGTTCCAGTCGGCGACCGAGAACACGTGGCAGGCGTCGGTCGGGCCGAGCGCGGTGACCACCGCCGGGAGCCAGCGCTGCAGGAACGAGGCGCCGTCGAGCACCCGGACCTCGGTCTTGCCGCTGGCCGTGCCGGACCGCTGGATGACCACGAGGTCGGCGCGGCCGTCGGCGTTCCAGTCGGCCATCGCGAACGCGTGGCGGTCGTCGGTCGCGTCCATCGGCACGGTGGTGCGGAGCAGCGGGTCACGGAACTGGCGGGCACCGTTGACGACCTGCACCTCGACCCGGCCGGTGAGCGTGCCGGAGCGCTGGAGCACGACGAGGTCCTGGTGGCCGTCGCCGTTCCAGTCGGCCAGCATCAGCTGGTGCCGGTCGTCGAAGGCTTCGGGCAGCCCGGGGGCGGCCTCGAGCAGGGTCTTGCTGTACGGCCCGCTCGGCGTACGCGGCGCGGTGGTCGTCGTGGCGGGCGTCCGCGGGCTGTTCAGCAGCTGCGCGACGATCAGGGCGGCGTCGCCGACCTCGGGCTCGTACGCGGTCGGGAAGCTCGACGCCTGCACCCGCTGGCTGATCCGGCCGATCTCACCGCTCATCCACCGGTTGCCCGGGTGGGTCCGCAGCATCTTGTCGAGGAACTTGCGGGTGGCGTAGGCCGGGTCGAGCAGCTGGCTCGGGCGCCCCCAGCCCATGGACGGACGCTGCTGGAACAGGCCCAGGCTGTCGTGGTCGACCGCGAGCGAGTAGTTGCGCAGGCTGCTCTCGGTGATCGCGGTCGTCACGGCGATCACCGCGGCCCGGGCCGGCAGCTTGCGCCCGAGCACGTGGCCGACGATGGCCCGGGCGCACGAGATGCTGTAACCGGACACCGAGCGGCCGAGCCGGCGGCCGGTCATCAGCGGCCGGATCTTGGTCGCGACGGCGGTGTCGGCCCTCGTCACTCCCCCGGCCGCGCAGGGCACGGACGGGATGGCCTTCTTCGGGTCGGCCTGGGCCGGAGAGCCCAGGCCGAGCGAACTCACCGCGATGACCGCCGCGATGAGACCGACCGAGGCGCGCGAGACCTTCAAGACAACTTCCCCCGTGAATGCCGTTCGATGGGACGAACCCTATCCGAGCGGTGGTGCCCGAATCCACGGCGGAAACTGTCAATCTCCTGGCTTCTTGAACTCCTTGCTCTCGGTGCCCTTCAGATAGTCGGCCAGCGTGTTGTAGACGATCGGGTTGATGATGTCGTGACGCATCTTGTCGGTGTGGTTGGCCCAGTCCGGGTTGACCAGGTAGCCGGCCACGACCAGGCTCTGCGAGCCCACCACCAGCGACGCGGTGCGGCCGCTGTCGGTGGTGCCGGACTTGCCGAAGATCGGGTGGTCGATCACCCGGCGGGCGTTCGGCTCGGTGGCGCCGCCGCAGTTGCCGAGCTGGGCGCGGTCGCCGACCGGGCAGCGGGCCGCGTCGAGCGCCTTGCGGGCCACGTCGGCCGAGGTGGCCCGGGTGCAGGACGGCTGACCGGTCTTGACCTTGGACTTGTCGGCCGCGTAGATCTGCTTGATCGGGGTCGGCGAGCAGTACATGCCGTCACCGGCCAGCGTGGCGTACGCGTTCGCGATGTCCAGCGGCGTCGACGCGGTCACGCCCAGCGTGAAGGCGCCGAAGTCGTGGGCCGCCTCCTTGGTCTCGAGCAGCTTCCGGTCGCTGGCCGAGCGGTAGACCATGCCGAACCGCTTCGAGACGTCCACCACCTTCTCGGCGCCGACCTGCTCCTGCAGCGGCACGAAGTAGGTGTTGACCGACTTGCCGAAGCCGGTCCACATGTTGAACGTGCCCTGCTCGCTCTTCGACGCGTTCGACACGCAGTACACCGAGGTGCCCGGGCAGGCCGCCGGCGAGCTGGGGGAGACCGGGTACCGCGTCCGGTAGGTCGACCCGGAGGTGATCGAGTAGTCCAGGCCCTTGCCGTCCTCGAGGGCGGCGACCATGGTGAACATCTTGAACACCGAGCCCGCCTGGTAGCCGTCGAGGCCGCCACCGCCGGTGATGATCGGGTTGGTGGTGTTCGGGTACGTCGCCTTGGCGCCGGCCCGCCGCGACTCCGGGTTCGAGCTCTTCGGGTTGGCCCCGTCGTCCAGCTTGAACTTGCGGTTGGCGGCCAGCGACTTGATGTGTCCGGTGCCCGGCTCGATGCCGGCGATCAGGGCGGCGTTCTTGTCGTTGTCCTGCGTCTTCTTCAGGATCTCCTTGCGGGCCGACTCCTGCGCCTTGACGTCGAGCGACGTGACGATCGTGTAGCCACCGGTCTTGAGCAGGCGCTCCCGCTCGTACGCGTTGGCGCCGAAGTCCTTCTGACCCAGCCACCAGCGGTAGAAGTAGTCGCAGAAGAAGCCCCAGCTGTTGGTACGGACCTCGGTGCAGCCGTTGCCCGGGTGGTTGGCCGTGCGAACCAGCTTCACCTTCTTGGCCGCGTCGGCCTGGGCCTGGGTGATCTGCTGGAGCGAGAGCATGTTGTCGATGATGTAGTTGCGGCGGTCGAGCGCCTGCGGGTAGCCGGACTTGGTGGTCGGGTCGAACGCGGTCGGAGCCTTGACCATGCCGGCGAGCAGGGCGGCCTCGGCGATCGTCAGGTCCTTGGGCGACTTCTTGAAGTAGACCTGGCTGCCGGCGTAGATGCCGTACGCGCCGTTGCCGAACGGCGCCAGGTTGAGGTAGCGCTCGAGGATCTGCTTCTTGTCGAGGTCCTTCTCGATCTGCAGCGCGTTCTTCATCTCGGCGACCTTGCGCTCCGGCGTGTCCTTGGTCGCGTCGATCGCCTCCTGCGGCGTCCGGGCGCCGTACGCTTGAGCCATCCGCACGTACTGCATGGTCAGCGTCGATGCCCCCTGCTGCGAGCCGCCGTTCTGGTTGTTCACGAACGCCCGGGCGATGCCCTTCGCGTCGACGCCGTTGTGGGTGTAGAAGTTGTGATCCTCGGCGGCCACGATCGCGTTCTGCATGTTCATCGAGATCTGGCTGATCGGCACGTCGCTGCGGAACTCGTCGTAGACGGTCGCGATCAGCGAGCGGCCGTCCGCGGCGTACACCCGGGTGACCTGTGGCGCGGTCTGGTCGACGATCGCTTTCGGCAGCGCGGCGAACTCCGCGGCGCCCTCCTTGGCGGCCAGCCCCGAGAGGGCGGCGGCGGGGAACGAGGCGGCGGAGACCACGATGCCGGTCAGAAGACCACAGAGCGCCAGCGCTCCGGCCTTGGTGATGAACGATCGGGCTTTCGGCCGGTTACCGCTGGACACAAGGCCCCTTTCGCACAGGTTGCTTCACGACGCACCGGGCCACTACCCAGGGCGCGCGCGTTTGAATCGCCGGACAGGAAAGGATACGTCGCTTTCCCGGGAGCACCCTGAGCGCCACCGGGACATCGATCCTCAGTACAGTCTCCCGGCCATCCATCCACGGGGAGAAGTAGCGAAGATCATCGTTCGCGCCCTCGGCGCGGCATTCATGTCGGTCGCGTTACTGGCGGTCCCCGCGGCCGCTCAGGCCGCCGACGCCGAGTTCCACGTCACCGCTCTGGTCGAGCGCGACGACGCCGGCAAGCCCGTCCCGCACGAGATCCGACCGGGCGAGTCCGCCCCGGTCACGCTGGGTGTCGGCAACCGCAACGACACCGAGTTCGCCGGTGGCGTGCTGGTCAACATCCGCGTCCTGAACGACCTCAACCTGCCGCGCGAGTTCACCAACTGTTACTACTACAAGGACAGCAATCTCGACGGCGCGTGGTGCCAGATCGACCAGACCCTGGAGCCCGGCGGCCGCTACCAGCTCGCCCGCTTCCAGGTCGCCCTCGAGGCGAAGCAGACCGAGAAGCCCGGCGCCATCATCTTCCGCTGGTACCCGAAGTCCTACGGCGAGGGGCAGGGTGGCATCCACGGCCTGGCGCTGCGGGACGGTGACAAGCAGCGGCCCCCGGCGCCCGGGGCGGACGGCGTCCTGCTGCTGGAGTCGCGTGACCTGCCCGTCCCGGCCGACCCGAACCCGCTCGGCTTCGCCTATGTGAAGGTGATCACGCCGTCCACACCGCCGACCGAGCCATCCTCGCCCTCCGAGCCGACCACCCCGGCGACGTCGGCCTCCGCCAGCGTCCCGCCCGCGGCCGGCGCCGGTGCGGGTACCGGCGATGACGGCGGTCTCCCGCTGACCGGTACGAACACCGCCACGATCCTCGGAGTCGGCGCCCTTCTCCTGCTGGCCGGCGCAGTCGTGGCCGTGGTGGCCCGGCGGCCGCGGACCCGGTTCACCGCCTGAGCGTCAGATGCCCGGGGTGACCGCCTCGGTGGGGTCGCCCGCCGCGATGGGCTGGAAGGTGAGCGTGCTGTCCTTGGCCTGCGTCGTCACGGTCACCTGCCAGCGCTTCCCGGTCAGGGCCAGCGTGCCGCCGGTGTCCGAGCCCACGGTGTAGCCGGCCGCCGGGCCCTTGGCGCGGTAGTGGGCCAGGACCGCGGCCGGCCTCGGTGCGGCGAGGATCACGGTGGTGCTCTCACCGGTGACGATGCTGTCGGTGACCTTGCTGCCGGGCGGCAGGTCAAGGCCGGGCGCGATGCCCCCGATCGTCCTGCCGCCGGCCTTCACCTCGTGGCCGCCCGGCGCCGGCGTGCCGGTGGGCGGGGCGAACGGGGCGCCGGAGGCCGCGGGGGCCGGGGCCGATCCGGTGGGCGCCGGCGCCGCCGAGATGGCCGGGGAGACGGTCGCGCGGGCGCCCGGCGGCGTCGGGGACGACGAGCACGCGCTGAGACCCAGCACGGCCACGGTCAGGAGAAGGGGCGCTCGCACCGCCACATCATGCCCTCTCCAGCGGCCTCAGTGGAAGGTCGCGCCGGCCTCCTCGGCCAGCTCCGTCCCGAACAGGGCGCCCGGCGTGTACGCACCCGGCTTGCCCTCGCCGCGGGCCAGGCGCGCGGCGGTCAACGCGGTGACCGTACACGTGAAAGCCATCGCCTCCCCCGCGCGCAGCCACCCTTCACGCACCGGTCCCCCGCGCTCCTTGACCCGGCCCCGCACCCAGGTGTATTCGCTGGCCGGCGGCTTGCCGCCGATCGTCATGGCGGCCATCCGGGCGGTCGCCCACCGGCGGATCGCCGGCACCCGCAGCACCGACCTCGCCACCGGCACGGCGACCCGCACCAGCGGCCCGGACGGCGCCTCGGCCGCCGCGATCAGGACCTCCGCGGCCCCGGTGGCCCGCTGCACGGCGATCAGGTCACCGGAGGGGAAGGACGACGTGGTCGCGGTCGAGCCGTCCGGCATGGTCTGCCGCTCGGCGGCCGCACCGACCGGCGCCGGGACCAGCCGGCCGCCGCGGTAGGCCCAGCCGCCGCCGAGGATCCCGTCCACAATGCTGCCGGCCAGGGCCTCGCCCATCGGCTCGGCCTCACCCGCGATCATCGCCACCCGGTCGAACCGGACCCGCTCGGGCGCCGGCCGCCCCGCGCACAGGTGCAACGCCAGCGCCTCGGAGCCCAGCACCCCGAACCCGGCGCCGGTCACCACCGTCCGCCCCGCGGCGGCCGCCTCGTCGTGCCGGTCGAGCAGGGCCTTGATGCCGAACAGCTCGTTGGAGATGTCGACGTAGCCGGTTCCCGGCGGGCAGGCCCGGACGATCGGCGCCGCGGTGCGTGTGAACGGCCCGATCAGGTTGATCACCACCGCGGGTCGCGCCCGCCCGATCTCGCCGGCCAGCGCCTCCGGTGTCGCGCCGACCACCGTGCGGGCCGTCCCGCCGACCCGGCCGGCCAGCTCGTGCAGGCGGGTCGCGTCCCGTCCGGCCAGCACCAGGTCGTGCCGTCCGGCCAGGTTCGCGGCGATCATCCGCCCGCTGCGCCCGGTCGCCCCGACGATCCAGATCTCACCCATCGCACTCTCCTTCGTCGGGTTCGACCGTGCGCCCCCGGCCCGGGCCAGGTCCAATGACGGTTCCGGGAGGGGTGTCCCGATCGACGCATCACCGCAGGTCACCGATATGGTGGCGGGGTGACCGACCTCGATCTCACGCTCGTCCGGTCGTTCACGGTGCTCGCCGGGCACGGGCACTTCGGCCGGGCGGCGACCGCGCTCCATCTGACCCAGTCGTCGCTGAGCCGGCAGATCCTGCGCCTGGAGCAGCAGGTCGGCGCCCGCCTGGTCGACCGGACCCCGCGAGGCAGCTCGCTGACGGCGTCGGGCGAGGTCTTCCTCTCGTACGCCCGGGAGCTGCTCGACGTGGCCACGGCGGCCACCGCGCATGCCCGGACGGCCGCCCGCCCGGACGGCATCACGATCGGCTTCGTCACCGGCGTCGCCATCACGGCCGCAGTCCGCGAGCTACGCCATCGGTTCCCGTCGGCGGACGTGCAGACCCGGCATCTGACCTGGGGAGAGCCCCGGGCCGCCCTGCTCGAGCGGCGGGTCGACGTGGCGGTGGCCCGGATGCCCGTCCCGTCGTCGAGGCTCGACCTGACCGTGCTCTACGAGGAGCCGAGGGTGCTGGTGGTGCCCCGCGACCACCGGCTGGCCGGCAAGGAGTCGGTCACCGTCGACGACATCGCCGGCGAGCCGCTGCCCCGGGCCGACGATCCGGTGCTGGACGCGTACTGGCGCATCGACCCGCGGCCGGACGGCAGTCCCGCCCCCGACGGCCCGCTGGTGACCGCGAACGAGGACAAGGTGGAGCTGATCGCCGCCGGCCGGATGCTGGCCATCCTCCCGGCGAGCATCCCGATCACGGCCCTGCGCCCCGACCTGACGACGATCCCGCTGACCGGCGTCGAGCCGAGTCAGGTCGTGCTGGCCACCCGGGCCGGCGAACGCGGTGAGCTGGCGGCGGCCTTCGCGCAGTGCTGGGTCGTGCCGTAGCCCGCCGTTCTGGCATAGATGTTGGTTGATATCCGGACACATGACTGCAATACTTTGGGAGCGCTCCCACGCATACAGGAGGACAACCGTGCGAAGAACTCGTTCCGTCCGCGTGCTCGTCGTGCTGACCGCCCTGATCGCCGGCATGCTGCCCTGGGCCGGCGCGGCCCAGGCCCACGGCACGATCATCAATCCGGCCAGCCGCGCGTACCAATGCTGGAAGACCTGGGGCAGTCAGCACACGAACCCGGCCATGCAGACGCAGGACCCGATGTGCTACCGGGCGTTCCAGGCCAACCCGGACACCATGTGGAACTGGATGAGCGCCCTGCGGGACGGCCTCGGCGGCCAGTTCCAGGCGCGGACCCCGGACGGGCAGCTGTGCAGCAACGGCCTGGCCCGGAACGACACCCTGAACCAACCCGGCGCCTGGAAGACCACCGCCCTGGCCCGCAACTTCACCGTCCAGCTGTACGACCAGGCCAGTCACGGCGCCGACTACTTCAAGGTGTACGTGAGCAAGCAGGGGTTCAACCCGGCCACCCAGAGCCTCGGCTGGGGCAACCTCGACTACATCAAGCAGACCGGCCGCTACGCCCCGGCGCAGAACATCTCGTTCGACGTCTCGACCTCCGGCTACACCGGACACCACATCCTGTTCGTCATCTGGCAGGCCTCGCACCTCGATCAGGCCTACATGTGGTGCAGCGACGTGACCTTCAGCTGACATGAGAAGTCGTCACGTGTGGGCGGCCGTGATCCTGCTGGCGACGTCGGCCGGCGCGGCCGCCCTGGTCGATCCGGCCGGCCCGGAGGATGTCGCCGGGCAGATCACCTCCCGGATGCGGACCACCCTTGAACGCTCGGATCCGGGACAGCACCACCACGCCGGGCACCAGCAGCTCACCGCCGGGGACGAGAAGGAACCGGCGGTGATCTGCGGGGTCCGGGTCTACGGCTACGAGCCGGCCGAGGCCGGCACGCTCGCCGAGGTCCGCACGGTCTACGGCTTCCACCTCTGCGGGGTCGCCGAACAGCGACGCCCGTGGGACGTGGCGGTCAAGCTGGCCGGGCCGGTGATCCTGGACATGTCCACCGAGCCGCCGGGCATCCGAATCGTCGAGGCGACCGACGACGTGCGATTCGTCGACCGGCTGCGGCAGATGTTCCCGGCGAAGTACGCCGAGCAGGCCCAGAAGGAGGCCCTGACCGAAAGCGAGATGACCGACCTGCGCCGCCGCTACGACGACGCGGCCGGGCTGTGAGAACTCTGCTGTGAAGATCTAACGTTCGAACCGCTCCCGCCGCACGGTCGGCCGCTTCCCGCGGATGGTGGTCTGCTGCAAGGACCGGATCACCCGCTCGGCGGCCGACTCGGGCACCTCCACCAGCGCGAAGCGATCGGTGATCTGGATGGCGCCGACATCACGGGAGGGCAGGCCAGCCTCGCCGGTGATGGCGCCGACCAGGTCCTGCGGTCGCAGGCCCGAGCGGCGGCCGAGCCCGACGAACAGCCGGGTCGTGTCGTTGCCGGACGACCGCTGGCGCGCCGGTCCACCGCGACGGTCGTCGTCGTAGCGACCCCCGGACGCGTCCCGGGGCCGGCTCTCGCGTTCCCGCCCCGGCGACACCGTCGGGATCTCGGGCTCGTCGACGTCGCCGCCGTTCGCGTCGTGCAGCAGCTTCAGCCCGGCCAGGGCGATCAGCTCGATGTCGGCGTCGTCGGCGAGCAGCTCCAGGATCGGCCGGAACCGGTCCAGGTCGTCGTCCTCCAGCGCCTCGTGCACGGTCGTGCGGAGCAGCTCCAGGCGCTTGGCCCGCAGGTCGGTCACGGTGGGCAGCTTCTCGGCGGTGATCCGCTGGCCGGTGAGCCGCTCGATGGCCTTGAGCATCCGCTGCTCGCGCGGCTCGGCCAGGGTGATCGCGGCGCCCTCACGACCGGCCCGGCCGACCCGGCCGATGCGGTGCACGTACGCCTCGGGCGCCGACGGCACGTTGTAGTTGATCACGTGGGTGAGCTGCTCGACGTCCAGGCCGCGGGCGGCGACGTCGGTGGCGACCAGCAGCTCGGTGGTGCCGGCCCGCAGCCGGCTCATCACCCGGTCACGCTGGTCCTGGCTCATGCCGCCGTGCAGCGCCTCGGCGCGGTAACCCCGGCCGTTCAGGCTCTGGGTGACCTCGTCGACCTCCTCCCGCGTCCGGCAGAACACGATCGCCGCCTGGGGCGCCTCGACGTCGAGCACCCGTCCGAGAGCGGCCGTCTTGTGGGCGCGGGCGATCAAGAACGCGCTCTGGCGTACGCGGGGCAGGGTGTCCGCCGCGGCGGTGTCCCGGCCCATCCGGATCCGCAGCGGCTCGCGCAGGTGGCGGCGGGCGATGGCGTCGATCCGGGGCGGCATGGTCGCCGAGAACAGCACCGTCTGCCGTGCCTCGGGGGTCTCGGCCAGAATCGCCTCGATGTCCTCGGCGAAGCCCATGTCGAGCATCTCGTCGGCCTCGTCGAGCACGACCGCGCGGATCTCGCCGAGCTGCAGGGTGCCCCGCTCGATGTGGTCGAGCACCCGGCCCGGCGTGCCGACGACGATGTCCACGCCACGCCGCAGCACCTGCAACTGGCGGCTGATCGGCTGTCCGCCGTACACCGGCAGGACCCGGACGCCGAGGTCACGGCCGTAGCGGTGGGTCGCCTGCGACACCTGTTCGGCCAGCTCGCGGGTCGGCACCAGGATCAGGGCCGCCGGGCTGCCCGATTCTCGCGGCTCGAGCCCCTGGAGCAGCGGCAACGCGAAGGCGGCGGTCTTGCCGGTGCCGGTCGCGGCCTGGCCGACGAGGTCCTTACCGGCGATCAACGGAGGGATCGCCTCACGTTGGATCGGGGTGGGTTCTTCGTAGCCGAGGTCACTCAGCGCTTTCAGCAATTCCGAGCGCAGTCCCAGAGCGGCGAAGCCCGCAGAGTTGTCCAGCAGGTCTTCTTCCATGCCTACAGGATACGGAGCCGTCCCGACGTCCCGGCGGCTGGGCGGGCGGCGCCCCTCCCGCCCGACTTCACGCCGCGGCCGATCGGGTGGCCGGGTGGCCGCACCGCTTCACGCCGCGGCGGACCGGGTGGCGGCTCGGCGGGCGGCGGGTGGGATGCCCCTGCGGACGCGGGTGAGCAGGTCGGCGATCCGCGGGTCGTCGAGGGCGCCCGGGCGGTGCACCGCGTAGAAGGTGATCAGCGGCAGGTCGGTGATGCGGCGGGCGGCCAGGCCCGGCGCGGGCTGGACGCAGCCGGCCACCACGGCCAGGCCGACGCCCAGGGCGGCGAAGTCGAGGGTCATCGGCAGGCCCTCGGCCTCGACGGCGGCGGTCCACGGGACGCCGGCCTCGGACAGGGCGCGCTCGAGGTTGGTGCGATGGGGGCGGGCCGGCGGCGGGACGATCAGGTCGGCGCCGGCCAGGTCGGTCAGGCGCAGGCTCCGTCGGCGGGCCAGGCGGTGGTCCTCGGGTACGAGCAACACCTGCGGATAGGTGGCGATCGGCACCGTGACCAGGTCGTCGGGGCGCACGTGCAGGGTGAAGACGCCCAGGTGGGCCCGGCCGGTCACCACCGCCGCGCGCATCTGCTGACGGCTGGTGTGCAGCGGGCGCAGGCTGCCGGGCCGTTCGGCGAGCATGCCGCGGATGGTGTCGCCGAGCAGATAGAGGTACGCCGTGTGCCCGGCCGCCACCACCAGCGGGCGGGCCGACGGGACGCCGCGCAGCTCGTCGAGGAACAGCGCGAGGCGTTCCTCGTGGTCGCGGGCGAACCGGGCGACCCGCTCGCCGTCCGGCGTCAGCTGGAGCCGGTTGCCGGCCCGCTCGTACAGCGGGCGGCCCAGTTCCCGGGCCAGCGTGGCCAGTTTCGAGTGCAGCGACGGCTGGCTGATGTGCAGCAGCTTCGCGGCGCGGGTGAGGTTGAGGTGCTCGGCGAAGACCGCGAACGCCGCCAGCGCATCCGATGACACCCGGGTCGTGGCCATAGAAGCAGGCTATACCCGAGACGGCCTTGAATAGTTCCGCTGAAGTACCGATCCGAGCAGGATCGGTTCATGGAAGCCATCTTGAGAGTGATGCCGTTGCACGCCATCACCGAGGTCTACGGCACCGAGGGCCTGAGCCGCCGCCTCGACCTGGAACTGCCCCCGACCGGCCGGGCGGCCGTCGCCTCGGCGGCCCGGTGGGCGGCCGAACTCCACCGGGATCAGCGGCGTACCCGGGAGCCGTACCTCAACCACCCGCTCAGGGTGACCATCCGCATGCTCAGCCGGTACCGCGTGACCGACCCCGACGTCCTGGTCGCCGGCCTGCTGCACGACGCCGTCGAGGACCAGCCGGTGACCGTGGCCGACATCGCGTCGCGGCACAACGAGCGGGCGGCGCGCCTGGTCGCCGCGGTCACCGTCCCGCCGCGCCCGCCCGGCGCCGACCGCGTCGACCACTACGTCACGCACCTGGCCGGACCTCTCGCCGGCGAACCGTGGGCCCGGGTGATCAAGCTGTCCGACTTCACCGACAACGGCGTCGGCCTGATCCACTCGACCGGCCCCCTGGTGCGGCGGTCGGCCCGCAAGTACGAGGCCGCCCTCCCGATCCTGCGCGACCTGCTCGACCGCGCCGACACTCCCCTGGCCCCCGACGTGAAGACCCACATCCACCGCCAGCTCGACCTGGCCCGGGAGCGTTTCACGGCCATCCTGACCGGCTGACCGTCAACTTTGCAGGTAGCGCAGCACGGCGATGACGCGTCGGTGGTCGACGTCGGAGGGCGGGAGGTCGAACTTCAGGAAGATGTTGGTGACGTGCTTCTCCACGGCCCGCTCGGTCACCCGCAGCCGCGCCGCGATGGCCGCGTTGCTGCGTCCCTGTGCCATCAAGGCCAGGACCTGACGTTCCCGGGCGGTGAGTTCGGCGAGGTGATCGCGGTGCCGGCTCACCCCGAACAGCTGGGTCACCACCTCCGGATCCAGGGCGGTGCCGCCGGCCGCGACCCGGTGCAACGCGTCGTCGAAGTCGTCGAGCCCGACGATGCGCTCCTTGAGGAGGTACCCGACCCCTTCGGAGCCGCCCGCGAGGAGTTCGGCGACAAAAGCCGTCTCGACGTACTGCGAGAAGATCAGCACACCGACTCCCGGCGTGTCGCGGCGCAGCTGGATGGCGGCCCGGAGCCCTTCGTCGGTGTGGCCGGGTGGCAGGCGGATGTCGATGATCGCGACGTCGGGGCGGTGCTGGGTGACGGCTTCGAGCAGGGCCGGGGCGTCGGCGACGGTGGCCCGCACGTCGTGGCCGCGCATGGTGAGGAGCTGGGCGAGACCTTCGCGCAGGATCGCGGAGTCCTCGGCGATGACGACGTGCATCGCTATCCGGTCTCTCGGCCCGCGGCCGGGCAGGGAATCTCGACGGTGACCGTGGTGGGGCCGGCCGGCGGGCTCTCGACCGCCAGCCGGCCGTCGACGATCCGGGCCCGCTCGATGAGCCCGGCCAGACCGCCGCCGGTTCGCGGGTGGGCGCCGCCCCGCCCGTCATCGCACACCCGGAGCACCAGCACATCGTCACAGATCGCGATGTCGACCGTGGCATTGCTCGCCCCGCTGTGCCGGCCGACGTTGGTGAGCAGCTCGCACGCGGAGAAGTAGACGATGCTCTCGACGGCCGGTGACGGTCGCCAGGGCAGATCAGCGCTGATCGTCACCGGTACCGTGCTGCGGGCCGCCGCCGTCGCCAGGGCGGCGCTCAATCCGCGGTCGAGGATCGGTGGATGAATTCCGCGTATCAGGTCACGCAGGTCGGTGACCGCGGCGGTGAGGGCGCCCTGGGCGGTGTCGACGGCCGCCCGGACCCGCTCGGGCGGCGCCTGGGCGGCCACCAGTTCCTCGATCATCGTCAGGTGCATGCCGACCCCGATCAGCTGGGCCTGGGCGCCGTCGTGCAGGTCTCGTTCGATCCGGCGCAGGGTCGCGTCGGCGTCGACCACCGCGCGGTCACGGACCTCGCGGAGATCCGTCATCCGCCGCACGGCACTGCTGGGCCCGAGCAGCCCCCGGATCAGCATCCGGTCCAGGGCGAGGACGGACCGCAGCATCCACGGGGCGACAAGCAGCAACAGCACGCCGCCGACCAGGCAGACGACGATCTCCCACGGCTCGGGCGAGTGCTCCTGCAACGGGATGTACGTGAGCAGCGTCAGCCCGTACAGGTAGCACCCACCGCCGAGGACCAGTGACACCAGACCCACCGGGAGCTTGGCCAGCGCGTACGCCAGAGCCCGCCAGGCCGCGGGATCGGTGAGCGCGGCCCGGCGCCAGCCGAGGAGCCCGCCCGGCCTCATCGATCGGGGCGGCGCCGGCACTCGCTCGTCCAGCAACCGGCCGGCCAGGCCTCGCCGCGCCCCACCGAGGGCGGCCGCGGCCCGCAGCAGCAGCGCCAGCAGCCACGGGCCGAGCGGGGTGATCAGGAGGACCGTGCTGAGCAACCCACCGACGAGCAGCATGATCGCCGCCGCCACATCCAGCGGCACGGTCAGCAGCAGGTAGGCCAGGCCGGTCCAGGACCGGCGGGCGACCACGGCCCGACCGGCCACGGACAACACCCTCGCTGGCATCCCGCCATTGTCGACCCTGGCCGACCGACCGTTCATGCCGGCTTCCTCGATCCTGTTCCGGGAGCTACGAACGTGACCAGCTCACGGTCCTCCCGGATGTGAGCCGGCGCATTCGTGGCACCACCCCGTCGATGGTGTGGCCAGCACGATGGCGCCGGGTGCGGACATCCGTAACGATCCGCGGGAGCCTGCCCGCCTGTGCCCACGCCGGTCGCCGTCCAGGCTCGACGGCATGCGAGAAGTGGAGACGTCCCCGGGCCCGTCCCGGGCGGCGAGCGTCATGAGGTCGGTGCTCAAGGTCGTGGTGTCGGCCGTCACCGCCCTGGGGTTCGGCGTGGCGGGCGACCTGATCGGTCCGGCGCGATCGACTCCGGTGGCCGCCGGAGCCACGATGGCCGGCTGGCTCGCCGATCCCCTCGCTCCGCCGGATCCCCGCACAGCGACGCCGGCGCGGGTGGCCACGTTCTTCGCCGGCCTCAGCGCCGGCGACGCCACCGCGCTCGGCCACCGATATCCGGAGATCGTGGGCAACCTCGACGGCGCGCCGGCGGTTCTGCGATATGCGGCCAACCGCGAGCGGTACCCACCGGGACGGGGCCGCCAGATCCTCGCCTTCGACGGCCGCGACGACGGGCGCGTCGTCGAGGTCCTGGGCGACCTGCGGGCCGCCACCCGGCTGGTGATCCTCGTGCCGGGCGTGGATGACGAGCTGGCCAACTTCGACTCCGGTCACGGCGGCGTCCAGCGGCGTGCGCTCGCCTGGCAGGCGCGGCGGTTGCACGACCAGATCCGGGACACCGATCCCGCCGCTCACCTCTCGGTGGTGGCCTGGCTGGGCTATGACCCACCCGAAGGCGTGCGGCGCGACGCGCTGCGCGAGGACCGCGCGGCGGCCGGAGCGATCGCCCTGAACCGTTTCCTCGACGGCCTCGTGCTCGGCCGACCGGACCTGGCGATCACGGTCATCGGGCACAGCTACGGCTCGACCGTCGCGGGGCTCGCCGCGCCCCGGATGACGCGTCAGGTCACCGGCATCGTGGCCATCGGCAGTCCCGGCATGGGTGTGACCGATCGATCGGCGCTCCGCACCACCGCCCGGGTGTGGGCCGGCAGCGCACCGGACGACTGGATCCGCCGGGTCCCCGGTGTGCGCGTGCTCGGCCTGGGGCACGGCCGCCTGCCCATCGATCCCGCGTTCGGCGCCCTTCCGCTGCCGTGCGCCGACGTCGACGGCCACGACGGCTACTTCGTGCCGGGCAACTCGGCGCTGCGAGCGATGGCCCGCATCGCCCTCGGCGACACGCATCTTTCGTACCCATCCGCTCGGCAACCTCGAAGGAGACCGCTTTGACCAGCACCCGTTCCATCATCGACCTGGAGGCCGTCCTGAACCTCTACCGCGCGTACGCGGAAGACCTGGGCGTGGCCCGCGACGCGCAACGCGCCTTGCTCTCCGCGAAACGCGGGATGCGTCCGAAGCTCGACGACATCGAGGCTGAGATCACCTATCTCCTGGTGCGGGACAACCGGCCCGCCCGGGTCGTCGAGATCGGGACCTTCCACGGCTGGTCGACCTCCTGGCTGTTGCGCGCGCTGGCCGACAACGGAACGGGTCACCTGCACTCCTACGACCTCGTCGACCACGTGCTCGGCACCATTCCCGGTGATCTGTCCGATGACCGCTGGACGTTCCACCACGGCGACGCCCGCACCGGAGGTGATCTCCAGCCGTCCACCATCGACCATCTGTTCATCGACGCGGCGCACACCGCGCGGTTCGCCCGGTGGTACGTGGCCGATCTGCTCGAGAAGGTGAACGCGGGTGTCCCGGTGAGCGTCCACGACGTCTACCACCACCGGCACAGCGGCCGTTTCGGCGAAGGCCGCGTCGTCCTCGACTGGCTCGTACGCCGGGGTAACGGCCACTTCACCGCATCGGCCACCGCGGCGCCGTCGGTGTTCGAGGAGATCTCGGCCGTGAAGCGCTCGCTCGGACTCGACGAGGTCCTGCACCGGGCGGCTCCGAACCCGATGATCTACTTCACCACGCGCTGACGGCGGGTTCGCACCACGACGGCCGCGGCGGCGGTGGCGACCAGCAGGATCCACAACATGATCACCCGGTTCGGGCCGGTGTCGGAGAACCCGTCGCGAGACATATTGATCAACACCGTGAGGGCGAGCTCGGCGCCGCCCACGAGCCACCCGATCGGCAGGAACATGGCAGCGCGTTCCGAGCGCACGGCGCACGCGGCCGCCGGTATCGCGGCGGCGCAGACGATTCCGGCGACGGTTCGCAGCGCGCCGCCCTGGTCGGTGCCCAGGTCCCACGCCTGATAGATCAGCTTTGCGAGGAGCAGGCTCGTGGTCAGGGCAGGCGCGGCGAGCGTCACCGCGGTGGCCACCGCGCGCCGATCAGGACGGATCCCCAGGGTGCGGTCCCGGACCACCGCGACGACCAGGCACAGCTGCACGGCCATGGCGAGGAAGTCGCCGGTGACCACGAATCCCCAGGCGTCCCCGAAGTACGACTGGGAGCTGCTGTGCAGCGTCGGGGCGAGGTCCACCCAGGACCACGCCAGCACCCCGATGAGGAACCAGGTCCAGCGGGCGTTCCGGGTGGCCAGCAGCAGACCGGCGCCGCCGAGCTGCACGACCCAGATCAGGTCGTAGTACCAGCCGTCCACGTACGCCGCGTCCTTGAGCCCGTAGCTGCCGACCGCGTGCAGCAGGACGCTGATCGGAAGCAGCAGGCCGGCGGCGAGGAGAAGGCCGCTGGAACGCCCCGGGGCCGGCGGGCCCGGTTCGGGCCGATCGGGCTCCGGCGCAGCGGTTCGCCGGGCGGGAGCGATCGGCGCGGCAGCGGGGGCGTCCTCGCTGCCGTCGGCCGGCGCCTCGGTGACAACGTTCCCGGCCAGACCGGCGATGGCGGCCCGGCGGACCTGGATGCTGTCGTCGCTGTCGCGTACGCGGGCGAGCGTCTCCGAGGCGACGGCGCGCAGCCCCGGCTGGCCGGTGGCCGTCAACCGCGCCAGCACGCGGACCGCTTCCAGCCTCAGGACCACGCGGTCGCTGGCCAGGTCGCCCAGCACGGACTCGGGCAACGCGGCGGGGCGGACGCTCCGCGCCACCACCAGCCGGCCCTCGACGCCGAAGCTCCACTTCATCGGCGTCTGGCCCGGCGTGCGGTCACGCACGTGGCGGTACGTGTAGTCGTACAGCTCGTCGATGCTGATCTCACCGTCGGCGTCCTGGTCCGCCGAGCCGCTCCGCAGGCCGTCGACCAGCGCGGCGGTGAACACCGAGGGCCGGCCCTGCGCCTGGGTCAGCTCGCCGCCCTCGAACGCGTACTCGGTGGCGCTCGACGCGGTGAGCACGACCCGGCCGCTGCCGGCCCCGAACTCGTCGGCGATGTGCACGTCCTTGCCGGAACGCACCGACGCTCCGCGGGCGAAGGCACCGCTGTAGCAACAGTCGAGGATCAACACCACGCGCCGCGACCGGGTCTCCTCCAGCGCGTCGTGCACGAAGCTCGCGGGCACGCTGCTGGCGCCGAGCACGGACAGCTCGGTGTCACGGGCCGCGAGGTGCAGCCGGCCCCGGACGTCCTTGATGCCGTGACAGGAGAAGTGCAGCAGCAACAAGTCGTCGCGGTCGCGGTCGGCGAAGAAGGCGGCGATGCGCCGGCGGATGGTCCGCTCGTCCGCGTCCATCAGCAGTTCCACGGTGAATCCGCCGATCGCGGGATCACCCAGGACGCCGGCCAGCGCCTCGGCGTCGTGACCGGGTGACCGCAGTTGCGCCAGCTCGGCATCGTCGTAACGGGAGTTGGCGATGACCAGCGCTTCGCGTACGCCGGTCGGGGTCTGAGCCGGAAGCGACCGCAGCGCCCGCGCGATCTGCGCGGTGACCTGGTCGTCGGCGGCCGACAGATCGACCTCGACGCCGGCGATCGTGACCCGTACCCGCTGTCTGCGCCGGGTGTGGCGGTCGACCACCCGGCGGAGGGCGGCAACCACCCGGCCCAGCGCCTCGCCGGCCTCCACCACCGTGACGATGAACGCGCAGATCGCGAGAATCTCGAGCCCGCGCGTGTTGTCCGGCGCCCCGGCGACCGGCATCCGGTCCACCCGCAGGGCGCCGGCGTCGGCCAACTCGGCCCGCAGCTCCAGGGCGATCGCCTCGATGACCTCCGCACCGTCCCGAGCGTCGGCCGAGGCGGCATCGGAGGCGTCATCGAAGGCGTCGTCGTCGGAGGCGGCAAGGCTCAGCACGAATTGGGTCGCCGGCTGCTCGCGCATGGGACCTCGTCACGGAGCGTTGGATTGACGTCATCCTCAGCCTAGCGACCAACCATCGCACCGGCCGATGCCTGCGTCAGCATGCCGACTCAGCCGGTGTGGCCGGACGACACCGACCCGGCGCACATGCTCGCCGGCGTCGACAACCGCGCTCGGTGTGACCCTTTCTTCACCCGTAGCATGTGCCCATGGATGATCCGGCCCGGAGGCTGCGGTTCGTCGGCGGCCTCGCCGCGATCGTGTTCGCGATCGGGCCGGCGCTGATGCTCGCGCTGCTTGTCGCGCAGGGCAGCGCCCCGCGGCCGGTGATCGGCCTGCTGGCCGTGGGTATCCCGGTGAACGTGGTCGCGATCGTCTTCGCCGTGCGCGCGATGGTCGCGCCGAGCCCCGAGCTGTCGGCGCGGCGAACCGGGATCGCCTGGGGGCTGGTGGCCGTGGGCCTGGTCGTCCTGCTCGGCGGCAATGCTCTGTTGAGGATCTCCGCCGGCGAGTAATTCTCATCTTTTCGGCCGACCTTTCCTTGCGAGATTCAAATATCGGATCACGGACAGACGCGCATTTCTCACGACCGTTTCCGGCTCTAATTCCACGACTGCACCAGGAATTACCGGAGGACGGAAATGAATCGTCTGACATCGGGTCAGGAATTGCGTACGGGTGAGCGGCTGCTCTCGGCGAGCGGCTGGCTCGAGCTGGTCGTGCAGAGCGACGGGAACGTCGTTCTCTACCGGGTTCAGACCGGCGGGCCGCTGTGGTCGAGCAACACCCAGGGCCGGCCGGTGACCCGGCTCGTGATGCAGGGTGACGGCAACCTGGTGGCGATCAGCGCCGCCGGGCAGCCGCTGTGGGCGAGCGGCACGAACGGGCGCCCGGGCGCCGAGGTCGTCCTGCAGGACGACGGCAACCTGGTGATCTACGACCGGGCCGGCAAGGCGCTCTGGGCGACGAGCACGGTGCGGAACTTCAACGTGCCGACCCTGCGCACCGAGGACGGCCACGGCTATTCCTACGTGGAGACCTCGGAGCGGTGGAAGCTGCTCTGCCAGGGCCTCCCCTGCTTCACGGCGCTGCAATGGCCCGGCTACTCGACCGCGGTCATCGAGGACGTGGTCGACGGTACCCCGATCGTCATCCAGCTCTGGCGCGGGTGGTGCCAGAAGTTCCTCGGCAACCCCCTGTTCCCCGGCGGCATCGGCGCCGAGGTCGGCATCTACCGCCGCGACCCCGGCCGCGTCCTCCCGTCGTCCCTGCCGTTCCTGCCGCCCCAGCTGAACGCGTTCTACGCCACCGGCCTGGCCACCCTGGACGACCGGAGCGTGTGGTGGCCGGCCCCCGACCTCGGCCTGGAACTCGAGTTCTCGTTGATCAACCCGGTGACGATGGAGACCGCCTTCTCGGCCGGCCCGCAACGGTCCTACTGGCTGACCAGGTGGATGAACGAGGACGCCTACGTCAAGTACACGGCCGACCAGGGCTTCCGCATCCCGTTCCTCCCCGACGCGTACATCCTCGAATACCGGATCAACGACCGTGTCCGGCGCTGGCCGGCCCGCCAGGCCGTGCCCCAGGGCTAACCATCGAAAAGGGGCATCCGGGCCTTCCTGGTGGTGCATACTGAGCCCACCAATGGGCCGCAGAGGTCGGGGATTCCCATGTCGGCTGATGCTCCGGGGCGATGCCAGCGTCTCGCCATTCTCACCGTCTGCCTGATATTGATGATCGGCGCTTTTCCGGCCCCTATCGCGTCCGCGGGGGAACCGGAGAACCCGACCGTGTCGACGACGCCGGACGGCCCCGGCACGGCCGAACTCGAACTCCGGGTGAAGGCCGGCGCCGAGAAGGGCCGGCTCGACTTCTTCGTCCGGCAGGCCGGCCCGGCCGCCCTCGATGACGTCTCGATCGTGGCGACCGCCGGCGACCTGGCCGTCGCCATCACCAACGCCACCGGCGGCACCGATGTCACCGTGCCGCCGGCCGGCGGCGCCGCGCTGCTGCACGCCGACGTGACCGGCTTGACCGAGCCACGCGACGTGCGGGTCCCGGTCTATCTGACCGAGGCCGACGGGACGACGCACCCGCTCACGACCTTGCGGATCGTCCGCGCCGACGCGCAGGCTCTGACCGTGGTCGGCGCGGCCGGCGGAGGGTTGACGTTCGACCAGGATCGGGAGGCCTTCAGCCGCGACGTGCTCCTGCGTTCGGATTCGGCCACCCCGGTCGAGTCCGTCCTCACGGTCACGCCGCTGCAGGACGGGACGTCGGCACAGGTGCCGCTGGAGTTGTCGATCGACGGCGCTCCCATCGGCAACGGCTCGGCGGTCACGCTCGGCGCACGCCAGCGGCGCACGCTGACCTTGAGGGCGACGCTGGCGCGGGCCGGGTCGTACACCGCGACGATGAGCTTCGCGTACGGGACCGATCGGGCGAGCGGGCTCGACACCACGATCACGATCACCCGGACGGCGGGCGCCCAGACCGTCGTCGTGGAACCGGCCGAGGCCGTGCGCGCGGTCCGCCACCCGTGCCTCGAGTTCTGGCATTGCCCGGCCCGGGCCGTCTTCACGGTGACCTTCCGCGAAACCGCGGGCGAGCGCGGCCGCCTCGACCCGGTGCAGGTGCGCGAGGTGGTGTTCGACGACAACGGCACCACCCTGCAATCGACGTACGACGAGCCGGTCCTGCGGCTGGCGGGCAAGGACGAGCCGGTCACCGCGCTCGAGACCGGGCCACGAGGCACCGCGGTCGTGACCACCTCGCTGGGCGGCTTGCGGCAGGCGGGAAAGTACGAGGTCCGCCTGCGCGGGACATCCCCGGGCACCGCCCCGGTCGACGCGACGGTCAAGGTTCTGGTCCGGAACTCATGGCTGCAGGCGGCCATGTTCATCCTGCTCGGCACCCTCGTCTCCTGGGTGCTGCGCTGGTGGCTGAAGGGCGGGCGGCGCCGCATCGCCGTGCGGGCCGGCGCCGAGGCTCTCGACAAACAGCTCCAGCGCGTCCTGGACGCCCGCGGCGACCTTCCGGACGCCCGCCGCCCGGTCGTCGACCGCGTGCGCTCCATGATCGGCAACCTCCGGAATCGGGCTGACGGGCCGGGCGACCCGGCCGATCTCGAGGCGGCCGTGACCGACCTGCGGACCCGGCTCCGCCTGCTCGACCAATGGCTGGACGTGGCCTTGACGGCGGACCGGAGCGGCAGCGCGGCGGCGGCGGAGAAGCTCGACGCGGCGAAGGCCGTCATCCTCCAACCGGCCCGGCTGGACACCGCGGCCGAGGACCAGGCCGCGACCCACCTGAACGACGCCCGCGACCTGCTGGACGCCGGAGTGGCGCGGCATCGCGCGGAGCAGGTCGACGCCCTGCTGGCCAGGAATCAACCCCCTCTCGGCTACCAGGCTCAGGCCTGGGCGGCCTGGCAGAACGCGACCAAACGTCGGTTGGCGACGGCGGGAACCGGATCGCCGCGGCAGATGGTGATCGACGACATCTACGCCGAGGCGCTTCAGGACATGGCCCGCCAGGTGCGCGACAAGGCCGTCAGCCTGGCCAACGCGGCGCCCACCCAGGAGGAGAAGGACAAACTGAAAGGCCTGGCCGATCGGGCCGGCCCGATCATCGAGATGGCCGCGGCCTTCCGGCTCCGCGCGGCGCACCAGGCCTACGACGACCTCGTCGCCGACTACCTGAACCTGGTTCCGACGCCCGCCGGACAGAAGATGTCGGCCCAGCAGACCGGTGTCGAGCCGATCACGCTGACCTCCACCCCCGATCCCGCGACCTTCGCCGCCGCCACCCAGGTCCACTCGAACAACCGGCGATGGCTCACGGCCGGGGACGGCCTGGCGTTCGCCGTGCTGACCGCGATCGCCGTGACCCTGGGACTGGTCGCGCTCTATCTGAACAACCCGATCTGGGGCACGCCGATGGACCAGATCACCGCCTTCCTCTGGGGAATGGGGCTCTACCAGGTCGGCGGGGCCGCATCCGACGGGATCGAGGGGCTGCGCAAGAAGATCGCGGAGGCCTGACCCATGCCCGAGCTGACCTACCGGCGGCACAGTTTCCGGATCCACATCGGCGCGACGAGGAACGGCGGGACCACGCTCCGGTTCGGCAACCGGTGGGTCCGGCTGGATCCCGGAGCGGAGGAGAACCGTGATCCTCAGTGGTGGTCGAGCGACACCAACCCGCTCTTCGGCCCTTCGGTCCGGGAGTGGTGGGCGGAGCAGGACCGCGTGGCCGGGGAGAGCCGGCGGCGGCGGTTCCCCAGCCGTTACGAGGAGTTCCTGCCGGTCATCGAGCTGGTGGTGAGCCCCGAGCGTGCCTCCGCGCCCTGGGAGGAGTTGCTGCGGCCGTTCGCCCGCAGCACGTCCTGGCTGACGTCGGCCGCGTGGGTCCGGACCAGCGAGGCGCCGTCCCGCGCCGCGAACTGGCCGCTGGTGCTGCCGTTGCGCATCCTGCAGGTGGGCGACGATCCACCGGATCTGCCGGGTCCGCTCCGGCAGCGGATCGGCTGGAGCCGGCGAAGCCAGGACCTGATTCTGCGCACCGGCTCCTGCACGGCGGAGACGGTCGACCGGTGGTGGACATCCTCGGCCTGGCCGTCGATCGACATCCTCGAGCTCAGTCCGCCGGAGTGGGCCGATCCGTGCCGGGCCGTCAGCACCGCCGATCCGCGGGAACCCTGGACGCTCGGTTGGCTCGAGCGGCTCTGCCACGACCACCGGGTACGGCTGGTGGTGCTGGCCCCGGGGACGCCGGCCGCGGCGGACACCGCCCGGGCCCTCGGCCGGCGTCTGACCGATCGGGGCGGTCCCGCGCTGCTGGTCATCGAGCCCCCGGCCACCGCATGGCTGCCGATCGTCTACTCGTACATCGTCCATGACCGTCCCCTGGACTGGATGGTCGGACCCGGCCGGACCTGGGAGCCCGGCGGAGACGGACGACTCCCGTTCGCTCTCGCCGCGGGCCAGGGCCGGGTGGACGACCTTCGGGTGTCCCGGACGTTCCGCCCGGCCGTCGACCTCGCGCGCCGGCTCACCGACCGGGCCGAGATCGGGCCGGCCGACGCGACCCGCCTGGCCATCTTCGCCGAGAGGCACCCGGGTCAGTCCTTCGACCGCACCCTGACCGCCTGGCGGGCGGCGGCGACCGGCCTCGTCGCCCGATGGGACAGCGCCTCCTTCGACCTCCACGAGCAAGATGGTGTGCTTCCCATGGAACTCGTGGTGCGCGACCTGCGCGATTCTCTGCGCGTGCCCGCGATGACCCCGGTCGGGCCGGTCCAGGGCGGGGCCCGGTACGTCACACCACGGCTCTTCCAGGACGACGCCGACGGAACCGCCGTCGCCGTGCCCCAGCACGGTGGCGGCCTGCGTCCCCGTCGTCCGGTGACGGTGAGCGTCGGCATCGGCCCGGCGGACGAACTGATCCGGGTCGCCGGGGCGGTCGGCATCCTCGAGGAGGCGATCTTCCGTACCCCCGGGCAGACCGGCGCCTGGCTGGACGTCGCGATCGCCGGGCTCACCACCCGGGTGCTCGGCGAACAGGTGCAGCCACTGTGGCTGCCCCGGTCCGGGCCGACGGACGAGGTCCGGTTCCGGATCGATCCCGGCCGAGGTGACGCCTGGCGGCTGCGGGTGTGCGTCTACCACCAGAACGTCCTGCTGCAATCGATCCTCGTCGGCGCGGTGCCGGACGCCGGTGAGGAGCGGCCGGGCCGGCGCCGGGCCCTGCTGGGCGAGGTGCTCGGAACGACCGTCGAGGAAGACCTGACCTGGCATGCCTACCTCGAGTACCGGCTCACGCCGGAGGAGGACGGCGAGCTGCCGGAGGTCGAGCGGCGTCCGCTGAGCGTCACGGCGAACACCGTCGACGACGCTCATGTGCTGATGTTCAAGGGCCCGGACCTCTACGTCGAGGCCCGGATCGACGCGGACATCGACAAGCACGTCGGCGCCGCCCGCGAGACCTTGACGAAGATCGCCACGCCGCCGATCGAGGGGTCGAACGAGGAGGACTGGCGGTACGGCTTCGACGACGACAACCGGGATGCCCACGGGCGGTTCGACGCGGCCATGGCGGCGATGGCCTGGCGGGGCTGGGCGCTGTACGAGAAGACGGTGCCCCCGGTCTTCCGCCGGCAGGTGACCGACGCTCTCGGGGCCGGCCTGCCCGCGGGGTCCGTGCTGTCGGTCAGCCACCTGCTCGTCGATCACGTCATGCCCTGGGCGCTGATCTACGACCGCCCGTACGACAAGAACCGGCGGAGGACCACGGCGGGCCGCCCGGTCCAGCACGTGGCCTGCCGGGCGCTGGACACCGGCGGCCGGCTGGTGGCCCGCTGCGGCGAGCACCCGGAGTGCCCCCTGCACGAGGCCAACCCGGCCCGCCCCGCCGTGGAGCCCGAAACGGTCGCCTGCGCCCGCCACTTCTGGGGCTTCCGGCACGTCATCGAGATCCCGCCCGCCGGTTCCGCCGCGACGGTGATCGGCGACGGGACATCCACGCTGGTGGGTGCGGGCCTGCACAGCGACCTCATCCAGGCCGAACGCCACCTGGACGACATCGCCGCCACGGTGTTCGCCGGCGGCGGGCTCGCCTGGCGCGAGGGCGACCGGGATCAGCTCCGGGGCCGCCTCCTGCGAGACCTGAACCTGGACCTGCTCTACCTCTACTGCCATGCCGGTCCGGACGACATCGATGAGGTGCTCCGCGTCCGCGCGCCTGAGCAGCCGGAGGGCCTGCTCGCCGCCGCGGACCTGGCCGGAACGCCGTTCCGGCGGCGTCCGCTGGTGTTCGTCAACGGCTGCCGGACGGTGGGTTTCAGCACGAAGACGCTGTCGTCGTTCATCACCACCCTGGTGACCGACCGCGGCGCCGGCGGTCTGATCGGGACCGAGATCGATGTGTGGGAGCAGCTGGCGACCGAGGTCGGCCGGGGCTTCCTGCGGCGCTTCGCCGGATCACCGGGCCTGCCGGCCGGCCAAGCCCTGCGCGAGACCAGGCTGGAGCTGCTCGCCAAGGGGAACCCGCTCGGGCTGGCCTACACCCTCTACGCGCTCGCTGACCTGCGGCTACGTCCCTGAATTGATCAAAGAAACCCCCCGGCAACGCGAAACGTGCAACGATGGGCGTCGATGCAGGTTCGGCCAGAGCGGGGGACTCGGATGTCGCAACGGAACCTCAGGAAGTCAGCGTTGATCGTGGGGCTGGCGCCGGTTGTGGTGCTCAGCGTCGCGGCGTCGCCCGCGCTGGCGCAGCCGTCGCCCAGGCCGCCGATCACCTCGTACGAGGGTGACCCGGGCCGGCTCGGCGACCCGGCCGGCTGGCGCACCCCCGAGTTCCTGTCCGACAACGGCCTGGTGTCGATCGGGGCCGAGTACGCCTACGCGGCCGGGTTCGCCGGCGGCGGGATGAACATCGGCCTGGTCGACTCCGGCTTCTACGGCGGACATCAGCGCGAGCACGGCAACCGTTTCGTCCCGGTGGTGGCCCGCGGCGGCCGCACCGAGCCGACCTCGGGGCTGTGGAACCCGGCGTTCAACGACAGCCACGGTACGCACGTCAGCGGCACCGTCGGCGCGACCCGCGACGGGGTGGCCGACCCGGTCAACATGCACGGTGTCGCGTTCAACGGCAACGTCTACCTGGGCAACACCCACAAGACCGACGCGGTGCTGTACGGGCAGATCCCGCCGGGCGCGACCGAGGCGCAGATCCCCGACAACGCCTACCTCGCCAACGTCTACCGGGCCGTGGCCGGCGCCCGGACGGCCAACCGCAAGCCGGTCCGGATCGTCAGCAGCAGCTGGGGCAGCGCCCCGGCGCAGGAGAACTACAACACCTACGAGGGGCTGGTCTCGGCCTGGCGCAACCTGGCCCTGCCCGAGGGTGTGCCCGACTCGAACGGCACCAGGCAACACTGGATCAACGGGGCCTTCGACGTCGCGCGGAACGGCACGATCATCGGCTTCAGCTCGGGCAACGCCGGTGTGGCCAACCCGACGCCACGCGGCACCGCGCCGTACTTCCTGCCCGCCCTGGAGGGTCGATGGTTCACCACCTCGGGCCTCCGTTCCGACGTGGGCCGCACCTTCAACCCGGACGGGTCGGTGCTGGCGCCGGGGCAGCAGCGGTTCAACCAGTGCGGCGTGGCCAAGTGGTCCTGCGTGACCGCCCCGGGCACCCTGATCAACAGCACCGTGGTGACGGTCGGCCCCGACGGCACGCCGCAGGCCGGTTACGCCAACTACTCGGGCACCTCGATGTCGGCCCCGCACTCGGCCGGCGCGCTGGCGCTGGTCATGCAGCGGTTCCCCTACCTGACGAACGAGCAGGCGCTCTACACGATGTACACCACCGGCCGGCAGAACAGCACGATCAGCGACGCGGCGGGCCTGCCGGTCCCGAACCCGTCGGCCGGCCGGATCGTCGCGGTCCCGGACGCGCGGAACGGCTGGCACACGCCGAGCCTGCGGGAGGCCATGAACGGTCCGGGTCAGCTGCTGGGCCGCTTCGACGTCGACACGCACGGTGTCACCGACGTGTGGTCGAACGACATCTCCGACGTCGCCATCCGGGCGCGGCAGCAGGAGGACGCCGACGAGGCGGCCGCCTGGCAGGCCACGAAGGTCGCGAAGGGCTGGACCCGGGGGCTGCCGGCCGGCGCGAGCGAGGCCGACCGGTTCGAGTACGCCACCGGCACCCGGCGCGAGCAGGCCCGCCGGACCCGCGCCCACGTCGGGAGCCTCACCAAGCGCGGCGCCGGCACCCTGATCCTCACCGGCGACAACACCTGGCAGGGCGACAGCACGGTCCTGGGCGGGAAACTCTCGGTGGTCGGCTCGCAGGCGAGTTCGATCCGGGTACGCGGCGGAGCACTCGGCGGCAGCGGCCGCACCGCCGGCGACATCGAGGTCACCGGCGGAACGGTGCAGCCGGGCCTGACCGCCACCGAGGCCGGGCGGGCCGGCGCGGCCGGCCGGGTGCTGACCGCCGGTGGCGACGTGCGCCTGGGCCGCGGCGCCGAGGTCGCCATCACCGTTCGCGGCAACGACGACTACACGAGCGCCCGCGCCGACGGTGCTCTGGTGCTCGACGGCAAGCTCAGCCTGGACGTGCGCGGCAAGCTCAAGCGGGGCACCGTGTTGACGGTCCTCAGCGGCAGCTCGCTGCACGGCCGGTTCCGGGGCCTGCCCGAGGGCGGCCTGCTGCTGGCCGGCGGCCACGTGTTCCGGGCGTCCTACCGCACCAACGCCGTGACGGTGACGGTGCTGATCTGAGCCGCCGCGACCATTTCGCGGACCCGGCCACCCGGGCCGCGCAGGTCGAGGTCGAAGCCCATGAACGGCTCGTCGTCCATCACGCCTCCCGGCTCATCGCTCCCGCTCCCGGGTGAAGGTCTCCGCGACGGCGGCGTCCAGGGACCGGCCGGTGACCGGCTCGACATAGAGGTCGCGGAGCATCAGGTCGGCCAGGTGGCCGGTGTCGAGGCCGGTCCCCTTGCCCTGCCACGCCTGCAGCGCGCCGCCGAGCCGGGAGCCGGCCCGGGCCACGGCGGACGGCAGGCGCCCGACCGTGCGGGGCCGGCCGGCCGCGGCGGCGATCCGGCCGATCATCTCCCGCCAGGTGAGGTTCTCGTCGGCGATCGGCAGGTCGGAGCCGTCGGCCCGGTCGAGCGCGTCGGCCGCCGCCTCGGCCACACTGGCCGCCGACGCCGCCGCGGTGCCGCCGGTCGGGGCGAACAGCGGCGCACGCGACCGCGCCCAGTTGTCGAGCGGCCCGGCCCAGTTGGTGCCCGGCCCGAAGATGAAGGGCAGTTCCAGCACGGCGATCGGCAGCCCCGGCCCGGCCGCCGCCCGCGCCTCGGCGGCCTGCTCCAGCCGGCACCGGACGTACGTGTGCCGCTCGGCCAGCCTCCACTCCGGATGCAACCGGTCGAAGTAGGTGTAGTACGAGCCCATGATCACACCCCGGGTCAGGCCTTCCTCGCGGGCGGCGGCGAACAGCCGCACGACCGGGTCGACCATCACCCGGCGGAACTCCGGGTGCAACGGCTTGCGCATCGGCCGCTGCTCGTCGGTGCGGGCGGCGAACACCACGGCGTCGTGCCCGGCCAGCACCGCCCGCAACTCGGCCGGCGACGCCGACTCCAGCGGCCGCGCGAGGTCGACGCCCGCCCGGGCCCGCCGCGCCAGCGTGGTCACCTCGCCGCCACGTTCACGCAGCACAGTGGCCACCCGCGACCCGATCAGGCCGCTTCCACCCACGACTACCGTCCGCACGCGTTCTCCTCGTCCTCGGCTTCCCCCACGGGAGAACGCTAGCGGGTCAGCCCCGGCGCCAGACGGCGTCGTCGCGGAGCAGGGCCGTCATCGCGGTGTTCTCGTCGGTCTGCTCGTTGACGACGTGCTTGGCCATGCGGTGGGTGAAGACGTTGCGGCCGCCGCCGGTCAGGAGGTCGCGGGCCATCGTGATGGCGCCGGTGTGATGTTCGATCATCAGGCGCAGGAAGATCGGCGCGGCCCGGTTGCCGGGGGCGCGGTCGAGGTCGCGCAGCTGGGTCTCGGTGAGCATGCCGGCGCCACCGTGCTCGTGGCCGCCGGCCGGTGCGCCGCCGGCGTCCCAAGCTACCAACCAGTTGGTAAGTTCGTCGATCTCGCGCTGCTGGTCGTGGGCGATGAACTCGGCGATCGCGCCGACCCGCTCGGGCACCCCGGGCTTGGCGATCAGCGCCCGGCTCATCCGTACGGCCTGCTCGTGGTGGCTGACCATCATCCGGGCGAAGGTCAGGTCGGCAACGGTGGGCGGGGCGACCACCTGCCCGACCGGCGCCGGCGTGGCGGCCGGCGGGTCACTCTGGTGCAGGATGGTCGCCAGCAGGCCGGAGGCGATCAGCACGGCCAGGGCGGCGTACCGGTGAAAACGCAATGGAGCACTCCCCTCGCGATGGCCGGGCCTGGCGGGGCCCGGCCATCGCTCGCTGTTACCGCGGCTGGCCGTTGACGTCCTTACGACCATCCGGGGTCAGCGGGTTCTGGGCGGTGAAATCGCGTGGCAGCAGGTCGAAGCCCTGCCAGTGCAGCGGCATCGGGCTCTGGTCCTCGTCGCGCGGCACGTGGTGGAAGCCCACCCGCACCCACATGATCGGGTCCTTCAGGTCCTCGTTGTTCGAGGTGAAGTCCAGGATCGTCTGCCGGCGCGGGCACTCCGGGTCGGCGTTGCCGGTGGCGAACATCTCGCAGGCGTGGCCGTTGGTGAACGTGACGTCGGGCTGGGTCTCCGGGTGCCCCTCGTACTTGTCGCCGCCCTCGGTGACCAGCTCGTACGAGCGCCGGTGCCGGTCGGCGTTCTTGCTCGACGGGCTGGCCAGCCGCCACCAGCGCTGGTTCGCCTTGGTGAAGCTGCCCTCCTTGGCGATCGTCTGGTGCGAGGTGGTCAGCTTGGCCGCCATCTCGCCCTGGCCGTCGGTCCTGGTGTCGTACTGCTCGACGATCTCCTTGCCCTTGCCGGCGAGGTTGAAGTCGACCCGCCAGAACGCGCTGTGGTAATGCATGGCGGAGAAGTCGCGGGCGCCCTTGCCGATCGGCCAGCCCTGGTCGGCGTTGTAGTAGTTGCCGGGCGACAGGTCGCCGGTCGCGCCGAGGCGGGCCGAGATGGCGCCGTCGTCCTGGAGCCGGTACTCGGTGACGTACTCGTACCAGCCGACCTTGCTGATCGCGCGCAGCACCAGGTCGTGGCCCTGCTTGGAGTAGATCGTCTCGGTCGGCTCCTCGGCCCCCTCGGGGAAGTCGTAACTGTGCAGGCGGTACGCCAGCCCGGAGCGTTCGGCGCTGACGCAGAGGACCTTGCGCCGCCGCGGCTCGGCCGACCCGTCGGAGCCGGTCCGGGCCGAGCCGCCCTTGCAGTCCTCGCTCTTGAGGGTCTCCAGGTCACCGCCGCCGAAGCCGTAGTCGGTGAGGTCGTTGTACTCGGTGTCGCCGGAGTCGTAGGGCACGTTGAGCTGCGCCAGCCGGATGGACTGGAGCACCTGGACGGCTTCCGGGTTGGTGGCGTACGCGACGGAGACGTTCTCGAGGATCAGTCCGGCGCGTTCGTCCATGCGCCAGCACAGGTCCCAGACGGTGCCGTTGGGCAGCGTCTCGTGGACCGTCGACTCGGGGGCGCAGGGCGCCGCCGGAGCTTTGGCCGAAGCGGGCGCGGCGGAGACCCCCAGCCCGGCGGCGGTGATCAAGGCGGTGACAAAGGCCGCCCTCATGCGGTACGTCATGCTGTTCTGCCCCGGGTTCAGCTCAGCCGGGCGATCTTGCGCCCGGACAGGTCGACGATGAACTGGTTGATGTCGATGAATGTGTTGTCCGAGCTCTCCACCACGAGCTGCAGGCACCGGTGCTTGCCGCACTGGGCGGCGCCCGCGTCGGCGTGCCGGGCCTTGAAGACGTGCGCGGTCACCTTCACCGTGCCCTTGCCGGCGAAGTCCTTGCCGGTGGCCTTGCGGTAGGCGCTCTTGAACTCGGCCGCGGCCGGGTCGGCCAGCAGCAGGTCGAAGGCGGTCGACAATTCCTGCTCCGAGGCCGGCATCTGCATGCCCGCGGCGGCGTAGGACGCGGCCACCTTCCCCGATTTCAGGTCAACCACCTGCTTGACCAGCCTGTCATTTCGGTAGTCGTAGAAATAGACGTCGGCGCGGCGGTCGCCGTCCTCGGCGATCTGCGCGGTGAGGTATTCCGGGCCGCCCTTTCCGGTGACGTCGGTGGCGCCCGCCTTGAGCTCGGCGGTCAGCGCGATGGTCCGGGCCCGGCTCACCTCGTCGCCGGTGAGGGCGTCGGCGCCCACCCCGGCCGCCGGTTCCGGACCCGCCTGCGGGTCGGAGACCTTGGGCTGATCTGCGGTAACGCCGGGCTTACCCGGGTCCGGCGCCGCGTTGGCCTGCCAGGACGCGACACTGAACGCCGTGACGGCGGTGGCCGACGCGATGCCCAGGCCCCACGCCCATTTTCTGAAACTACCCACTGCCGGTTGCCTCTCCCTGAACTGCGGTATCGACACGGAAGAATGCCAATCGGTAAGTGTGGTGGCGGTGAGATCCGCCGAGATCACCGTCTAAACAGGCAAAACTATTTATCTTGCTCAATGGGAAGTTGTAGGCTCGCCAACGGCTGATCCAAATTGGATTCCGTTAAGGAGCCACGTTGATCTCATCCACACGTTCACGCAGGTCCGTCGCGGTGCTCGCCGCGACGGTCCTGGGCATCGGCGCCGTCCCCGCATCGGCGTCCGCGGCCCCCGACCCGGTCCCCGGCGCTGCCGCGGCCCACCACAACCAGAAGCGACGGGCCAACTTCGACGCCCGCACCCCGGACGCGCGTACGCTCACCGCGCTCCGCACCGCGAAGAAGCCGGCCGCCGTCACCAAGCTGCACGAGGGCCTCGGCACGCAGGGCCTGGTCGACATCGACCCGGCCACCGGGACGGCCCGGCGCGTCGCCCGCCTCGACGGGTTCCTGACCACCGCCAGCAGCAAGCCGGCCAAGGAGATCGTCGCCGGCTACCTCGCCG
>NZ_JBFBAA010000019.1:0-175004 GCF_040682035.1 Actinoplanes sp. NPDC051470
CGGCCTCGGGCGGCAGGACACCGATCAGGACGGCGACAAGCACGACGAACGCCACCGGAATTCCCCATGCCCAGCGCTTGCGGCGAAGTCGCCCGACCGTCATCGGTCCAGTATGGGTTCCGCAAACTTCCGGCGGAAGAATGCGGATGGAGCCACCGGGGCCGCGTTGATCAGCAGTGCGAATGCCGCCTTGGCGGGATCTGCTCCTATGTTGGTGGCCCGGTCTCGATGTATTCGAATACCGCGCCGTCCGGGTTCCTCGCGATCAGCCGGGCGCCGTTCGGGGCGGGGCTGGGTCCGTCCAGGATGTCGCCGCCGGCCTCGGTGATGTCGCGGATCACCGGGCCTAGATCGTTGACCAGCAGCGTGGCCACCCGGTTGTTGTATCGGGCCGCGTGCGGACCGGACAGCAGCAGGAACGGGCCCACGCTGGCCAGTTCCACGCCGGCGAAGGCGAACCGCTGCACCTCCGGGGCACCCGAAAGGGCCTGGTACAAGGGAATCGCCGCGTCGAGGTCGGGTACCACGACCCGGGCCAGCACTGCGGTGATGTTCGACATTCATCGCCTCCGGGCAACGGTGACGGGATCCTGCGCTACCAGGCGACCGGCAGCGAGTGGACGCCATAGGTGACATTGGATCGCCGGTACGACACGTCCTCGAAGGGGACAGCCAGCCGTAACTGCGGGAACCTCCGCAGCAGGGCGGGAAACGCCAGGTGCATCTCCAGGCGGGCCAGCGGAACGCCGACGCAATAGTGCACGCCGTGGCCGTAGGCCAGGTGGGTACGGGGTTCCCGGGTGAAGTCGAGCCGATCGGGGTCCGGGAACCTCGATTCATCCCGGTTGGCGGAGGGAATCGCCACCAGCACCTGCTCGCCGTCCCTGATCAGGGTTCCGTTGACCGTCACGTCGGCGGTGGCGGTCCTGATCTCCCCATGGTTGGGGATCGACACGTACCGGACGAGTTCGTCGACGGCGCGCTCGACGATGTGCGGATCGTCGCGCAGCAACGCCAGCTGTCCGGGATGGCGCAACAGGGCGAGGGTGCCGATGCCGAGCATGTTCGCGGTCGTCTCGTGCCCGGCGACCAGCAGCAGGTTGCCGATACCGACGAGCTCCTGATCGGTGACGGAGGCCCCGTGCTCCTGGATGATCCGGCCGAGCACGTTGTCGCCGGGCTGCTTCCTGTTGCGCTCGACGAGTTCGCCCATCCCGGCACGTAGCGCGTTCCGGGCCGGGATCAGCGTCTCCAGGCTGGACATCACGTCGGTCATGATCCGGGTGTGGCCGGCGAAGTCGAAATCGAAGTCCTTCGGTACGCCGAGCATCTCGCAGATCACCGTCGACGGCACCGGCAGCGCGAACTCCTTGACCAGATCGACCGGCGGCCCGGCGGCGGCCATCGCATCGAGGTGGTGCTCGACGATGGCCTCGATCCGGGGCAGGAGTCGCGTCATCCGTTGCGCGCTGAACTCGCCGGCGACCATCTGGCGCAGCCGGGTGTGTTCCGGTGGGTCGCATTCGATGAACGTGCCGGGCTGCTGGACCTGCAACTCCTCGGCCAGCGTACGGTTGCCCGGCTCGGGCAGGACGATTCCCAGTGGGGTCAGCTCGCTGCTGAACCGGCGGTCGCCGAGGATGTCCCGGCCGTCGTCGAAC
The DNA here is from genome assembly GCF_040682035.1 of Actinoplanes sp. NPDC051470. Taxonomy (NCBI): domain Bacteria; kingdom Bacillati; phylum Actinomycetota; class Actinomycetes; order Micromonosporales; family Micromonosporaceae; genus Actinoplanes; species Actinoplanes sp. NPDC051470. The sequence continues at coordinate 1,662 of NZ_JBFBAA010000019.1, forward strand.
CGGGTGACCAGCCACACGACGTCGCCACCGTTGATGGTTATCCGGGTGATCGGCTCGTGCGCACGCAGTCGGCTCATCTCCGGGTCGGGATCGAACGGGCAGCCGGCATCGCGCCGGTACGGCAGGGGCAGCGTGTCGCTCTGCGTCACGACGCCGACCCCTCCTGGTCGCCGGACGGCACGTGGGAGACCCACTCGCAGCTGCGCTCGCCGAGCTCGTGCTCGACCGTGACGCCGAGGTGGTCGGCGGTCCGCTGATGCAGGTCGACACAGAACTCGCAGGGTCGCTTGAGAGTGAGCTGTACGCCCTGCTGCTGGGCGCGCTCCCGGTAGTCATAGATGCCACAGCGGCGCACGGTGAGCCGGGAACGGTCGGGTGTCTCCGTACGGCTGGTGTCCGAACCGTAGATCTCGAGCATGGACTCCAGGCCGGTCAGCAGATCACGAGCCTGTCCGGCGGCGTCGGGCACCCGCCTGCGGGCGGCTTCGGCGTTGATACCCGCGACGTGCTCGGTCCACTGTGGCAGGCCGTCCACCCCCATGAACCGTTCGATCGCGGCCTGCGTACGGAAGTAGACACCCAGCACGAACTGGGTCTTGTCCGCCTCGGACATCGGGCTCCGGTCAGCGTCCATCAACGGTGATCCTTTCCGGTTCGGTGAGCGTGCCGTCGGGATGGGCCGGGCGCAGACCGGTGGACGCCTCCACCTGCCGCAGGGTCTCTCGCAGCGCCGCTGCGATCGGCGCGGGAAGCCTGCTCCACGCCCGCGCGTCGTCCAGGTCCAGCATCCGCGACAGCTTCCAGCCGACGTAGGAACCCATCGTTGCCAGCGGTGGGAGCGCGTTCACGACACCGATCCCGAAGCGCCGCCCCGCGAAGGACGAGCCGAGACGATCGGTCGTGGCGGCGACCCACGAGTCACTCGGTGGCTGGTCGGTGGTCACCAGGCAGACCACCTCGCGGCCCCGGACGACCAGCATGTAATCGAGGACGATCGGCCCTCCGCCGGCGCCGGACCACAGTTCCGCCTCGAAGTCCTCCTGCCGTACGTTCACGCCGCCGAACGTGATCACATCCTGTCGCCGGCCGAGCGTACGCATCACCGGCAGTGCGAGACCACACGGGCACGGTTCGCCCGTCGTCCGGACCAGGTCACCGGTCCGGTAGCGCACCAGCGGCCGGGCCGGCAGATCCAGGGTGGTGACGACCAGTTCGCCGCTGTCCGGCCCCCCGTCCACCAGCCGGGTACCCCGTTCATCGTGCAGTTCCAGCAGATAGCTCTGCAACTGCAGATGCAGGCGTCCGCGCTCGCAGGTCACCGCCGTGGTACCGGTCTCGGATGAGCCGTAGGAGGCGACGTACGCGGTCGCTCCGGTCAGCTGTTCCAGGTGCCGTAGCAGGCTGTCGCCGGTCTGCTCGGCCATCAGCAGCAGCCGGTCGAAGCGCGGCGGCGGCGTGCCGTTGCGGACCGCGAAGTGCACCAGCTCCAGCAGGCGCGAGGCCGTGCCCACGTACACATTGGCCTGCAGGTCCGCGGCCAGCCGGAGCACTCGGGTGTAGTCGCCGGTGACGTTGTCGACCCACAGCCGCATCGACAGGACCCCGAGATATTCCAGGACCTTCTCGAACTGGTAACCGGCAGGAGCGAAAGGACCATTGATCAGGATCAGCGCCGTATCCGACGGGTCGAGAATCCGGCCCCACATCTCGCCGATGTTCATCGTGTTGACGACCAGGTCGTCGACGGCCTTCGGCGCGGCCACCGGGTCGCCGGTCGTACCCGAGGATTCGTAGTAGTGCAGGAAACTGGTCACCTGCCGGGTGAACGCGTCACGAGACCGGGCGCGCAACTCCCCACGGTCGAGCAGCGGCACGCTGGACAACAGCTTGGTGAGCACCACATCGGCCGGCAGCGCGCGGGCCTCGGCGAGCGTACGGTCGTCCCGCCAGTCCCGCAACGACTCCGCATGGAGCCTCGAGTGAGCCGCGACAGCGAGCGTGTCGAGCAACTTCCGCGCCTGCAGTGCGCTCAGGTCATCCGTACCGGCGTGGACCGCTCTGACCGTTCGCAGATGAGACTCCACAAGGCTCATGTGATGAGCGCGAAGGACCTCGTCACGCACGAGCAACACGGCGTCTCCTCAGATCTACAGCGAGCACCGGCCGTCGCGAGGCGGAAACGGCGGGCGCAATGACCCCTCTCCGGAGATCCTCCGGAGAGGGGAACACTAGAGGCACCCGCCCGGAGAAGCCCACGATCCGCGCAACCAGGTCTCAAACGGGCAATACATCGAGCGTTTCTGGCCATCGCCGCCGTGGCAGCCGCCACTACCCCGGCCGGCAGCCGCGCACGCCCATGGTCAGCCCCGGGACGCGGAGACCACCCGGGTCGCCGAGGTGACACCGGGCAACGGACGCTTGCCGTTGAGCACAGCGTCGTACGAGCGGTCGCCGTGCAGGGAGCGCTCGTAGAACGCCACGGCATAGGCGGTCAAGGCCGACTGCTGAACCGCGGGGGTCAGCTCCGCGGCCGGGCACGTGCTGTCGTCGTCGCCGAAGAGACTCGGCGGCGTCCACCGAGTGTTGAAGTAGTTGTGGTTGGCGCCGGTCAGCGACACCGAATACGCGGGTTGCCGGGTTCTGCCGACGACGTCGTCCAGGTATTCCTGTCCACGCTCACCGACCGCACCGTCACAGGTGCCGGTGACGACACCGACCGGGATTCTCGTGACGAGCGTATCGCTGTTGTCCCCTTCGGGATCGTCGAACTTGACCGGGGCCAGCGGCAGCACCGCCCGGACCGTGACCCCAGCGGGCCACTCGGCGCGGTGCTTGTCGGAGGCCTGCCACATAGCGGCCTTACCGCCGCGCGAGTGGCCCATCGTGCCGACGTTTCCGACATCGACGCGCCCGGTCAGCGCGCCGAGCCGGCTCACGAGCGGTCCGCGCCCGGCGGCGAGCTGCGCCCACAGTCGCAGGTGCTCGTTGACAAGCCGGGCGCGGTCGCCGTAGTCGAAGGACGTCTGGTTCACGCCGTCCACGCTGATCGAGGCCACGACGAAACCGCGCCGGGCCAGGACAGCACCGAGGTAGTCGTACCCGCGGTAGCTGGGGAACGGCTTCGCTCCGCCCTCGCAGGGCCACTCGGCGGCGTCCTGGGAGTCGCAGGCCCACCACGAGCCGTGCGACTGGATGATCAACGGAAGCCGGGCGCCAGGATGCCGCGGGTAGTGCACGACCGCCCGGATCTCACTCACGGTGCCCGACTGCGAATCGGTGAAAGCTGTGTCGCCGAGGTCGTACTCGGCGACGGTGACCGCCGGGTCGCCGCTGCGCGATTGTTCGTCCGCGGACGCCCCGAGGCGAGCCCCGGCCGAGATCAACCCAGCTGAGAGCACAACAGGCAGTACCACCGCACAGATATGTCTCATTCGCATGTGCGGCATTTTGCCAACTCAATATCAGGATCATGTCAGGGAGCTCTGACGGTCTCAGGCTGTTCTTCAACCTGGGTCGGTCCCCCGGGAAGCCATGCTTTTGTGGCCCGGGCCGCAGGTGGCGGCCCGGGCCGTCGCTGTTATCGGCAGCAGGTGCCGCCGGCCCACACGGCGACGCCGTCGCTGTCGCGGTAGAGAACGAGGTTGCCGTCGTTCTGCTGCACGAGGGTGGAGGCGCCGTTGCCGGCGGTGTTCGAGGCCCAGACCCCCGCACACCTTGTCCTTCCTGGCCTCGGCCCGTGGCGACCGGATCTGCTGCCTGGGGGTCAGTGACTTCGGTCAGCCGTCGAGCCTGCCGGACGCGTACAAGATCCATCGGATCGATGTCGCCTCCATCGTCGACGCGGCGTTGACCCTGGTCGGCCGGTGACCGGCGTCGACGAGGTCCCGGCCGCCGGTCACGCCCTCGACGTCCTCGACCGCCCGGCGATGCTGATCCACGACGACGCCGTCCGGGCCAACATCAGGCTGATGGCGCGTTACTGCGCGGCGCAGGGAGTGCTGCGCGCCGCATTCCAAGACGTCGATGTCGGCATATGTGATCGACCTCCAGGCCGAGGCCGGGGTGTGGGGCTCCCCTCGGCTCGAGCTGCGCGGCGTGGCCTGCTTCGAGGGCCTCACGCCGGCGCGGGGTGACTCCGCGACGGCTCCCGTGATCGACATCCTGAGCAAGGCCCGGACCGCTGTCGTGGCCATCGAAGCGGCAGGCTTGTTCCCGAGGACACCGATCGTGACAGCCGGCGGATCCGCCTTCCCCGACCTGGTGGTGCAGGAGCTCGGACCCGCCCGTTTCGCGTTCGACACGACGACCGTGCTGAGGGCCGGGTGCTACGTCACCCACGACCATGGCGTCTACCGTGACACATCGCCATTCGACGGCCGCGCCGCCGGCCCCGAGGTCCCTCGGCTGTCGCCGGCCCTCGAACTCATCGCCACGGTGCTGTCCCGCCCCGAACCCGAATTGGCGGTCGCGGGGTTCGGCCGGCGCCACGTTCCGACCGACGATCGGCTTCCGGTGGTGCTCGGCGTCTTCGACGGCGGCGGGGAGAAGCGCCCGACCGAGGCCAAGGTCGTCCGGATCAACGACCAGCACGCGATGATCCGGGTCCCGCCGAACTCCACCCTGCGCCCAGGCGACGCCCTGAGCATCGGCATCAGCCACCCGTGCGGCGCCTTCGACCGGTGGCGGACCATTGCCGTCGTGTCCGAAGAAGGTCACGTCATCGGCGCCTGCGCGCCGAAGCTCTGACCCTGGACAGATTGCCTTGCGAACCCGCCTCGTGAGGAGCCGCCCGCACGCGGTTCAAGGGTTGAGGACGCAGTCGACGGCCATATAGAGGGTTTCGGTCTCGGACCTCAGGATCGAATCCTCGGCGGGCAGGGCTCGCTCGATCGAGAGTCCGTTGAGGACGGTGAGGAGAAATTTCACCCGGCGTGCGTGGTCACCCTCGGGCAGCGCGCCTTCGTCAGCGAGAACCGTCAGCCAGTACTCGACACTGCGCCAACCTCCCTGCTCCATGGCGAGATACGCCGCGCGCACATCCTCGGTCGGGTCGGACGCGATATACGTCTGGTACGCCTTGGTCCACGCCTCACGTGCCTGCTCCCCGACGCCGGCCGGGGCGAGCACCTGCCGGAGGCAGTTGACCAGTCGATCCCGGGCGGGTAGCGATCGGTCGTGGATCGGGCTGTCCGGGAACACCTGAGCGTAAATTCTGGTGAGCAGTGCGTCCTGCAACGCGCGCTGGGTCGGAAAGTGGAACCTGAGCGAGCCCGTGCTCACCCCGGCCCGTGCCGCGACCGCACGCACGCTCAGTCTCACCGTCACATCCTCTGCGAACATCGCCGCCGCGGCCGCGAGAATCCGTTCCCGCGAGCCGGTGCCCTCGTCGTCCTGTGTCACCAGCCACCTCCTGCCGCAGCGTACTAGCACACTGTGCTAGCGTCGCCACTAGCACAGTGTGTTAGTGGGGTGGCGACGGTCAACGACGAGTGAGGAAACGTGATCGAGGACTGGCGGCTATGCCGTCGACCTCCCGTACCGACACGGGCAGCGGCAAGGCGAAGCGCACCAAGCCGGGAAAATAACCACACCCCCGATAAGAGGACGCCATGACCACGATGATCGAGCCGAACTGGCTACTCACTCCGGGCGTGCCCCGCAATGGGCCGCCAGTTCCAGCCGGAGTGGAATACCACCGGGTACTCGCAGGCGACAAACGCCGGATCGGTCGCGGCATTCTCGCGATCATTCTTCTGCTGGCCGGGCTCGTCATCTTCCCGACGGTCATCGGCAGGGCGGTTGCGCTCATCGACGTACAGCTGGGCAAAACCCCGCCGATCCTGGGCGGCACCGACTACACGCCGCTCTACCACGCCAGCTCGATGATCTCCCTCGGCCTGCTCATACCGTGGAGCATGCTCATCCAGCGGTGGCTCTTCGGCGTACCCGGCGCATCTCTGCACTCCGTGACGTCGCGGTTCCGCTTCGACCTGCTCGGCAAGTCGCTGCTCATCCTCGGCCCCGCCTGGCTGGTCGTGAACATCTTCGGAGCCCTCGCGCCCGCTGACGAGTTCCCTTGGTCGCACACCGACCTCATCGCCATCTTCCTCGCCACGATGCTTTTCACCCCGCTGCAGTCGGCGGGCGAGGAATACGGCGTACGTGGACTGATCTTCCGCGTCATCGGAAGCTGGACCCGCAGCCCACGGGCCGGACTGGTCGCCGGGGTGCTGGCCTCGAGCGTGCTGTTCACGGCCCTACACGGCTCAACCGATCCGTACATCATCATCTGGTACTTCGTGCTCTGGACCGGACTGGCCGTCATCACCTGGCGCACCGGCGGGCTCGAGATCGCGGTCATGCTCCACGCCGTACTCAACACGTTCTCCTTGATCCTGGCCACATCCCTGCGGCTGGATCTCGGTGGTGCACTGCAGGACCGCTCAGCCGGAGCCGGCACGCCGTACCAGCTCGTCCCCACCTTCACCGTCATCGTCATCACCGCCATCGTCTGGTGGTGGACCCGAAAGACAGGACCAGCACTCACGGCGGGCCGTGTCCCCGCCACTCCAGTTACGGCGCACGCAGGTGCTGGTTCCCCTGAACTGCGGCGACCCTGAGTCAGCGTGCGGCGCGCTTCTTTTCGCACGCCGCAATGCCGTCTACGTTAGGGATCATGTTCCGCGACGATGATCTAGCACTGCTCGCCCGTCCGCTGTACGCGTTCCTGACCGTCGCACCGCACGGTGACCGCTGGCCCGCACCCCGCCCCGTGTGGTTCGAGGCGACCGGCGGCGACGTGGAGATGTTCTCCGTGGTGGGCGCGCCGAAGCTCGACCGCCTTCGCGAACATCCACGCGCCTCCGTCGTGGTTGCCGCCCCCGTCGGCGAGCCGGAGCACTGGGTATCGGTTGAGGGGCCGGTCACCCTCCACGAGCACGGCGGCGTCGAGCTGGCAACACGTCTCGCCGGCCGCTACTGGGACCTGAGCGACCCGGCCTACGGAAAGTTCCTCGACGAGTGGCGGACCACCGGCACCGTACGTATCGTCCTGCACCCGGAGAAGGTGAACCGCTTCGCCGCCTGATTCGCGCCTGACCGATGCGCAACCGCCTGGCGGATGGACGGCATGTCCCAGCGCGCACGCGACGGCGCCACGGCGGCAGAACTCAGCGACACCGCGGAACTGGCCATGGCCGCCTGGCCGACGCCCTGACCGCACCGACCGATCCGGCCAGTTCGCCCAGGACCTCAGCGCGGACCAGACGTCGCTGATGGCCGCGACCCAGCGACCGATCACCGCCGCCGCGCTCAACGACCCAATCCGGTTCACAGCGCTGTCCATAATGGAGGATGGTCAGAGGTGGTCGGTGTAGAAGACACCACGGCCGCCGGGGCCGGCCTGAACCTGGCCGTGCTCGGCGCGGCCTACCTGCTGATCGAGCTGATCGTCGGACTCGGCTACATCAGCGTCGGCCGCCGCCTGAGCGCCACCGGCATCCCGGCGCGTACCCAGCAGCGGTCCTCTTCACGCCGGCCTGCCGGGTCCATCACCTGGCGGGCGTCCACCCCGGGTCCCGCCCCGCGAAGGCGACGACCCGGTCCATCGTGGGCGCGTCGTCCGCGATCGGAACCTCGGGGCCGAACGCCATGCCCGGGCCGCGCCATTCCGGCTTGATGGTCGCCTGGTAGAAGACGAGGGCCTGAGCGGCGGTCGCCTCGTCCGGCTGCCAGGGCCGGCCGACGGCCCGAGCCAGCTCCCACCCGTGGGTGATCACCTCGATCAGCAGCATGTCCACGACGATGCCGCCGGGGAAGGACCCGCCCAGGTGGGGCACGTTCACGACGGTCGTCTCGACTCCGGCGTCCAGGGCGGTCCGCAGAGTCCCGGAGAGCCGCGCGAGGACGACTTCGAGGTCGTCGGGCCCGGAGTACGCGTGCGGATCGGCTCCGTTGTTCTCGGCGCCGGGATCACGGAAGGCGACGTCGAAGTAGAGGAGCCCGCCGGTAAGGTGCCGCCGCAAGCCCAACACGTCGAGGCCCGCCGACGGGGTCGGGAGCGCGTACTGGTCAGGGGTGGGGGCGGCGGCTACCCGTGCGAGGCCGTCGAGCACATCCAAGATCGTCATAGGGACTATCCAATCAGCTCGGCCGGCGCGCGACGAGAACCGTCGCGGACCGGCCCCCCACGCCCGAGCCGCGGTCATCCGAAGATCGTCCAAGACCACGGCGCGACGACACCGCACCGCCCTGCCCGACCCGACCGCCCTGATCACGCCACCACCGTCCACATGGGAGCCAGATAAACACTCACTCAGCACCGCTGTTGTCGTCCGCCGCCTGATGGGAGCGAGTATTGCCGGATGCGAGCGTCTGATCCGTAGGATTTCAGAGGTCCCAGGCCGCCCGGATTGTTGCTGCTTCGTGTTCTGCCTGGCGCTTGCCGATGTGCAGAGCCCGGCCGGCGATCTGTGGGTCCAGCATACTCACCGGCGCCTCGAGGTCGCTGAAGTCGGGCTCCACAGCGATCAGTCGTGTGGTTCCGCGCAACTCGGCCACTTCAGCGTCCGCCCGGATGTCCGAAGCGGCCCGAGTGTTGTCGACTACGCCACCGGGAGTACCGATGGGATGGCAGGACACGACCACGACAACGTCGCTTGGCGGGGCCACCGTGGCGTTGAGGTGGTTGAGGAGGCCACCGTCCATGTAGCGAACTCCGTTGATGGTGACGGGCGGAAACAGCATCGGGACAACGCAGCTGGCGGCGACGGCGTGCAACAGCGGCACACCGGATTCTTCGTCCCACACGACGAATTCGCCGGTGTCGGTGTTGATCGCCGTGCATCGGAACCCGGCCGGCCAGGCGGCGCCGTCGAACGTGTCGAGCAGCCCGAGGTAGTCGGCTTCGGTAAGCGTGGTCGGGGCCTGCTGTACTGCGGCGCCGACCGCGCGGAGTGCTTGCTGCGGGTCGGCGGCGAGGGCGGCTTGGCGTGATGCGTTCAGAAAGCTTTCCGAGCCCGCCGTCATGCTATCGACGTCGAGCTTCTGCCCGACTGCTGCGAGGATGGCGAGGGCGCCGGTGACGTCCCGGCCACTGGCCAGCAGCGCACCGACCAGGGCTCCGGCGGAGGTGCCGACGATCGCCGAAGCTCCCGCCAGCTCGATGCCGGCTTCGCGCAGCCCGGCGAGCAGGCCGGTCTGCCAGGCGACCCCGACGGTGCCGCCACCGCCGAGAACGACCGTGCCTGTTGGTGTGCCATTTCGCTGAGGAGTCATGGCTGCTGTCCTTTTCTACTTCGTTGTGAGGCTGATACCGAACAGGGCACAGGCGTTGCCCGCGGTGAACTTCTCGCGGTCGTCGGCGGGGAACGCGGTGAGGAACTGCTCGATCCCCTCCCTGACCGGCCGTTGGAAGGGGTAGTCGGTCGAGAACAACAGGCGGTCGGGCGTCGTGACATCGAGGGCATGTCGCAGCAGCGTGGGATTGAGCATTCCGGAGCTGGTGATGTGGAAGTTGGAGCGGATGTAGTCCGACACCTTCCGCTCCAGGCCCGCGATGCGGGAGAGGCCGTCGACTCGATCCGTCCAGAACAACAGCAGTTCGCCCCAGTGACCGAGCACGAGTTGCAGGTCCGGATGACGGTCGAAGGTGCCGCGGACGATCAGGCGCAGGGCGGCGACGGCCGCCTCGACGTGCCAGCCCCACCCGAACGTCGCCAGGGCCAGGTCGGTCATCGGGTCGAAGCCGCTGTAGGCGGCCAGACGGGTCGGGCGCGAAGGGATCTGCGGGTGGATGAAGATCGGTTGTCGCAGGGCTGCGGCCGCGGCAAACAGGTCGTCGTAGCGCGGATCGTCCAGAGGTGTCTCGCCGGTCCGTCCGTAGACCATCGTTCCGACGAACCCGAGGCCGGCGGCGCGTTCGAGTTCGGCGACGGCGGCTTTCGGGTCGGCCATCGGCAGGGTGGAGAACGCTCGTAGCCGTGTGGGGTGCCGGCTGACGGCCTCGGCGGCGACGTCGTTGGCCCGCTCGCTGAGTGCCCGTGCCCGCGTCGGCTCCAGTGGGTGTGTGCCCGGCGGTGTCAGGGAGAGGATCTGCAGGTCGACGCCTTGGGCGTCCATCGCCGCGATCCGGGCGTCGCCGATGTCGTGGAGGCGTTCGAGGTTGTCGCCCATCTCGTCGAACAGCACGCTCGGGTCACCGTAGTCCTCCGGCAGCGCCTTCACGGCCGACGTGAGGGCGGGCAGATTCCAGTGTTCTTCGATCGCGATCAGTGCCACATCAAGGCCTCCCGGCTCGCTGCGGCAGTCCACTCAACCGCCGTTGAGCGAAGACGGTACACCAATCGCTCAACGGCTGTAGAGTGAGATCGCCATCGTCAGGAGCCGCCTGGTGGTGCGCAGGCCGAGCCGGCGACCGCTCCGGTTCGCGATGTCCAGGTCCCCGCCGAAGAGCCAACCACCGGGGCGGGCCAGGCGGTCAGGTCGATATCAAGGTGGCCACGGGCTCGTCGCGGCGTGGTCGGTGCATGGCGGATCAACCTCTACCGAGTCGAGTGCCCGCACCTATCGGGACGGGTACCGGCCGGAGCAGTTGTACGACCGGCTCACGAGTCGTCTGACAGATGTGCGATCCAGCCTCGCGCGGCCTGGAGCAGAGCGTCGTGGGAGACGTCGTCGAAGGCGCGCAGCTTCAGAAAGTGCTGCGTGATCGTCAGGCCGAGGATGCCGCTCACCGTGATCAGTGCGCGCAGGTGTGCGTCGTCGCCGTCCAGTGACCTGGTGAGGTTGTCGACGCGTTCGTCGAGGTAGGCCCGCATCGCGTCGGCGGCTTCGGGCACGGTGAGCATGGACCGGACCAGGGCGGCGGTCTCCGGGGGCAGTTCGCCCAGCCGTACGGTGAGGACGTCCAGAAGGTGCTCGGCGGCGAGGTTGCTGCTGTTGTCGGGCAGCTGAACCGCCGCGTTGAACAGGGCACCCTTCGACCCGAAATGCTGCATCACCAGCGAGGCGTCCACTCCCGCCACGCCGGCGATGCCCCGGATCGTCGCCCCGTCGAAGCCGCGCGTCGCGAACTCCTGCCGGGCGGCTTCGAGGATGCGCTGTGCGGTGCGGGCCCGTTTGACGTCGCGGGAGGTCCCGGTCATGGATCTCACTATACAGGCGTTGAGCGATCGGTGTACGCTCTCGCTCAACGCCGTTGAGTGAGCTGCTGCAGGGACCGGGAATCTGATGTGGCACTGATTGCAATCGAAGAAACGTTGGAACCTGCCAGCACTCACGTCGGCCGTAAAGGCGCCGCCGATGGGAGGACGACAGAATGAGATTGCTTTTCAGTGACGAGGTCGAGGTTGACTACGGCCAGATCTTTGTCGAGAGCAGAAGTGACAGCGACCCGTTCGATCTGTGGGATGCCTTTGCCGGGCAAGAGGGTGTCGGGCTTTGCGGGGGCGCGAGAGGCGGGAGCCTGCTTCTGCAGACCGGCCTGCAGAATGGCGGCGTCGGCTTCACTGCCGAACTGCATGACAGCCGACCCGGGCTGGACGAGACCTGGGAGGACATCGTTGAGGTCCCGTTCCGGCCGCTGTCGGACGAGACGAGGCTGCGGCAGTGGAATGGCAAACGCCAGTGGGATTTGGGACTGGAGGTGGCTGACTACCGCGTGCGGTACTCGGCCGCGGAGATGGACGCCGCATTCGGCCTGAACAACCGCGACGACGACGAGCCGCAGACTGACCGCTATCTGCTGCAGCTCTGGCCTGCCCCTCACGAGCAGGCCCGGGTGCTCAAACAGGCCAGCAGGCAAGCCGCGAAATGGCACGCCTTCGCCACTTCGCCTGTGGGCTGAGCAACTTCCTCGAATTCGCCCTGTTCTCGGTCGCCGCCCGCCGGCCGCCGCACATCTCGCTGCCGGTCACCGGGGCCATGTGGCTATTTGAGTCGGCGGCTTCGGGCCGCATCTGCGACCTCGAACGGGATGAAGCTCATACAGTTCCGGGTTGAAGGCTGTTGCTTCGGAGCCAGGTGCGGATGGCCTGGATATGTTCCGCTTTGCGTTCCAGCGGTAGCCAATGGCCGGCGGGTATCGAGACGACAGCGAGGTCTGCGCAGGCTGCGCGCATCGGGTCGCCTTGGCGATTTCCGGTGATGGTGCAGATCACGTCCCACTCGCCGTTGATGAACAGCACCGGTTGTGACAGGCGGCCGCCGTCGGGTGCTTTGCGGGCATAGGCGATGTTGGCGTCATCGTTGGTGTACCACGCACAGGATGGACCGAAGCCGTGAGCCTTGAACGCTTCTACCAGCATGTCGAAGTCGGCCGGCGGCCAGAGAGCCGGGTCGGGTTGTGTGGGCGGGGCCTGGTGTGCGGCGCCGAAGCGGCCTCCCTGGCGTGTGACTGTTGCGGATGGTGAGACCTTGCCGACGGCGTCGGGGGTGCCCGATCGATAGATCGAGGCCAGTGTTGCCGCCTGGTCGGCGTTGAGGTCGTTGACCGCCGTCTCGAAGTGCGTCGTGTAGAAGCGGTAGTAGTCCCATTGACCGTCGGGGTACTGGCCAGCCGGGTAAATGGTCCGGTCGACCAACGGGACAAGCGTGGTCAGGCTGTTCGCGTCGGGGAAATACGCCCAGGAGGTCAGCACGAGAGCACGGCAGCGCCTGGGTTCATGTGCGGCCAACGCACCGGCCACGATGCTGCCCCAGTCGTGGCCGACCCAGATGGCGGTTTTTCCGCCGAGGTGGTCATGGAGTTCCGCCATGTCCGTCACCAGTTCGTTGATGGTGTAGGCGTCGTGGGCCGCCGGGGCGGACGATTTGCCGTAGCCGCGTAGATCGGGAGCGACGCAGTGCCAGCCGTCGGCGGCGAACGCGTCCATCTGAGCGCGCCAGACCAAACCGATTTCCGGCCAGCCGTGCAGGAAGATCATCAACGGTCCGCCGGTCGGCCCGCACTCAAGGTAGTGCGTGGTGTGACGAGGCGTGCTGAACGTACGCGAAACCAAGGTCGACGCCACGCCGGCGTGAAGATCGTTCTCGCTCACCCGCCGGCGCGCCCGGACGATCCCGGCCACCAAGGCGATCAGCACCAGGGCGACTTCCAACGCCCCGTACGCGACGGCTGTCGGTTTGAGCCCGAACCGTTCGGCGGCAAGCCCGGCCGCGAGCGCCGGCACGCTGAACGCGAGGTAGCTGACGATGTACATCGTCGCGAAGACCTGTCCTCGCTGGGTCTCCGGCGCCGCCTCGCCGAGCGCGTTGATGGCGAACCGGAACGCCGCGCCGAAGCCGAACCCCGCGACCACCGCCCCGGCCACGTAGAGGGGCAACGCACCCATCATCGTCGCCGCGATGGTGGCCAGGACGCCGACCGCGAGAGTTCCGTAGCCAAGCCGTTCTTGAAGTCGCGGCGGCAGGGCCGTCGAGACAGCGGTGCCCGAAATGCCGGCGGCGAAGAACACTGCCAGCACGATGCCGACGACGAAATGACTTCGCACGTCCAGGAGGGTGCCCAGTATCGACGACCCGAGCGACAGATACAGCCCGGCAAGCGCCCACGTCGCGCCGATCGAGGGAAGCAGTGCGAAGAAGACCGGCCGTGTGGCCGGCGGAAGTCCGGCGCTGGGCAGCAGCGACCGCCAGATCGATCCGGGCGATGCCGACTCGGGGCGAGCGCGTTCGGGGACCAGCCACACCAGCGCTGCCAGCACTAGATAGACGACGGCGAGGATCCAGAAGACGAGTTGACGCGGGAAGGGCGCGAACTGCACCAGGGCGCCGGCGAGGACCGCGCCGATCGCGATTCCCAGGGCCGGGACCGCGCTGCTCACGATCGAGCCGAACCGCGGGCTGGGGGCCGAATCCATGATCATGGCTGTCGTGGTGCCGGTGGCAGCACCGACGGCGAAACCCTGCACGATGCGCGCGGCCAGTAGGTCGCCGGTACCTGCGGCGATCGCGAAGAGCAGCATGCCCAGCGCGAGAAGCACCAGGGCTGCGGAGGCGACCGGCCGACGTCCTACCCGGTCCGAGAGCGAGCCGACGGTCAGCAAGGCGGCGAGCAGTGCGAAGACGTAGACGGCGAAGATGACCGTCAGCGTGAACGCGGAAAAACCCCAGAGGCGCTGATAGACCGGATAGAGCGGCGACGGTGCTGAGGCGGCCGTCAGCGTCGCTGCGCCGGCGGCTCCGGCAACGAAGAAGGAGACTGGACGATTGCGCATGAGACCTCCAGCAAAAGCAGTGATCTTTGCTTTAGCCACCGTAGGGCAGAATCTTGTTAAAGCAAAGATCTCTGCGTACGGTTGTGATGTGTCTGACCGAGCAAGCGCAAGCCGCCCCGGAGGACGCAGCGGTCGAGTGCTGACCGCGATCTACACGGCGGTCGGTGAGCTCGTAGGCGAAGGTGCCGACAGGATCAGCTTTCCGGTCATCGCCGAGCGGGCCGGGGTCAACCCGACGACGCTGTACCGGCGCTGGGACGACGTCAACGCGCTCCTCGAGGAAGTCGCGGTCGCCGCCCTGACGCGAGACGGTGAGTCGTTACCCGACACCGGATCACTCGAGCAAGACCTGACGCAGTGGGCGAACATCATCGCTCGCGACATCACCCGTCCCGAGCGGGTCCGCTATCTGCGCGCGATGGTGTCGGCCCGCGTCGATATCGTTTCGGGCTGCCCGGTCACGGAGACACGGCGCGAGCAGGCGTCCAAGATGGTCCACCGGGCCCGCGAACGCGGGGAGGCGACACCGACAGTCCCGCAGATCCTCGACCACGTCATCGCGCCGCTGTACCACCACGTCGTCTTCGCATTACCAGTCGACCACGAGTACGCACGACGTCTGGTCCACGATGTGCTGACCATGGCCCGCTGAGCCCATGTCGGGCGCCTGCAGTCGCGAGCGCGCAATCAGTCCGACCTCGATCCCTTGACCCACCAGGAGAACCACGATGTCAAGCACTCAAATCAACCCCGACGACCTCGAGGCGGCCGCTGCGGCCTTCCCCGCCGACACTCCGCTGTTCATGCTCAACCTGCTGCGATTCCACCCCCAGGCGCAATACACGAGCACCAGCGACGAGGAGCCCTGTAGCGGCCAGGACGCCTACCTCACCCGCTACCTGCCGGCCTTCAACACTGCCGTGCAGCCCTACGGAGGCTCGGAACTCGTCTTCGCCGGCATCGTCATCGCTCGCGTCGTCGGACCAGTCGATGACAGCTGGGATGCCGTAGGCGTCGCCCGCTACCCCAGCATCAGCTCGTTCCAGCGCCTCGTCAACGACCCCGGGTACCAGACAACCGCCGAGCCCCATCGCCGCGCCGCGCTTGCCGACTGGCGCCTCTATGCGACCACCGCCCTGGGCTGAGAATTGCGAACGCGAGCAGGTTTCGCCGTCCCGGCCGGGGCGAAGCCCGCCATGCCCGACAACTTCTCCGCTCACGGCAGCGGCAGCGCAGGGCCGACGTCAGAGGCCCGTCAGGACACGATCGAGTGCCGACCGGCCGGCGGGCCCCCAGTTCGGCTTCCCGCCGGGCAGGCCGCGGTCCCCGTTCTGGCCCATCAGCATCAGGAACAGGCACTTCATGGCGGCCAGCCCGCGTGCCCGGCGGAACGTCACCTCGTCCACCTGGGCGTAGCTGTCGAAAAACCGCGCGGCGCCTCCCTCGGGCAGCAGCAGCCACGCGGCCCCGAGGTCCCAGGCCGGATCACCGGCGAAGAGCGCGCCGAAGTCGACGATGCCCGCCAGCGTGCCGTCGGCGACGACGACGTTCGCGGGATGCAGGTCACCGTGCACCCATACCCGTGGTCCCGGCCACTCGGGGGTCGCCGCCGCGTCGTCCCACAGGGCCCGGATGTCGCCCTCAGCGAAGCCGAAGTCGCCGAGGTCCACGGCCTCCACGAAGCGCTCGAACCCGTCCTTGGAGTCCTTGGGGTGGAGGCCGAGCTCCGAGGCGCCCGGTGCATCGGCGGGCGCCTCCACGTGCAGCGCTTTGAGGAACGCCGCCAACGTGTCAGCCGCGTGGTCACCGCGGGCGATCGTGGCTTGGTCCAGGGGCGTGCCTTCCACCCATGTCATGACCGTCCACATCTTGGGGAAGCGCTCGGAAGGCGTACCGCTGCGCACCGGAGCCGGGATCGGAAGCGGCAGGCGTGGGGCCAGCAGTGGCAGCCAGCGACGCTCCTTGAGCTGCAGATCGGGGCTCGTGTCCATCCGCTGCACCCGGACGGCCAAGTCGTCCCCGAGGCGCCACATCTGGTTTCCCCAGCCGCCCGCCACCTCGCGGATGGGCAGATCGGCCAGGTCCGGATGCTGCTCCCGCAGCAAGTCGCGGACCAGATCTTCGCTGACCTCAGTCTCGGACTCGATCACGGCACGTCACGGTACTCGAGCCTCACGACCTCACCGGCGCGGCGGGGTACCGCGGACAGCGACTGCTCCGCGCAACCCTCGCCCATACGCCGTGCTGTACCTGGCCAAAAGGGCTCCTGCCGCAGATCTGTCGCTACTTCCCGATCGCCTGATGGACCGAGCGGATCGCGCTCGAACCTTCACCTACGGCGGCTGCGATCCGCTTCATCGAGCCGTGACGCACATCCCCGACGGCGAAGAGTCCTGGCATGCTGGTCTCGTACGCCAGCGGCTGACGGCCGAGCAGCCCGAACGAGTCGCGCGTTTGCGTCTCCGGTAGATCGGTGTCGGTAAGGATGAAGCCGCTTCGGTCAAGGAGGACGCCCTCGAGCCAAGACGTCGCGGGTACAGCGCCTATGAAGCAGAAGCACCGTAGACGGCAGTCGCCAGTCCGGCGGGTCCACCACCGACGACAACAACGTCGTAAACCTTCCCTGGTACGGAGCGGTACGCGAGCCCGAGCCCGTCCGCCAGTACGCTCGGGGTCGCGTTACGGAGGACCGCGGTCGGGGTGATCACGACCGGGAGGTCTGTGACGTCGAGCCCGAAAGACTTCAGGATCCGGAACCCGTCGTCGGTTTCGACGTCGAGCCAGGTGTGCGGCATGCTCAGGCGCGTGGCCCAGTTGCGGAGCCCCAGAGTGTCGCCCGAGAGTTCGCCGCCGATGATCTGGATGCTTTGCGCCGCTTCGCTCGTACGCAGGTACTCACGCCTCGCCATGAACGCTTTGAGGATGACGTCGGACAGTTCCGGCGCCTCGGACATGAGCTGCCGGAAGGCCGGACGTCGCATCCGTCGGATCACGCCGCCGGCCGGCATACGCGCTGAGAACATGGCGGCCTGCCCGGTCAGCATGTCCAGCTCGCCCAGGAACGAGCCCGGGCCGAAGATCGCTATGACCTGCTCCGGCAACCCGAACGCCGCGAACCGCACGACTTCCAATTCACCCGCCTCGACCAGGATGAAGTCAAAGTCGACATCCCCGGCGTTGGCCAGCGACGCGCCCGGCTCGACGACCGCCTCCGTGGAACGCGCACGGATGATGTCCAGCTGCGACGCGGTGAGGTCCGGATATCCGCCCGGGATTTCCGGCGTCGGCACGGCGGCGGTCTCGGCGTTCGCTCGCTCCGCACTCACGGGGTTCTCTCTCGGTTGCTCATACCATTGCCTCTCCGCTTTCGGTCCCTTCAGGTTCCTGGCCGATGCTCGAAGCGAGGCAGTTGGGAAGGGCCGACGTCGAGAAAGAATGCGCCGCGCTGCCGAGGCTCACATTTAAGAGCGCCCAGCGACGGTGGCCGGCCGAAGCGCAGTCCAGAATGTAACTGTGCATCGAGGGCAAGGACGGCGCGCTATGACCGGCCTCATCCAGTTCGAGGAACATAAGGCCTACGACCTTATCCGACGTGTTGGCCACGCGACCAGGGAGCGCGGTAGCGGCACCCTCACCGGCCTCCAGGGCCCGCCGCCCGTGTTCAGCCGGGCCATCTGCTCGGTGCCGTTCATCGTCATCGCCGCCCTGATGATCGTCAGCTGGCGCCGTGGCCGGCCGGCCGGCTGCGAGCGGCCATCGTGTGACCACCGGCCCGGGCCGCGTGCCCCGCCCGGTGTGACCGCGACTTTCGTTACTGAGCCGAGACGGCTCCGGTTGCTCGGCCGTTCCGAACGGCGTCCATAAGGGCAGAATCCGGTAGTCGGTGACTGCTCTGTGGACAGAGCCGCCTTAAGCTCGCCCCGACGGCGGCGCACAGCCGTTCGGGCCACGAATCGCCGTCCGGCCGGTGCGCCCGGATTCGTCGATCCGCCGTTGGACACGCATGCGAGGAGCAGGAATGGCCGAGTACGACGCCTTCGCCGACCAATACGACAAGACGTTCGAGCTGGTGCCGCTTCGCACCTACGTCGAAGCCCACTCCATCTTGAAATTGCTTGGCGAGGTGACCGGCGAGGCGTGGCTGGATCTTGCTTGCGGAACCGGGGCGTACACCCGGGAGTTGCGTCGTCGTGGCGCCGGCCGGGCGCTCGGCATCGACCTGTCGCCGGAGATGATCCGCGTGGCTCAGCTCGCCGAAGAGGAGCGTCTGACCGGTGCGGAGTACCAGGTCGCGGATGTCGGCGGCCTGGGCGGGATCGGCCGTTTCGACGGCGCTCTCGGGGTTTACCTGCTGCACTACAGCACGTCGATGGAGCACCTCGAGGACATGTGCGTGAACATCAGCCGGAGCCTGCGCCCCGGCGGCCGGTTTGTCACGTACCAGCTCAACCCCGATCTCTCGCTGGTTCCCGACTATTACCTCAAGTACGGGGCGGACTTCCAGATCCCGGTCGACGGCCCGCTCGAGGACGGCCAGGCGTTCACCTTCCGGATCAGCGTGCCTGGCCTCCAAAGCCCCCACTTCACCGTCTACTACTGGAGCCGGACGGCGATCGAGCAGGCACTCACCGCCGCTGGTTTCAGCCGGATTCGCTGGGTCATGCCCGAACTTTCGCCGGAGGGCCACGACCACCCGGACCCGCAGTGGTGGCGAGACCATCTCGACCGACCGTTCGCCGTCCTCCTCGAGGCCGAGAAAGACTGAACCACGCAGCGATTACGGCCTCGTCGTCCGGTGGGCACAAGGCGCAGACCGGCCGGCGCAGCCACGGTGATCAGCGCGCTGGCGGCGAACACCCCGCCGTAGGCGAGCCGGGTCGCCGAGCCGAGGCCGATCAGCGGGCCGGCGGCGATGGCGCCCAGCCGGCGGGTGTTGGCGTGCAGGCCGGCGGCCACCCCGAGACGGTGGCGCTGTTGGTGGCCTGCAACGCGATGAACACCACGACCACCGCGGCGACATGCTTTTTAGGGGACTTGCGTCTCTTAACCTGCATGCCTACTCTCAATAAGAGACCATTGTCTCTTAGCGAGAGTAGGCGGATCCCTGTTCAGCCACGACCGGAGCCGGCCGGGCCATCCGGACGACTCATCCGCATCCGGCCGGCGCTCCACCGAGCGGCAGCTCGACCGCGGCTTCGACGCCACGGACGATCCCGACCACCGCAGTATCGGCGCCTCACCAATGCCAGTTCACGGTGGCCGAAGGTGAACGCGATGCGTCCGGCGAATCGGGATGCCGGCCGAGAGGGGCGCCCAGCAGCACGACGCCGCCATCCTCGGGCCGCACCGCATGCCGTCGCCTGGTAACCCCCCGTTGTAGAGGAGCTGTACCGATGATCGAGTGCTACCGGTTCGTCGAGGACAATCTGACCTCGGCGAACGGAACGATGTCCTGGCGTGTCGGCGAGTGGAACGCGGTGCGCGGCGCCATCGCGTGCTGTTCCCTCGGACTGCACGCGTCCGCGAGGCCCCGGGACTCTGTCCGGAACGTGTATGGACGGCGATGGTTCCTCGCGGAGGCTCGCGGCGACATCGACCACCAGGAGAACAAGTTCGCTGCGAGCGAGATGCGACTCGTCGAGGAGATCCCGGCCGTCGTCCTGCGGCGCTTCGCCGTCGGCTGCGCGCGAAGCAGCCTCGCCTACATCGGGAAACGTCGGCCGCTGGACCCTCGGGTCTTGCAGTGTGTCGAGGCCACCGAGGAGTTCCTCGACGGCTCGCTCAAGACGGACGACCTGCTCGAAGCCCGCCATGCCGCCGGGGCCGTGATCGCCTCCGAGGCGGCGCTCGGACCCGACGGCGGGCGTGCCGTCGCCGCCGCCATGGCCGCGTCCTGTGCCGCCGACGGGGATGCGGCGTCTTGGGCGTCCGCCGCGGCGGGGGCCGCCCACGCGGCCGCCGTCGCCGCGGACGCCATCGACGCGGCCGCAGCGCTTACGTCGGCCTACGCGGAGGTGCACAACGTCGCAAGAGGTTTCGCCACCGCAATGGTCGCGGAGCGGGCGGCCGCCGCCGCCCGGGTCGCTGCAGCGTCCGGGGCAGTCGCGCATGCCGCCGCCGTGGCCGCAGCGAGCGGGGTCTACGCACCGGACACCGCTTCCGATGCGTACTACGCGGCTTTCTCGGCGGCGGCCACCTACCCGGTCGACCGCCACTACCTGGCGCAGGACGCGGCCCTCGCCGAGCTGATCGCCGCGTCGCGGTTGTAGCAAACCCTTCTGGACGAGCAATGCGTCCGGCAGAACCTGTCTTGCGTGGGAATTCGGGACGCTTGTCCTGGCGGTGGAGCTGGAGCATGTCCTTATCGGAGGTCGTAGTGGCCTGACCCCACGCGTCAGGTTATGGCTGCGGGAGCAGTGTCAGGCTGCTCCGCTCGCCGGAGACTCTCGGTGGCGCGGGCGGGTGCGTGGGCCGCGTCCGCTGACGAGGTCCACGGGCCACGTTCAGTCGAGTTGGCGCGGTTGGTGGGACGGTAAGCATCTCCCGGATGCGCTCCCGCTACGTCGAGCGGCCCCCGGCAGCGGCTATCGTTCCGTTGTGGAGAACATGATCGTCGTGCCGGGCCTGGGTGGTTCCGGGCGTGATCACTGGCAGTCCTATTGGCTCCGGGACCGGCGTGGTGCCGTTCGGGTCGAGCAGCGGGACTGGGAGCGGCCGGACCGAGATGAGTGGGTCGGCACATTGCACGAGACAGTTCAGCGGGCCACAGGCCCGGTCGTGTTGGTCGCACACAGCCTCGGTTGTCACACCGTGGCCCACTGGGCTCACCAACACGACGCCCAGGTCCGTGCGGCGCTGTTGGTGGCGCCACCCGATATCGCCCACTCGGCCTCCCAGGGTGCGCCGATCGGCGGCTTCGGCCCGCCCACGGCAGACCCCCTGCCGTTCCCGGCAGTCCTAGCGGCCAGCAGCGACGACAGATGGGCACAGCTCGACTGGTCCTGCCAGCTGGCCAAACAGTGGGGTGCACGGTTCGTGGACCTCGGCAACGCCGGCCATGTCAACCCCGAAGCCGGCTTCGGCCCATGGCCCCAGGGGGAGGCGCTACTCCGAGACCTCCTCGCCCAGACTGCCGGCTGAGCTCACGCTTCGAGGCCAAGACCGGCCGCCAGCCGCGCACCCGGCCGATCGGCCAACCCGACCGCGGCACGGCCCTCAGGCTTGACACGTCCGAAACTGATTAGTAACGTCAACTTTCAATGATTTGAAACGATTCAGTTGGCGCAGCCTTCGTCTCCCGTGCCGCCGTGCCGCTCAGGAGGCGCGACCCGATGGGAGTCACTGTGACGCGACCATCAGAGCCCAATGCCGATCCCCCGCGACCGCCCCGCCGGGCCGTCCTGAAGTCGCTCGGCGCGGCCGGCGCCGCGGCCGCCGCCTCTCCCCTGCTGCCGGGGACGCCCGCCCGCGCCGCCGATGCCGGCGTCCTGTTGACGGTCGACTGGCAGGCCGCCGGCGTGGTCTCCGAGACGACACCCACGCTGCAGGTGGTGGTGAACCCTCTGGTCCGGCGCGGATCCCCGATCGTCGAGCGCGCCTATCAAGCGCTTCGCGACCTCACCACCAGGTACGTGCGCTTCGTACCGTGGTTCCCGTACCCCAGGCTCGGCGTGGCCGAGCTCGAGCCCCCGTCCGGCGGACGGACCAGCTGGGACTTCTCCCTGATCGACCCGCTCGTCGAAGACTTCGTGCAGGCGACCAGGGGCAAGCAGCCGATGCTGAACTTCAGCACGATTCCGCAATGGATGTGGCAGCCCACCCCGTGGACCATCCGCGACGGGGCACTGCACGTCGCCGGCGGCGACAACGCCCTCGCCGCGAGCGGAAAGGACTGGACCGACTACACCTTCGCCGTCGACGTCACGCCGCTGGCGACCGGACCACGGGAAACGCCGCCCTATGCGCAAGCGGGATGGCTCGTGCGCATGCGGGACCAGGACAACGGCTACGCCGTCCTGCTCTCCAACTTCCCCTACGCCACCCCCGCGGCGACCGGGTACATCGTCTTCGTGGTGCTCAGCGGCGGCCAGGCGGTCACCGTCCGGCCCACCCCGCTGCCCTTCGCGGTCGAAGGCGGGCGCACGTACCACGTGCGGACGACGGTGACCGGCGCGGACCTGACGGTCACTGTGGACGGCAAAGAGGTCCTCACGGTCCATGACGAGACGTACGCCTCGGGGACCGTCGGGTTCCGCGAGTTCGACACGGAATCAGCCATCTTCGACAACGTGGCCGTGACGACGGCCACCGGTGCCACCCTGCTCGCCGACGACTTCTCCGGCGACCTGTCGCGTTGGGCGCCCCCGGTCGCCTATCCGGACGATCCCAACCAGGCGGACTTCGGCTATTCGGCGGGCTCCCGGCTCGCCGTTCCGGTCGAGGTCGTCGCCGACTACTTCAAGCGCCTCGTCGCCTGGTACACCGCCGGTGGCTTCACCGACGAGTACGGCAAGTTTCACCGTTCCCATCACCACTACCCTTTGCCCTATTGGGAAGTGCTCAACGAGATCGACTTCGAACACGCGATCAGCCCGCAGCTCTACACCGCGCTGTACGACGCGATCGTCACCGGCATCCGCGAGGTGTCTCCGCACACCAAGTTCGTCGGGCTGTCGCTCGGCAACGCGTCGAATCTCGACTACTACCGGTATTTCCTCAACCCGGACAACCACCGGCCGGGCGTCCCGCTCGATCTCATCAGCTATCACTTCTACGCCCAGCCCAACCCGGCGGACACCGTGGATCAGATGGGTCCGGACGGTTTCTCGCAGGCCGAACGTTTCGTCGCGACCGTCGCACAGATCGAAGAGATCCGCCGGAGCATGGCGCCAACGGTGCGCACTACCGTCAACGAGGTCGGAACGATCCTGCCGCAGTCGTCCACCCAGCCCGATCCCGCGCCGATCCCGGACGCCTACTGGAACTTCTCCGCCGGCATCTACGCCTACGTGTTCGCCCGGCTCGCGCTGATGGGCATCGACATCGTCGGCGAGAGCCAGTTGGTGGGCCATCCGGGACAGTACCCGTCGGTCACGATGGTGGATTGGACGACTGGTGCCCCCAACGCCCGCTACCACGTGCTGCAACTGGTCCTGGCTGAGATCCGGCCCGGCTGCGAACTCATCGAGATCCCGGACCAGCCGCAAGCAGGCACGCGCTGGGCCCTCGCCGTCCGCGACCGGGGCCACCGCAAGGTGCTGATGATCAACAAGACGAACACCGCCGTGACCGTCCAGATCGACGGCCTGCGCCGGGCCCTCGTCCGGATCGTGGATCAGCGGTCCGCCGGCGGCGCCATCCGCGAGGAACGGGCCACCAGCGACACCTTCGTCCTCAGCGGCTACGCGGTCGCGGTCGCCAGGTTGCAAGGCTGACGACGAAACGCCCCGGTCCTCGACGAGCGTCTGCTCGGCGGGGACGTGGGTGGTCGTCGTCAGGGCTTCATCGGCCGAGCTCGACGGCCGGGGCGCTGTCCTCCTTCTCGGCTGGGGAGAACCGGACCTTCGGGGCCCCAAGCGTCAACCCAACGGGAGGCTTTCGACGGTGAAGAGCGGGCTGGTCTGGGGATCGCCGTACAGGTAGGTGTCCATCTGGGAGTTGGTCACCAGTAGTCGGTTCCCGCTGACGGCGACGCCGGTGGTGGTGTCGGCCCCGGGGTAGGTGCGGGTGGCGACGACGGCCGCCCGGGTGGCGTCGTCGGACAGCCGTACGGTGTCGACCTGGTTGTTCACGGCACGGGCGATGTAGAGGGTGTTTCCTTGCCGTGCGATCCCGTCGGCGCTGGGCAGGGCCGGTGCCGCGATCTTGCGGGTCTCGCCGGTGGCGAGGGTGAGCCGGTAGAGCGCGCCGCTGTAGTAGTAGCCGATGATCAGCGACTTGCCGTCGGGGGTGGCGACGATGCCGTTGCCGTTGGACTGGCCGGCCGCGTAGTCCGGGAGTCGGTAGGCGACGCGCAGAGTCCGGTGGGCGCCGTCGGCGGGGGCGTTCACCTCGGCGGCCGGGATCCGGTAGACGACGGCGCGGAAGGAGTCGGTGACGTAGACGTCCCCGGCGGGGGTGACGGTCGCGTCGTTGACGAGGGTCGGCTCGCCGGTGTCGGGGGCGGTGTAGGAGGCAACCAACCTCCCGGTGCTGGTGTATACGAAGAAGCGTCCGGTGAAGGCGCCGGCCACCAGGAGGCGGTTGCCGGCGATCTTGATCCCGGTGGCCTGGGTGCGGTTGTCCTGGCCGCCCGGCAGGAAGGGTTCGAGCGTTCTCGCCCCGGGGTGCCCGCGGTAAACAGTGCCGTCGGCGATGCTGGTGGTGTAGACGTAGTGGCGGTCGGCCGCGATGCTCTCTGCGAAGGCGCGGCTGCCGTCGACCGTGATCGCGTAGCCGGCCGCCTGATGGCGATGCGACGGCGCGGCGGTGGCGGGAAGTGTGATGGCCGCTAGGGTGGCGGACGTCGCGGTGAAAGTGACGAGGGCGTGCGCGATCGTACGGATGGACATCGTGAAGGCCTTTCCCCGGCGGCTTGACCGGGAGGGAAGATGATCTGGACGGTTCGGGAGGGCCGGTCAGTTCAGCGCGGCGGAGATCGCTTCGGCTTGGCGCACGGTCGGCCGCCCGATCAGGCGCCGCAGGTCGCCGGTGTCGGTGAACAACTCGCCGCGGCCCATGGCGAGGTCGGCGTCGACGAGGACGTGAGCCAGCTCGGCGGGTAGGCCGGCGTCGGTCAGTACTTGGGTGAACGCTTCGGCCGTCAGGTCGACGTGGGCGATCTGCGTCCCGGTGACGGCCGAGATCGTCGCGGCCAGTTCGGCCAGGGTGAACGCCTCGTCCCCACCCAGTTCGTACGCCCGGCCGGCATGGCCGTCGGTGGTCAGCACGACCGCGGCGGCGTCGGCGTAGTCGGCGCGGGTCGCGGCGCTGATCCTTCCCTGTCCGGTCGCCCCGGCCAGGGCTCCGCCGCGCAGCACCTGCGAGAGTTGTCCGGTGTAGTTCTCCAGGTACCAGCCGTTGCGCAGCATCACGCTGGGGACGCGGTCGCGCAGGTCCTGCTCGGTGGCGTAGTGGGTTACCCCGAGGACCGAGGTGGCCGTGTCCGCATGCAGCATGCTCGTGTACGCGACCAGCGACGCGCCTGCCGCCACCGCGGCATCGATGGCGCGCCGGTGATTGGCGACGCGCTCGTCCACGTCCGTGGTCGATATCAGCAGGAGCTTCTCCACGCCCTCGAACGCCGCGGGGAGGCTGTCCGGCTCCGCGAAGTCGGCCCGGCGCACCACGACACCACGGTCGGCGAAGTCCTTGATCCTGCTGACGTCACGGCTGGTCGCGACGATGCCGGAGGCAGGCACTCCACGCGCCAGCAGCGCTTCGACAGCGTGCCGGCCCAGATGCGAGGAGGCCGCGGTAACAACGATCGACATGGGAATCCCGCTTCCTGCCGCGGACCTCCCGCGGCACGAAACCCATGATTACCTGGTCACTCTCTTTCGGTAAGTACTGACTTCGAGGTAAGGTGGCCACCCCGACGAAAGTATCGAGGTGAGCTCCGTGGCGACCGTCGACGATGTGATCGAACCCATACCGACGTGGGACCCATACTCGCGGGGCTGCCCCTCACGTGACGTGCTCGACCAGATCGGCAGCAAGTGGGCGGTGCTCGTGATCGGCGAGCTCGGCCGGCACGGGGCGTGCCGGTTCACCGAACTGCGGCACCAGCTCGCGGGCGTGAGCGAGAAAATGCTCACCCAAACTCTGCGGACGCTCGAACGCGACGGACTGGTTCTGCGAACGGTGTACCCGGAGGCGCCGATCCGTGTGGAGTACGCGTTGACGCCGCTCGGGCAGACGCTGCGAGGTCCGCTGAAGGCCCTTACGGAGTGGTCGGTGCAGCACATCGAGGACGTCCTCACCGCCCGCAAGGAATACCAGGACCGCGCCGGCAAACACTGAATCCCGCGACAGTCATTACCAGGGTCTTACTCTCCGGGACTGCGACGCCGGTGGATGTAGTCCGACGGGGTGCAGTCGTACTGTTTCCTGAAGGTTCGGACGAAATGGCTGCTGTCGGTGAAGTGCCAACGGGCGGCCGCCTCCGAGATCGTCGTCGAAGGAGTGGCGAGCAGCAAGCGGGTGGCCTCCTCCAGGCGGCGGCGCCGAATGTAGGCGCTCAGCGGCTCAGCGGTGGTGGCGAACGAGCGCTGCAAAGTTCGTATTTTGAGACGTTGAGCGCGCGGCTGATGCAGAACGAGCCGGCGATGTTGCAGAGGATGGTTTTCGAGCAGTTGACGCCTCAGCCCGGCGGCTACGTTCTCGATGCGTGGGAGGGCGAAGACCTTCGTACGCTGGGCGTTCCGATGACCTACCTGCTGGCCGAACGGGACATCGCGTTGGCCGCCCCGGGTTCCGAGTTGGCGTCCCGGCTCGGCGTGGAGCCGGTGATGGTGCCCGGCACGCACGAGGCCCTGCTGACCCACCCGGATGAGCTGGCCGGAGCCCTCCTGAAGGCCACCGTGACGCCGGAAAACTGACCACGGTGGTTCCTTCGAACACAAGTCACATCAGTTGATCGTGTCAGTGATCCGCTTGCTGATGACGCGCAAGTGCCTCTGCTGGGCAGTCGTCAGAGGGCTGATCACATGCTTCCGGACAGCCTGGGCGTGTCCGGGCGCGGTGTCGGCCACCTTGTCCCGGCCCGCAACGGTGAGCGTCGCCAACGTGTATCGCCCATCCGATGGATCGGGGAAACGCCGGACCCAGCCGCACTTCTCCAGACGGGCGACACCCTGCGACAGCCGGGACAGGGAACCGTGGGCGGCGCCCGCGAGCTGACTCAAACGCATCGTGAGGTCGGGCGCCATCGACAGCTTGGACAGCACGAGGTACTCGAAGAAGTTGATGCCGGCGTCACGCTGCAGCTGCGCGTCGAGCGTGCCGGGGAGCCGCATGAGCAGAGTGGCCAGAGCGTGCCAGGCCAAGAGTTCGTTCTCGTCGAGCCATCCCGACTCGGACTCGTCTGCCATGTCGCCAACCTAACTCATGGGTTGATCGTTGTAGTCATCCGATCTAGCATGACTTCAACGTTAAAGCCAAACGGGTATGGGGTTCACGCATGAGTTCCACTTCGGAACGTCCGAGATTCCGCGCCTTCCGGCTGCGGGATTCGATTTTCACTACGGTCCTGACCTCCGGCGACGAGACCGGGGGAAGGCACGACGTCACGG
Organism: Actinoplanes sp. NPDC051470; assembly: GCF_040682035.1. NCBI lineage: Bacteria > Bacillati > Actinomycetota > Actinomycetes > Micromonosporales > Micromonosporaceae > Actinoplanes > Actinoplanes sp. NPDC051470. Next base: position 29,149 of record NZ_JBFBAA010000019.1, read on the forward strand.
ACACCTACCAAACCGCCGGGAGCCGGACGCCACTGCACGTGCACACCCGATACGACGAGCGGTTCTGGGTCGTCGAGGGGACGCTGCACGTGTGGGCCGGCGACGACGTGCTGACTCTTCGATCCGGCGACTTCCTCGCCGTACCCATGGGAACGCCTCACGCCCTGATGACCGGGCCGACCGGCTGCCGCGCGCTGCAGGTCTCCTCTCCGGCCGGATTCGCCGAGCTCATCATGCGTTCCGGCATCCCCGAGAACGCCGGAACGGACTTCGAACCAGAACCGTTCGCCGACGTGTCCGCCGAACTTGGCGACATCGTCCTCGGGCCGCCGGGAACGATTCCCGCCGACCTCACCTCGAAATGAAATGTACCGTCCCGTACACCGGCGGCCGCAAGTGTGGGGCCGCCACCCTCGGCGGCCCCACACGCTGATCAGCGGGCCCGAACACCTCGTGTCGCCATGAATTCCAGGAAATCGCCGGACTCGAACTGGATCTCGCCCGTGTCGTGGAACCACATGCTCACGGCCTCGGCGCACACACCGTCGTGCACCGCGAAGCCCCACATGTCACCGCTGCCCACCGGCGCGACCTGCACGAAGCCCGCGACCGCGAACTCGCCCGTGTTCTCCGTCAGGACGTCACTCTCGCCGTCCTTCGGCGAACGGACCGGCAGCAGATCGACGAAGCCGAACATGCCACCGCCGTACGTCGTCAGCACCTGCTTGTACTTCTCGGGCAGCCGGGCACCGAGTTGCGTCTCCACGGCCTCGATGTCGGCGTCGTCGGCCCGCACCTCGTCAAGGATGCGGATCTCCGGCGGAAATCCCTTGCTGGCGTGTTCGGCCAGCAAGGCGTCGACGAGACCTTGGAACTCGGCGAACTCCACGTTAGTGCCTTCCTTCCGGGCTAGTTGTCGTACCACCACTCGGCCGGATGCTGGCCCCAGCCCTCTTCCTGCGACCGGTACCACCAATGTAGTTGCGTGTCCTCGTCGCGCATCGCGCCGGTGACGCCCTGGTTGTTCGGGTTCGGATGCAACACGTTGTGCTGACCCGGACCTCGGTGCACCTGCTGCGGCAGCTCGTGAATGCCGGAGCCGGGCATCTGGTCGGCGTGGTGCAGCTCGAGGTTGTTGCCGATGCTCTGCGGCCGCATGCCGTGCGCGCCCCGCCAGATGTCCGAGTCACTCCACTGGCCCGGTTGCCTGATCGGCGGCACGTTCGGTCCGTACCCGGTCGCCGGGTAGCAGGAGCACGGTGCGCCGGTCGGATCGTCGCCGCAGTTGTGCACCAGGACCGAGACGTCGCCGGCCAGCACGTAGTACGCATGGATGTCGTCGACGGTGAGGTCGTACGTCCGCTGCTTGCCCTCGTACACCTTGATCGCGCCGACCTGGACGTACGTCCCGGCCGCCGTCTTCAGCGTCTCGCCGGCCTTCAGCTCACCGGCCTCCACCCAGCGCCCTCGGGTCACCGACCAGAACGGGTGGTTCTCCGTCGTGGTGAGCTTCTCGCCCTCGATGGTGAGGTCGACGAAGTCCTTGTCGTCGTCGGTGCGGATGGTGTGGGTGATCTGCCGGGCACCGCTCTCACCGGTGGACGGGTCGGCCGCCGCGACGGTGTCGCCGGGCTCGAGCTGGCCGATCGCCTTGGCCGAACCGTCGGCCAGCAGCACCCGCGTCTCCGGGGTGAAGCTGTGCTTCTTCGGTATGGCCTTGCAGGACGGGCCGTCCTTCGGATCGTCGACGCCCTTCTTCGTCTTCGCCTTCGCCTTCTCCGCGAGGGCTTTCGCCTTGGCCTGCGCCTCGGCCGCGGCCTTCTTGGCCGCCGCCTCGGCCGCGGCCTTGACCTTCGCCGCCTTCTCGGCCGCCGCCTTGGCCGCGGCCGCCGCGGCGGCCTTCGCCGCCTCGGCCGCCTTCTCGGCGCCGGCGATGATCGCCCGGGCCCACTTGATCTCCTGGAAGAAGGTGATCACGGCCTTGCCGGCTCGGAAGATGGCCTCGGCGATCTTCTTGGCCTTGAAGATCTTGCCCCAGGGGAGCGCCCCGACGATCATCGAGACGCACGCCATCAGGTCGCCTTTGAGGCAGTTGATGATGTCGTTGATCCCGAGGAACTCCATCAGGATCTGGCCGCCGGCTTCCAGGATCACGTCCAGCATGCTCTTGGACTGGATCTGGTTGGCCTTGGCCATGTCCTCCGGCGACGGACCGGTCGGCACCACCGTGCCGTCGGCCGGTGCGCCCCCGGTGGTCGGTCCGGCGTCCGGCATCAGGCCGGTCGGGTCGGAGTACGCCAGCGGGTTGTTCGACCCGTACGTGTACGCCGACGTCGCACCCTGACCCATCGGCATCGGGTCCTGCGTCGCGAACCGGCCGGTGCCCGGGTTGTAGTTGCGGGCCCGCATGAAGTAGTTGCCGTCGCCGGTGCTGGGGTCCTGGTACGCACCGTGGAACTGCATCGGGTTCTCGATGCCGGGGCCCTCCCCCGGGATCCGCTGATCGGCCAGCGACGCGCCCACCCGCGGGTTGCCGAACGGGTCGTAGTCGTAGCCCTTCTCCACCACGCCGGTGGGCGAGAGCATGTTCGCGATGCCGCCGAGCCAGTCGTGCGTGTACGAGTGGGCGCCCGACGCCGGGTCGAGCAGGGCGAGGGGTTCGTCGTCCGGCCCGTACACGAAGCCGCGCTTCTCGGTCACGGCGCCGTCGGCGTTCTCGACAGTGTCGATCGCGATCTGCGGCAGCGTCCCCGCCATGTCCCACGACCAGCGCTGCGTCGAGCTCGCGCCGTCCGGCTCAGCTGTCCTCGAGGACAGCCGCAGCCCGTTCGCGCCGTACTCGAAGCTCGTGGTCCGGCCGTTGACCTTGGCCGTGGCCACGCTGTTGTCGAGGTTGTAGGTGAACCGGTCGCCGCCGGCCTTGGTCTGGTTGCCCCGCTCGTCGTAGTCGTAGGTGGTCAACCGGCTGTGACCCACGCCGAGCAGCGTCTCGGACTGCAGCTGGTCGGCGTCGTCGTACCGATAGGTGGTGAGGTCGCTGCCGGCCGTGCCCGAGCGCTTCTGGCTCGTGCGGTTGCCAACCTCGTCGTAGGTGTAGTCGATGCGCCCGGCCGGCTTCGGCTTGCCGGTGCACGACTCCACCGCGTAGCAGGCGGAGGTGACCCGGTCGGCCTCGTCGTAGCCGTACGCGACCGACTCGGCCGTGCCGCCCCGGGTGGTGATCACCCGCGTCGGGTTGCCCTCGGGGTCGAGGGTGAGGTCGTACCGGGACACCGGGTCCTGCACACCCGGCACCGGGTCGCCGACGCGCTCGGTGCCGATCGCGGTGAGCCGCCCGGCGTCGTCGAAGGACCGGTTCTCCACCAGCCCGGCCGCCGCGGGCAGCGTGGTGCTGATCCGGCGGCCGGCCACGTCGTAGCCGAAGCTCCAGCTCGCGCCGGGCGCGTTCTGCGTGGTGAGCCGGCTGTCCGCGTCGTAGCCGAAGGTCACCTTGGTGCCGTCCGGGTACTGCCTCGACTCGATGTTGCCGCGCTGGTCGTACTCGTACGTGAACTTCTCGTCGGCCCGGCCCGCCTCCTTGCGGGTGACCTCCTTGACCTGGTCCTCCTCGTCGTACACGACGTTCCGGACGCCGGTCGGGTCGCCGTAGGAGGTGGTGCGGTCCTTGCCGTCGTAGCCCCAGTTGTAGACCGGGCCCTTCGAGCCCAGCTTGCGCTCGGTGCGGCGGCCCACGATGTCGTAGGTGTCCACGGTCGTGCGCTCGGCCCGCTCGGAATCCCGCAGCAGCCAGGGGAACTCGAGCCGGTCCAGCGACAGCGACTGGGTCTGGTTGCCCTCGGCGTCGAAGGTCGAGTACGTGCTGCGGCCCAGCGGGTCGGTCCTCTTGATCAGGCGGCCGGCCTCGTCATAGTCCATCCGGGTCCGGTGCCCGCGCGGGTCGGTGATCGAGGCCACCATGCCGTCGTCGGCGTACTCGTAGACGGTCGAGTCGTTCAGCCCGGCGTCCGGTGTGGTGACGGTGCTGGTCTGATCGTCCTCGTTGTACGTGACCCGCGTGACGTGCTTGTTGGCGTCGGTGGTGGCGATCAGCCGGTTCGCGTCGTCGTAGCGGTACTGCGTCGTGTTGCCGAGCGGGTCGATCGCTTTGACCTGGTTGCCCGCGGCGTCGTACTCGAATCGGGTGGTGTATTTCGCTTTGTCCGCGCCGTCGACGTTGCCGCGCGGCTCGGTGGTGGCGTCGAGCATGCCGTCGTCGTCGTATTCCCAGGTCGTGATGCCGCCGACCGCCGAGATCGACTTGACCTTGTTGCCGGCCGCGTCGTACTCGGTCTTGGTCTTGCCGCCCTTCGGATCGGTGGTCTCGGTCTGCCGGCCGTTCTTGTCGTAGCCCATCGTCGTCTTGCGGCCCAGGCTGTCGGTGGCCCCGGTGACCTCGCCGCCGTTTGCCCGGTCGAAGCTGGACGACTTGCCGAACGCGTCCTTCGTCTGCACGGTCCGGTCAAGGTCATCGACGGCGATGTCCTTGGTGACAACCTGACCATTCGGGTACGGGCGACGGATCTGAATCGGGTTGTCGTTGGCGTCGTACACATAGGTCGTGGTGAAGTCGGCCTTGTTGGCGCCGGGGACGTTGCCGCGTGGCGACGTGACCGTCTCCGCCAGACCCTTCGGGTTGTACGTCCAGCTGGTCACCAGATCCGGCTCGTGCCGCATGTCGACCGCGGAGGTGGCCCGGCGACCGGCGGCCGTGTAGGTGAACTTCGTGGTGACCCGCTCGCCGACCGTCGACATGAGCTGCCCGGTCGGGAAGTACGTGTTGATCGTGGTGACGCCGGCCGGCGTGGTCGTGCGCACGAGGCGGCCGACCGCGTCGAACTCCGACCGCGAGGGATTGCGCTTCTCCGGCGACAGCGTGGCCACGGTGCGGTCCTGCTCGTCGTAGAAGAACTTGGTGCTGTTGCCGCGCGGGTCGATGGCGACGATGCGGCGACCGGCCTTGTCATAGAGGCTCTGGGTACGCCGGCCGCCGGCGCTGGTCACCTTCTCCACCAGGCCGGAGTTCCGCTCGCCGGGCGGGATGGTCTCGTACTTGCTGACCTTGCCACGCTGGTCGGTCACGGTCGTCTGAAGACCGCGATCGTCGTACGCGTACTGGATCGAATGGTTCTCCGGGTCGGTGCTCTTGACCAACTCGTCGAACTCGTTGTACTCGTCCTTCCACGTCTGGCCGTTGGCGTCGACGTGGGTGGCCGGGTTGTTCCGCGCGTCGTAGGTGGTCTTCTCGCTGAACCGGCGCCCCGGCGCGAACTGCTCGATCGGGTTGCCGGCCGCGTCGTACTGCGTCTCGTGCTGGTTCTGGTTGCCGTTGACCACCAGGTTGCGGTTCAGCTTGCCGTCGTAGCGATGATTGTTGACGTCGCCGTTGCCGCGCTGGGTGTAGAGCAGAACGTTGCCCTTGTAGCCGTCCCAGACCGTGACGTTGTCGGCGTCGGTGGTCTTGGCCTCCTGCTTCTCGGCGTTCCACACGAAGGTGGTGGCCGCGCCCAGCGCGTCGAGCTGGCGCACGACCCGCCCGTCCGGCCCGTACTCGTTGGTCGGGGCGGTCACACGGTGCGGGTCGATCACCTGGGTGAGCCGGCCGGCGGCGTCGTACCTGTACTGCCAGAACTCGCCGCGGGCGTCACGCACCTTGGTGAGCAGGCCGCCGGTGTACCAGAAGAACACCGTGCGCAGATCCTCGAGCGTGATCGACTCGATCAGGCCGTCGTCGAGCCGCACGAGTGCCTTGTGGCCGGAGGCGTCGGTGACCGTGATCGTGCTGGTGCCGTAGGCGAGGCGCAGGCCCTGCTGACGCGGGTTCAGGATCGACGTGAGCCGGCCCTGGGCGTCGAAGGCGTACGCGATGTTGTTACGGGTGACCAGTTCCCAGCCATCACCCGCGCGGCGCAGCGTCGACCGGACGCCCGGCGGGCGGACGTAGGCGTCGCCGTCGAGCGCGAAGAGAACGTCCGAGCCGTCCTCCGCCCGCACCACCGCGCCGCCCTCGGAAGCGGTGACCTTCATGTCGTAGATCCAGGCCCAGCCGGGCCCGAAGGCCGACGGGCCGGAGTTGGCCGACGAGTACGCGCGGCCCGACGCGAACGGCACGGCGAACGACGTCAGTGACAGGTCCTGCTCGACGCGGGTGAACGTGCCGGTGCCGGTGTTCACGCCGATCGCGCGGATCGCCTGGCTCGCGTCGGTCATGCCCAGCGCGCCGCTGCAGTTGCAGCCGGCCGCCTGCCGGGCCGGCACGGCGGGAGGGTCCACAGTGGTCCGAGGAGAAGACTCCTCGGACGCGGCCGAGGTGACCTCACCGTCGGCGTAGAGCGCCGTGATCGTGACGAAGTAACGCTTGCCCGCCTCGAGCTCCCAGCCCTCGGCGGTGCCGAGTGACTTGCAGAACTTGCGCGGCTGCAGGCACTTGCTGGTCTCGAGCGCGTCCTTGCCGAGGACGACCGAATCCTGGCGGGTGCCGGTGGTCACGTCGAACAGGTCGATGCGCCAGTTGTCGAAGGACTCGTCGGCCAGGTTGAACAGGACGACGAGCGAGGTGTCGCCGATCACGTAACCGGGGCGCAGCAACAGATCGGTGAACGCCTCGCCAGGCGCCGCGCTGCGGGCCTTGGCGAGCGAGCGGGCGCTGACCTTCTCGGGTTCACCGCCGGCCCGCACGACCGGCGGGACGACGGGTGGCCGGGCGTTCTCGGTGACGGCATCGGCCGAGGCGGCGTTGGGTGGCAGGCCACGCTGTTGCGGGGCCTGGCCCGCGGTGGCCTTGGGTGTGTCGCCGGGATCAGCTCGGGCCGGCCGGGCAGCCGGCGGAGCGATCGTCAGAGCGAGCAGAAACGCGCAGAAAACCGCCAGTAGGCGGGCGCGCGAGGATAGTTGGGACGCCAAAGGCATGGCCGCTTACCTCCCCCGTGGTTTGAGCCGGGGGTAGAACATCACGTCCATCAATGCCGTTGTTTGGAACTGTCCAAGATTTGTCATGCGCAGAAGGTTTGACCACTCGGGTCTCGCGGTGGGCCGGCCCGGCTGCCCATCGCGTCCTGGCCGGGGTAAGCATGCTCGCCGTCCTCCTGGTCGTTCTGGGCTCTGTCGCGTCGCTCATCGACATCATCAACGCGCCGGCCGGAGCGCTCCGGTGGGCGGCCGCCACGGTCCTCGTGACGATTGGGCTGTGCCGGCTCATCACCGTCCTGCGCAGCCGGCCCCAGAGAGCACGACGGTTCTCGGATACCTGAGCGCGGCGATGCTGATCGCCGGGGCGGCCCTGGCCGGTTGGAACGCCGCCGCGGCGGCGCCCGCCACGCAGCTCTGCGGCTGTCCCGGCGACGAGGACTCCGCGCGCGTGCCCGTCGTAGCCGACCTTCCCGGTCCCAGCGCTTACCCTGGACCACTTCGGCAATGCGATGAGCCCTTCGACCACCCGCTGCGGCCCGCTCATCGACGGCAGCGTCTCTCGAAAGCAGCGAACGGCTAGTTCAGTGAATACACCGAGCGCGACTTTCAGCCCCGCCCACACCGACTCGAGGCACAGCGCTTCAAATTATTGCTGTGTTGTCCGGAGTTTGTTTGTCTCACGGCCCCGTGGAGGGCCCAGACAACTCTCGCCCCGCTAGACAGAGGTCTTGACAACCAGGACTGGCGCACGTCGCCAGCGGGAAGGAGTGTTCATGAAGGCACTCAGAAGATTCGGCACACTCGGCGTCGCGATGATCGTCGCGGTCGCCAGTCTCATGCTGGGCGCCGCGCCGGCGTCTGCCGCTGGAGACACGCGCTACGAGAACATGGGAAATCCGGGCTGGTGCCTGGACGGTGACGGGAGTTTCGCCTACCTCCACGCGTGCAACGCTGGAAACGTTTTCCAGGTGTGGAACGTCGGGGACGCAGGCTGGATGGAACTGAAGCATAAGCAGTCCAACACATGCCTCAAGGCCCTGTCGAACAATCTTGTCGGACTGAGTAGCTGCGGCGAGTTGGGAACTAGCTGGCATGCGTCGGGCAAGAACGGCTGGGTGAAGTTCGTAAGTGCCGCTTGGGGCTTCGGCAAGTGCCTCCGGCCGTACGGAACCGAGCAGGGGGGACAGCCGACGTACGACCTCGCCGTGTTGGTCTGCAACCCAGACCGCCCCAATGACGACCCATACGCCACCGACAACGTCCCGAATATCGTCGCCTGGCGCTTCCACTAGCTCGAGCCCTTGCCGCTCGGAAGACCAGAATTGGAGCCCTCCAGGCGCGCAGTACCGTCAGCGGGTCTGAGCTGCGGAGATGCAGTTCGGGCCCGCCGTGCTGCCCGTCACTGCGATCCCGACCCGGATGTCCGGAGCGGCTCGGTCTTCCTGCTGATCTTCGACCTCGCGGTGGCCCTGGACGCCGGCCTCGGCATCTGCGGCGCGATCCGCCGCATGCGAGCGACCCGCTGGCCGCCGCGGCGCGGGTCCAGGCAGACGCAAACGCCGCAAGCGCGCCCGCCGCAAGTCCGCCGTACGCGCTGAGGAACTTGTCGCGGAAGGCGTCCATCTTCATGACGGCGCGTCCTCGTCCGGGCGCAGGCCGACGCCTCGGTCACCAGTCCCAGCGCTACATTCGTGCCACGCGGCTACCAAACGGCCGGCGCCCGGCGGCACCTCGACGGGCACGCGTCGATGACCTGCCGAGCGTCGATCAGTGACTCGGTGACCGCCGCAAGGCAGTTGGCGTCCAAGGCTTCGTGGTAGTTGACGCGGTAGGGCGCGGGCAAGTTGCAGTTCCCCGAGATCAGCGTCCATGCCCGGCCGGGTCCGGGCTGGGCCGGGTCCTGGCGAGGTGTCGGGCGAGGGCGTAGCCCGGGGACTGGTCGAGGCGGGCACCGCCGTGGTGGTAACGGCGGGTGGTGCGCGGGTCGGCGTGTCCGAGGCCGTCCTGAATGTCCCTTAAGGCGGGTGCCGGCGTCGCGGGCCAGGGTGGCGCGGGTGTGTCGGACCTTCCCTGTAAGCAATCGCAGTCGTTACTCGGTAGCTTGCTGCCTGGTTGAGTCACGCGGTGCTGGCTTGCATGTGATCGCTGCGGGCCTATTCGGGTTCGCGTAGGTATTTCGTGCGCTCTTCCGGGGTGAAGTCTCGGGTAGTGCGCTGTCTTGCCAGCGCGATTACCTTATCGATCGAGTCGCATACCTCGCAGGGCGTAAAGCGGATTGTCGCTCCATACAGGGTGATGAGTCGCCGTCCATCGGCACTGAAGGCGACTTGCCGGGCGCCGGTGGGCTGGTCGAAGGTCAGGGCCTCGCCGCTGCCGTCGGTCTTCCATAGGCGCACGACGTCGTCGGTGCCGACGCCGGCGATCAGCTTGCCGTCCGGGCTGAAGCTCATTGACGCGATCTGCCCGACAGAACCGGTGAGCACGACCGGGTCCTCATCGCTGGCGACGGCCCAGACCCGGATCGCCCCATCGTCGCTCGCGACGGCCAGCCACCGTCCGTCCGAGCTGAGCTGGACGCGATCGGGGCGTCCGCTTTGGCCCTTCAACCTCCTTATCACCCGGCCGGCGGCCGGGTCCCACAGCACCACGCCGTCCGGGTTCTGGATCAGTGCCACCAGGCTGGCGTCATGGTTGATCGTGAGGGGTGGAGCATGGTCGAGCGGGATGGCAACCTCTCGGCCGCCGGCCCGCCATACTCGGACCTCGCCGTCGCCGCACTCGACGGCGAGCAGGCGACCATCGTGACTCAAGGTGACCTTGTTGCCGATCACCGGATCCGGCCAGCGGCGACACTCGAGAACCTCCGGTTTGTCACCTGTCGCCGTCCGCCACCAGTAGATCTTTTCGTTGTCGACGGTCGAAGCCGCGACACCGCCTCCCCCAGCGCTGAGGGCGAGGAACAACGGGCCCGACGGGACTTTGTACAGTGTCGCGTTCTGCGGCGCCCGGGTGGGAGAGACGGAAATCGTGCCGGGCTTGTTGGCGGGCATCACCGCGGCGAAGCTGCCGTCATCGCTGATCGCCGCCGGGCGGTTTGATACGGGAAGCGTGATGGTGGTGGGGGCGGCGGTCGTGTCCCACACGCGCACGGTGGCGTCGTCGCTGCCGGAGACGATACGGCGGCCGTCCGGGCTGAACGCCACACCGCGCACCGCACCCCGGTGTCCACGCAGCGCCAAGCCGCGTGTGCTGTCGGAGACGTCCCAGATCCGGACGGTCCGCTCGTCGGCGCCCGCGGCGATACGGCGGCCGTCCGGGCTGAACGCCACGCTGATGTAGTGGTGCTCCGGGCCGCGATAGATCTGCGGTCCGGAGCGCCCGTCGGTGGACCACGCCATGACCTTCTCGTCGCCGCTCACGGCGACTCTCCGGCCATCGGGGCTGACCGCCACGGACTCGGGAGAGGTCATCTTCGGTTGCCGGATCACGACGGGCGGAGCCGAGGAACCGATGTTCCAGATCCGAATGGTGCCGTCGCCCGTGACGAGGGCCAGCCGCCCGCCCCCGCCGAAGGCGAGGCCGCTTGCGGTTCCAGGATGGCGCAGTGACCTTCGTGACCCGTCTCGGGTGTTCCAGACGTGGACATGCGAGTCAGCGCCGATCCCGGCGACCCAGCGGCCGTCCGGGCTGTACGCCACGGTTCCCATGATGGTGGGTAACCGCGGACCCAGTGGTCGTGCCGGGTCCGCGCCCTCCGGTCGCCACAGCATGATCTGGCTGCTCCAGTTTTTCTGATCTGAGTGCGAGATGGCCAGTCGTCCGTCCGGGCCGAAAGCGACGAAGTAGCCGGGCACGGGCGCGGTGACCGGCGGTGTCCGGCCCTGCAGATCCCATACCTTGACCACGCCATCCGAGTCCGCGCTGGCGACTCGCGACCCGCTGACGGCGACCGACTGCACTACCCCGTCGTGCCCTTCCATCGTGAACGTCGTACGCGCGTCGGCGGTGGTCTGGCGCAGCATCGACTCGGTCTGGTCGTCTGGATGAAGGCGGTACGCCCGCGCCGCGAGCAGCAGCGCGAGCTCGGGATCGGTCATCCGCTCGGCCCGAGCGCCCGCCACCAGCTCCCGCGCCACGGCACGGTCCCGTTCGGCCTCGGCCCGGTCCCGTTCGTTCGTGGCGCGGTGCGCTGACACGACCGCTCCGGTCGCGAGCACGCAGACGACGGCAAGGCCCGCGACGAGCCCGGCGAACGCTCGGCGCGTGCGACGCTGACGCTTCCGCGTCTCACGGTCGCGTAACGCGCGGCCAGCCTCCAGAAACTCCCATTCCGTACCGCTCAGGTCGATAACGTTCGCGTCCACCGCCTCCACAGCACTCGACAGCCGCAGCCCTCGATACAGCGCGCCCTCATCGCGTCCCAGCGACTTCCAGGCGGCGGCTGCCTCGGTGAGCTGACGGTGCAGGCGCAGCCCGGCGCGGCTCTCCTCCACCCAACCCTGGAGACGTGGCCAGGCCCGGATCAGCGCCTCGTGCGCGATCTCCACCGTGTCACGGTCGGTGCTGAGCAGCCGGGCGGTCGTGAATGCCGCGACGACGGCCGGGCCCTGCTCAACTGTGTCCAGCTCGGGGCGGCTCAGCCGCCGGCGGGTGATCAACCCGTCCGGGCCGACGTCGACCATGCGCAGCAGCACCGACCGGGCGACGACCTGTTCCTGCTCGGACAGCTGCTCGAAGGTCTGTTCCGCGGTGTGCGCGACCGCGCCGGCGACTCCGCCGGCTGCCTGGTAGCCGGCCAGGGTGACCATCGCACCTTGGCGACGGCGCCAGGCCTCGCGCAGTGCGTGCGCCGCAAGGGGCAGCGCACCCGGCGAGTCACTGACCTCCGCAACGATCGTGGCCGCCAGAGCACCCTCGACCCGGGCGCCACGGGTCGCGGCCGGCCGGGTCACCGCCTCGCGCAACTCGGCAGGACTCATCCCGCCGATCAACACTTGGGCGTCGGTCAGCGCGGCCAGCAGCTCGGGGTGTTCGGTGAACTGGGCATAGTGATCGGCGCGTACGGCCAGCACCACCCGCGCCCGGCTATCCGGCTGCTGGCACATCGCCAGCAACGCCGCGATGAAGTCGGCCCGTTCGGCCGGGTCGGCGCGGGACGCGAAGACTTCCTCGAACTGGTCCACCACCACCAGAAGATCACCATTCTCCGGTGTGTCGGGCAGGCCCTGCCGGACCATCAGGTCCGCCCGAACCGGGTCCTCACGCAGCTCGTCCAGCAGCCCACCTGCCGACACACCGGCATGCCGGGCCAGATGCACCGCCAGCTCCGCCATCGGATGCGCGCCCGGCGTCAACACGATCACCGGCCCGCCTGCGGCGGGGACCAGCCCCGCTCGCACCAGCGACGACTTACCCGCCCCTGAAGGGCCGAACACCGTCAGGAAACGCCGCTGCCGCAGGCGGCGCACCAGCTCGTCCACCAGTACGGCGCGGCCGAAGAAAAACTCGGCGTCCTGCGTCTTGAACGACGCCAAACCCGGGTACGGCGACCGCCCCTGCCCGTTCGCCTCCGCGTCCGGATCGGCGGCCGACGCCATGCTGAGCCGCTCCGCCTCCCTCCAACGCCACTCCCACTCCCCAAGATCACCACCACAGGCGGCAACATAGGCGAGGGTCACCTCCAGCGTCGGCAGCCGCCGGCCCGAGGCCGCCGCGGACAGGGTCGCCACCGAGTAGTTCACGCGCACGGCCATCTGCCGGTAGCCCGGCTTGCCGGCCTTCTCGCGCAGCTGCCGCAGCCCGCCGGCCAATTGCGCGACCGGGCCGTCCAGCCCGTCCAACGGCCGTTCAGGCCTCGGCATCCCCCGAACCTCCCCCTCACCACCCTCGCTCCCATCGTCCATTATCTATGCCGTTGCTCAGAGTTGTTTGTCTGACCGGCCCGAGCAGGATCCAGACAACCCGCACGCTGCTAAACAGAGGTCCGACGACGCCGAACGTCCAAGGAGGTCAAGAATGATCAGGAAATCCCGGATGCTCGCCGCCGCCACCGCACTGGTGGCGGCTGTTCTGGTGCCGGCGTCACCGGCCTCGGCCGACTCGAGCTGCGACACGGGCTACCACTGCGGCTGGGACGTCGGGTTCAGCACCGGCAAGGTCGCGTTCTTCAACAGCGACCCCGACTTTCGCAACGACAGGTTCAGCACCGGGCAGATCGTCGACAACAACATCAAGTCCGCGAAGAACCGCACGAGCTCGAACTACGTGAGCGTCTACTACTACGGCGTCAATTACACCGGGGACATCGTCTTCTGCGTGAACCCGGGCCAGGACGTCCAGAACCTGCCCGACGACGGGATTCCCGGCAACGACATCGGCGAGGCCAACGAGGCCAGCTCGCTGCGGCTCATCGCCGGTGGACCGTTCTCCACCTGCTACTGAAAGGAACGCGAGCATGAGAAGGCTCGTGCGGATCCTGATCGCGGCGATGACCGTGTCGCTCCTGCTGGCCGCGGCGCCCCCGCGCCGGGCGACCAGCGGACAACCGGGGCGACCGAGCTCCGCAGGCCGTCGGGCGCCACCGCGCTCGAGGCAGCCGCCACGAACGATTCCACCGGGCAGCCGGCGGCGCCCGCAGCGACGAGGACCCGCACCCGCAAGACCGCACCACGGCCGGCGACACCGGCGCCAGGTCGGGCCCGCGCTCGAACCGCCACCCCAGCGGCTCAGGACGAAACCACGGCGCCTCGCCGAACGGCGAGAACCGCCACCACGACATCGACACGCACCGCCAAGCAGACCCCGGCGAAGTCCACCAGAAAGGCCGCAGCGGCGACAGCCACACCGGCGCCGGTGAAGAAGCGGACCGCCACCCGCGCCAGGGCCTCAGAAAAGGGCGAGACACCGCGAAGCGAACCCGAGCTGCGGCTACGCCACCGGCCACGAGCGGCCGCGTGTACCGGTGTACGCCCGACGACCTCGCCGAGATTGTCGGCCGGGTCGAGACCGTGGCGGGCGTGGCCGCGCACTATCAGGTGCCTCGTCACCCGCCCAGGGCTGGGTCAGCCGGCTCCGAGCCACGGCGTAGCAGGAAGCAGCTGAAAGAACATGCCAGCCAGCCCAGCCCGAGCAGTGACCGACGGCGAGATCCTGGCGACCCGGAGATCTGGTGTGACGTCCGGTGAGTTCGGACCAGCGACGTCGGCCACATCACCAAACCACTGAAACGGATACGGAAGCTCCGTATCCGCTTGTGCTAGCGTTGGGGTCGTGAACATCGATGCACCGCGAGTGCACGCCCCACGCGCAGACGCCGAACGCAACCGCGTCCGCATCCTCGACGCTGCGGCGAGCGTGTTCGCCGAGCACGGGGTGGGCGCCACGCTCAACGACGTGGCCCGGGCGGCGGGCGTCGGGATCGGCACGGTCTACCGCAAGTTCCCCGACAAGGACGCGGTGCTCGACGCTCTGTTCGACGTGAAGGTCGACAACCTGCTCCGCCTGGCTACCGAGGCCACGCGGGAGCCGGACGCCGGGGCCGCGTTTCGCGGCTTCCTGCTCGGCGTCATCGAGGCACGTGCGAACGACCGCGGGCTTGGTGCCGTCATCATGCGCGGCGAGAACTCGGCCGCGGAACTGGGCCGGCGGCTCGCGCCGACGGTCGAGCCGCTGATCACCCGCGCCCGCGCGGCCGGCGAACTCCGCGAGGGGTTCACCGGCCAGGACGTGTGCATCCTGTCGCTCATGGTCGGAGCGGTCGCCGATAACACGCGGGACGTCGATCCCCGCGCCTGGCACCGCTACGCCCAACTCGTCATCGACGGGACCCGGCCCTCGGCTGCGGCCGAGCGCCTCTCACCGGATTCCCTGCCCTTCCGTGACGCCGCGGCCGTGCTCGGCCGGGCCCGCTGACCGACCCACTTCCTCAAGGAGAATCGATGGACATCAACGGATCAGTCGTGCTTGTAACCGGGGCATCGTCCGGCATCGGAGCCGCCACCGCGCGGGCCGCCTCGCGCGCCGGCGCCAGGGTGGTGCTGGTGGCGCGCCGGGAGGAGCGCATCACCGAGCTCGCCGCCGAACTCGGCGAGGCCCTGCCGGTGCGCGCCGACGTCACTGATCGCAGCCAGGTCGAGACGGCCGTGCGTGCCGCCGTGGACGCGTACGGGCGGATCGACATGCTGGTGAACAACGCCGGACAGGGGTTGCACCTGCCCGTCGAGGAGATCAACCCCGACGACTTCCGCGCCCTGCTCGACCTCAACCTCGTCGCGCCGCTGATGGTCATGCAGGCGGTCGTCCCGGTCATGCGCAAGCAAGGCGCCGGCAGCATCGTCAACGTAAGCTCCGGCATCACCTTCGGGGCGCTGCCCGGCTCGGGGGCCTACGCCGGGTCCAAGGCGGGCCTGGCCAAGCTTTCCGAGGTGGCGCGGGCAGAATTGGCCGGCGACGGCATCGCGGTCTCCACCATGTATCCGTTCATTACGGCCACCGAGTTCCTCGGCTCGATGCGCGACGGTCACGAATCCGCATCGCGCCTGGAGTCCAGCCACGCACCCCAGCCGCAACACCCCGATCTGGTCGCGGGGGCCATCCTCGACCTGATCCGTACCGGCGCCGAGCGCGCCGACCTGGTCCCCGAACGGTTCGGCGGCTCCTACCGGGACTGACCTCAGTGGGGTTGGTCAGCCGGTGGTCAGCGCTTCCGTTGGGGGGAGGCGTCCGGCGCGCATGGCCGGATAGAGGCCGGCGATGGCGCCGATCGCGATCGAGGCGGTGACGCCGCCGGCGATCCCGGTTGCCGGGATGACCGTCGGCCAGCCCTGGAACGTGGCGTAGACGGTGACACCGGCGAGGCCGATCGCGGCGCCGGCCAGGCCGCCGAGTACGGAGAGCGCGACTGCCTCGGTGAGGAACTGGAGCAGGATCTGGCGTCGTCGGGCGCCGAGAGCACGCCGTAGTCCGATCTCCTGGCGGCGTTCCAGCACCGAAATGATCATTGTGTTGGCGACGCCGACGCCGCCGACCAGCAGGGATACCGCGCCCAGTCCGATCAAGAGGCTGTTGAAGGTGTTCTTGGCGGCCAGTTGCGCGGTGAGCGCGTCCGATGGCCGGCTCACCTTCACCGCGCTCGGATCTTGCGGGTTGGCCGTACGCGCCAGGACTGCTCGCACCGCGTCCACGGATTCGTCGACGGAACGGGTGTAGACGCGGGTCGGGTGGCCGTCGAATCCGAGGCGGCCGGTGGCGGCGTCCCAGCCGACCAGGGCGGAGGTATTGATCTCCGGGGCCAGGTCGAGCGGTTCCAGGACGCCGACCACGGTGAACCACTGGCCGGAGATGAACACCTGCTGTCCCGGCTCGGCGCCCAGCAACCGGGCGGTCGTCGCGCCCAGGACGACGGCCGGGTACCGCGCGGTTGCCTGGTTCAGCCAGGTTCCGCCGGCCAGCTTGCCGCCGAGGGTGTCCAGCAGATCCAGGCGGGCGGCGGCGACTTCGATGCCCTGCGACTCGCGCGGGTCGATCTTGTTGGTACGCCGTACGGTTGCGCCCTTGACGGTTCCGGTCGCGGTGGCCGATCGGACGGGGGGGATCCGCTTGACCATGTCGACGACCTCGTCGGGCAGCGGGGGGTTCTGGCCGACCAGGTTCTGTCCCGGTTCGACCGTCAGCAGGTTGGTGCCGAGGCTGGCGATCTTGTCCAGGAGCTGAGCCTGGCTGGCGGCGCCGACGCCCAGCACAGCGACCATCGCGGCGATCCCGATCGCGATGCCCAGGCCGGACAGGATCGCGCGCAGTGGCCGGCCGCGCAGTCCGAGCAGCCCGACGCCGATGAGGTCGCTGGTGCGCAGCCGGGCCGTGCGAGGCAGCGGCGGCGCAGACGTGGTGGCGCTGGGCGGGCTCATACGGCGCCGACCCTCGTACTGCGGTCGGAGCGGATCTCACCGTCGAGGATCTCCACCTGACGGTCGAACGCGGCGGCGATGCCGTTGTCATGGGTGATCACCGTGATCGTGGTGCCCTCACTGTGCAATTCGTGCAACAACTCGATGATGGTGTCGCCGGAGCGGGAGTCCAGCGCGCCGGTGGGCTCGTCGGCGAGCACGATGGCCGGCCGGGCCACCAGCGCGCGGGCGATCGCCACCCGCTGACGTTCGCCGCCGGAGAGCTCCTGCGGGCGGTGTTCCAGCCGGTGGCCGAGGCCGACTCGTTCCAGCGCCGTGGCCGCCTCGCGCAGCCGTTTCTTGCGGGCGATGCCGTGATAGAAGAGCCCGTTGGCGACGTTCTGCACGGCCGTCAGGTGGGCGGTGAGGTAGAACTGCTGAAAGACGAAGCCGATCCACTTCGCGCGTACCGCCGACAGTTGGACGTCGTCGAGGCCGGCGACATCGTGCCCGAGGATGCGCACCGTCCCGCTGGTCGGGCGGTCCAGGGTGCCCATCAGCTGCAACATGGTGGACTTCCCCGATCCGGAGGGCCCGACGATCGCGGTCAGCTCGTCCGGCCAGATCCGCAGCGAGGCGTCGTGGAGCGCGCGTACGCCGCCGGGATAGGACTTGGTGACCCGATCCAGTTCGATGACCGGAGGTGCTTCTGTCATGTTGACGGCACCGTCACTTTCATGCCCGCCGTCAGCCCGTTGCCCTTGATCTCGACCTGACCGTCGGCGAACGCGCCGAGCTCGACCACGACGATCCGCTTCGTGCCGTCGCCGCCGACGGCCTGCACCCCGAAGCCACCCTCGGCCAGTGCCAGCAAGGCGTTGACCGGCACGGCGAGGACCCCTTTGTGTACGGTTCCCCGGAAGTCGACCGTGACCGGCGCACCGTCCAGGGCGCCGGTCACCGCGGGATCGTCCAACGCGATGACGACGGGCAGGGTGGGGGTTTTGTCGCCACCCTCGTCATCGCCCGAGGGCGCCTTAGCCGTCGTACCGACCGTGACGACCTTTCCGCTCGCGTTCTTACCGTCCGGCAATCCCACGGTGACCTTGCTGCCTCGGACCGCCAGAGCCGACTTGGTGGCCGGCAGGTCGACAGTGACCTGCTTCCGGACACCGGTCGCGGTGAGGACCTCACCGGCCGCGCGCGTACCTATCTTGGCTTTGACCTCGGCCACCCGGATGGCGCCGGGGAGCACGACCACGTCGCCGACCTTGACCCGGCCGGTGCGTTCGGCGCCGCGAGCCTTCTGCCACTTCCGCACCGTCGCCGCCGTGGCGGCGGTGAACTCGTCGTCCACGTTCAGGCCACCCCCGTAACCGAGCTTGCGCAGGTTCTGCTCGAGGATCCGGACGTCCGGACCGTCGGCGACACCGTGGTACAACTCACGCCAGAACGGCAGCTTTCCGTACAACAACGGCACCGGCTGGTTGTCGCCGTCGTACACATGCTGTCCTCGGGTGATGGTGTCACCCGGCTGCGGAAGCCAGGTCACGATCGAGCTCCGGTCGGTCTCGACGGATACCGTCCCCGCGTAGCCGAGGGTTCCGCCGACCTGCTGGGTCTCCACCAGATCGGTCTTCACGACCGGCGTCGTCAGATCCTGGCCGGCCGCGACCTGCTCGCTCCCGCGATCGTCGCGGGTGAGAAGCACCACGGACCCGGCGATCAAGGCGGCGGTCACCGCCACGGCGACCACCGCCACCGAGACCTTCGTATGTTTCCTCACTTGCTGCCGTCCATCGGGACCTGCTTCATGCACTTCTGATCCGCAGCAATCAACTCCGGGGTCTGCGGGGGCACCACCATCCCCTGACCCGGGACCGGGTCGGGCCAGTCGATGCCCTGCTCACGCATGCACTTGGCGAACTTGAGCCGCTGCTCGTCCTGCTTAGGATCGTTCGGCTTGGCTCCGGTGCTGCCGCTCTGAACGGTCTCGTACTGCTTGCATTTGTTCATCGCCGCCGTGAGAGCCGGACTATCGGCCGGCAAGTCCGGTCCCGTTCCGGGTTGCGGGTCCTTGACGTCGATCCCGTTGTCCCGCAGACACTTCGTCCACTGCGCGGGATCGATGGTGCCCGCCGACGCGCTCGGGGCGGCCGCGGCATCCTTCCCTCCGCCGGTGGCGATCCCGTCCTTCGAGCTTCCGGAGTCACCACAACCGGTGAGCGCACAGCTCACGGTCAGCATCAGTCCGAGCGCGGCCGTCCGGATCAGGGGCCGGCGGTGCGATGTCACGTTGCGCATATCCACTCCTCGGGTCGTGCTCGACCGGCAACCGCCGGTACGACCCGAAGTTCTACGGCGTCCGGTGTTTCACCGGCGTTTCACCGTGGCCGGCCAGCTGCTGTTATGTCGGTGAAACACCACCGGAGCTACGGTCGACGCGAGATCCCACCCGGAGGTGGCCATGCGCGTGCTTGTGGTGGAGGACGAGAAGCTCCTCGCCGGTTACATCGCCGAAGGGTTGCGTGACCGGGCGATGTCGGTCGACGTCGCCCATGACGGCAGCACTGCACTCGACAAGCTCGTCACCGACTGTTACGACGTGGTCGTTCTCGACCGGGACCTGCCCGGTACGCACGGCGACGAGGTCTGCCGACGCATCATGGAAACCGGCGGACGCGCCCGTGTGCTGATGCTCACCGCGCTCGCCGAGGTGACTGAGCGTGTTTCCGGTTTGCGGCTCGGCGCCGACGACTACCTCGGCAAACCGTTCGACTTCGACGAGCTCGTCGCCCGCCTCGACGCGCTCGGCCGTCGTTCCCAACCGGCCGTACCTCCGGTGCTGCGCCACGAGGACATCACGCTCGACTCGGCTCAGCGACGTGTCACACGCGCCGGCCGCCCGGTGCCACTGTCGAACAAGGAATTCGGTGTGCTGGCCGCCTTGCTGGCCGCGAACGGCACGATCCTCAGCGCCGAGGAGCTGCTGCGTACGGTGTGGGACGAACACGCGGATCCGTTCACCAATGCCGTACGGGTGACCATGTCCCGGTTACGGGCGAAGCTCGGCGAACCTTCGATCATCGACACTCTGCCCGGCGTCGGCTACCGGATGGCCGGCCCGGCATGCTGAACCGGCTCACGCTGCGCTGGCGGCTCACCCTCATGCACACCGGCGTCTTCGTCATCGTGGCCGCCGCGGTGGTGACCATGGTCTTCGTCCAGAACCGCATCGTGATCACGAGGGTCGGCAAGCTCTCCGAGCGCGACCGCGAGGTCCTGCAATCAGCGCCGACGGCCCCCAGTCCCGGTGTGGAAACCGGCACGACCAGTCCGTCCGGGAAGCCCCCGACTTTATCCATCCTGGACTCGATCCTCGTGCAGCGCGACGATGCGATCGGCACCATCCTGACCCAGTGGATCGTGGCATTCGCGGTGCTGACCGTCATCGTCGGGCTTCTGGCCTGGTGGGTCACCGGGCGGGTGTTGAATCGGGTCCATGCGATGACCACTCAGGCACGCCGCATCTCCGTCGCCAACCTGCACGAACGGATCGCCGTGCACGGCCCGGCCGACGAACTCCGGGAACTCTCCGACACCTTCAATGACCTGCTGACCCGGATCGACGACGCCTTCAGCGCACAGGCACGGTTCATCGCCAACGCTTCGCATGAGCTGCGCACTCCGCTGGCCGTGGCCCGTACGACGTTGCAGATCGGGCTGGCGACCACCGATCCGAGCAGGGTCCGGCGCGTTCGTGACGAGCTGCTCCGCAACAACGACCGGTGCACCGCGCTGATCAACGGCCTGCTCACCCTGGCCCGCGGGGAACAGGGCCGGCGCGGGCGGGAGAAGGTGGAGTTCGGCGACGTCGTCCGCCAGACCGCCCTGGAAGCGGCAACAGACCACCGAACCGGCCCGGCCGGGCTGCGGCTCGACGTGCCCGGCCGCTGCACGGTCACCGGCGACCGGCTGCTGCTCGCCCAACTCGTCCGCAACCTGATGGACAACGCCCTGCGATACAACGTGCCCGGCGGTGAAGTGCTCGTACGGCTCACGTCGAACGGGCACCTGACGATCAGCAACACCGGTCCGGCGATCAGCGACGGCGAAGCCATGCGACTGTTCGAACCGTTCTACCGGGGGGCCCAACGCACCGGGCAGACCGACGGCGCGGGACTCGGGCTGTCGATCGTGCGCGCCGTCGCCACGGCCTGCGGTGGCATCGCCACCGCCACTCCACGAGACGGCGGCGGCCTGGTCGTCGAGGTATACCTCCCGCCCACGACAGAGCCACACCTCCCCGACTCGCTGGCCCTCGCGTCAAGCTCTCGGGCGGCCCGAGTCGAACGGGAAGAGCAGCACAGTTAGTACTCCATGGAACTGAGTGTCGGATAGCGGCGCCGCGCATCGAGTTTTCGTCAAAGAATTTGCCATATCGGACCGCCAGGCTGGACGGGCGCAGGCATTCTTCTGCGTCGGTTATCACCAGGAGGTTCGAAGTGCGCATCTCATCATCCCGGATACTGCGGGTTCTCAGCGTCGTCGCCGGCATCACCCTGATCGGCGGCGCCGTGGCGGCCACCCCGGTCAGCGCCGCGCCGGCCAAGCCAGGCGCGGCGGGCGCCATGAGCGGCCACTGCGTGATCAAGCTGAGGCCGGGCCTCAACAAGGCGCCGGCGCTGAGTTGCTTCGGCACGTTCACCGAAGCCCTCAGCTACGCCAGCGGCGGCGCGGTGACCGACGCCCCGGCCAAGGCCACCTCGTCCAAGGCGCTGACCGCGAAGATCGAGGCGGCCAACACCGCGGCTCTGAACCCGGCGGCCGCGCAGGCGGCGCCATTGGTCATCGGCGTCGAGTACTCCGAACCGAACTTCGCCGGCTGGACGCTGACCATGTCCGGGTCGGTCAGCTGCACGGGGCAGACCACCGACGTCGACTACTCGCTCGACCTACCGTCGGTCGCCTGGGACCAGATCTCGTCCTTCACGAACTTCAACATCTGTTTCACCGACCACTACTTCCTGCAGAACTTCGCCCTGCCGCGCACCGGGTTCCAGAGAACCCTGCCCATCGTTTCCTCGATGAACATCGGTGGCGGCCCGTTCAACGGCGACAACAACACCCGTTCCATCACCTGGAGTTAGACCCGCGTCATCGTTCGGCCGGCGTAGTCCTCAGTTGTTGCGCCGGCCGTGAGTCGGTCAAGGACCAAAGGGGCCGACTCAGTGGAGGAGTTGGGAGTGCAGGCGGCGGAGCGAGGCGCCGGGGTCAACGCCGAGTTGGTCGGCCAGGTCAGCGCGGATCCGGTTGAAGGTGGCCAAGGCGTCGGCGTGCCGCTCGGACCGGTGCAGGCTCACCATGAGCAGGCCGGCCAACACCTCGTCCAGCGGGTATTCGCCGACCGCGGCGGACAGCTCGCCGAGCACCTCGGCATGCCGGCCCAGCCGAAGCTCGGCACCGAACCAGCCGCTCAGCGCCGTGAGCCGCTCCTGGCGCAGGCCGGCCTGGGTGCGCTCGGCCCAGCTCCCGCGCAACCCACATAGAGGCTCGCCCTGCCACAGCCGGAGCGCCTGCCGGTACAGCCGCACGGCGTCGGCGTCTCGGCCATTGTCCGTGGCCAGCCGGGCCGCAGCCAGAACGAGCCGGGCCTGGTGCAGGTCGACACGGGTCGGGTCGACCTCCAGGGCGTAGCTTGTGGCGGTACGCGCGATCACCGCCAGCCCGGGGCAATGTGTGCGCAGCAGCCGCCGCAGCCGCGCCACGTACGTGTACAAGCTGCTATGGGCCGCACGCGGCGGCTCGCTGCCCCAGATCCGCTCGATCAGCCTGCCCAGCGGCACCGGCCGTCCCTGAGCCAGCACCAGCGCGGCGACCAGAGTAAGTTGTTTCGGCGTGCCGAGCGGAACCCTACGCCCGTCCCACCACATTTCCACTGGCCCCAGAACGCAGATTTCCAGGTTCATGTGCTTCCCCCGCATTGGTACGGAATCTCGATGGTCGCGACCTTCAAGGCAGCCGCCCCGGTAGCCGTCGGCTCGACGGATCCGAGAGGGCAATAAGTGCGGTTAAGTTGGTGCACAGTGCCGACCGCGGTTCCGCCGTCGACTGTCCGGTGCGGAAAGCTCACGTGACAGGATCCCGGATGAATCCGTACGCGGGCCGTGTTGCTCGGGCTCAGCGACGGGCCAGGGCCGGAGGTCGGAAGTGTCTCGATCCGGACACCCCGTCAGCGGTCAATGTCCGTAGCTTGGAACCCTGCCGGAGACACAGACCCGGTTCGGGAGGTGGGCAATGCCGCCGATGCAGGGGCTGGTCGACACGTTCGCGGCGTTGCCCGACCCTGGGCAGGCCGGCACCCTCGACGCGCTGGTCGAGCGGCTGCGGTTGTTGAAGCTCTGGGCCGGTGACCCGTCGTACGAGCGGATCAAGGACCGCGTCAACACGGCCTGGTCCGCAGCGGGCCGCCCCGCCGGTGACCTGGCGCGCAAGACCACCGTGGCGGACTGCTTCCGGCCCGGCCGACGGCGGTTGAACCCCGACCTGGTTGTCGCGGTGGTGCAGGCTTTGCACCCAGATGCCGGCTACGTGACACAGTGGCGCCAAGCGCTGCAAGTGATCGGCGGGCGCAGCGAGGCAGCCTCGCAGGTCCGGGTCCAGGACCGGCTGCCACCGGATCTGGCCGGGTTCACCGGCCGCGTCGCCGAGTTGGACCTGCTCCGGCAGGCGCTGCGCCACGGTCAGCTGGAGGGCGGCGCGATGGTGATCTCCGCGATCGCCGGGATGGCCGGGGTCGGCAAGACCCAGCTCGCCATCCACGCCGGACACCTTCTGACCCAGGAGAAGGTCGTCGACCGGGTGTTGTTCGTGAACCTGCGCGGCTTCCACCCCGACCCGGCCCAGCCGCCGGCCGACCCCGGTGCCGTACTGGACGGCTTCCTGCGCCTGCTCGGTATGCCGGGTCAGCAGATCCCGCACGACCTGCCCGCCCGCACCGCGGCCTACCGCCGCCGCCTGGCCGGCACCCGCACCCTGGTGGTGCTGGACAACGCCGCCACCGCCGACCAGGTGCGCCCCCTGCTGCCCGGCACAGCGGGCTGTCCGGCGCTGGTCACCAGCCGACGCGACCTGGCCGCGCTGCGCCCCTCGGCGCACCTGACGGTGAACGTGTTCACCCCCGACGACGCCCTGGCCTTCTTGACCCGGGCCGCAGCCGGGGTTCCCGTCGGAGCGGACCCGGGCGCCGCGGCCCGGATCGCCCGACGCTGCGGCCATCTGCCCCTGGCGCTCGGGCTGGTCGCCGCGCACATCCGCGGGACGCCCGGCTGGACCTTGACCGACCGCGCCGACCGGCTCGACGAACGCCACTATCAGCGACGGCTGGACACCGGCGTCGAACTCGCCCTCGGCCTGTCCTACCAACAGCTACCCACCGACCTGCAACGTGTACTACGCCTGCTGTCGTTGCACCCCGGCCAGGACCTCGACGCCTACGCCGCCGCCGCTCTGGCCGACACCGACCTGCCCACCGCCGAGGCCCGCCTCCACCACCTACGCCGGGATCATCTGCTGCAAGAGGCCGCCCCCGGCCGGTATACCCTCCACGACCTGGTCCGCGCCTACGCCGCCGGCCGGGCCGGCGACGAAGACCCCCCATCCGACCGCCGCGCCGCCCTGACCCGCCTGTTCGACTTCTACCTCCACACCGCCCACGCCGGCGACCGACTGCTGTACCCGCACCGCGATCCGGTCGCGCTCGCTCCGGCGCGCGCCGGAATGGTGGTGACGCCGCTGACCGACGCCGGCGCGGCCATGGCGTGGTTCACGGCCGAGCACGCGGTCCTGCTCGCGGTCGCCGAGCAAGCCGCGGCCGCCGAGGGACTCGACCAGCACACCGCCGGGCTGGCCTGGACTCTGACGAACTTCCTCAACCTGCGCGGGCACTGGCAGGACCAGATCACCGTGCAGAGCCGCGCCCTCGCCGCCGCCCGCCGCCTCGGCGACCGGTCCGGGCAGGCGCACATCCACCGCAACCTCGGCCGCTCCCACGACATGATGAGCCGCCCCGACGACAGCCGAACGCACTTCAGCGCCGCCCTGGCGCTGTTCGCCGAGCTCGACGACCAGGTAGGCACGGCCACGACCCACGTCAACCTGGCCCGACAGTACGAGCGACAGGGCCGCTACCCCGAGGCGCTCAGCCACGACCAGCACGCGCTCGCCCTGTTCCAGGCCGCCGGGGACCAGGCGGGCGAGGCCAGGGCAATCAACAACGTCGGCTACGTGCACACCCTGCTCGGCAAGTACCCACAGGCACTCACCTACAGCCGACAGGCCCTCAACCTGCACCAGAGCATCGGCAATCGCCATGGCGAGGCCACCACCTGGGACAGCATCGGCTATGTGCACCACCGGCTCGGCCAGCAGGAAGCGGCGATCGACTGCTACCGGCACGCCCTCACGCTGTACACCGAGACCGGTGACCGCCCCAACGAGGCGCAGGCCCTCACCAACCTCGGCGACGCCCATGAGAGCGCCGGCGACCACGGCGACGCCCACGACGCCTGGCGAGCCGCCCTGGACATCCTCGACGAGCTGGGCCACGCCGACGCCGACCTGCTCCGCGCCCGGCTGCCCGACTCACGAATCAGCCTCGACGAGCCGGACCATCGCGATGCGGTGGCCGGACTGGGAACGATGGTTGATGATCTGCCCGCCCGAGCACCCGCCGTACACGCTGGGTCGCCACCCGGCCGCGAGTACCGAATGGCGCCAGGACCTGCATGATGCCGAACTCGACGACCCGAAGCGGATCGATCCAGCGTTTCCGCCGTGGGCCTTGCGGGCCGCGGACGGCCGCGACGCGGCGCTCATCTTCTGTTACTCAGCGGCTCCCATACGGTTGTCGGCCGTCTCTGTAGCTTGCAGCCTTCGTAGCATCTCCATGTCGCTGATGTCCTTCTGCCGCCACGGCCGGCCGTGGCGCAGGTGCGGGAACTGCTCCTTCATCGCGAGCATGCCGGAAATACTCATGGCCAGGACCGGCATGCCGTCGAGCGTCACGGGTTCGTTGTCAAAGGATCCTGGCGGAAACAGCCAGTCAGAAAACCTCCCGAGGGGCTGGTCGAATGATCCGTCCGGCCGCCGGTCGATGTAGGCGGTGCTGAAAGAGGTTCCGTCCAGGATGAACTCACAGGCTTCTTCTGGAGGCTGAGTCGGCAAAGCCGTGCCCCCAATCCCCTCGATCAGCGCCTTTGATTGCTCGGCGTGGATGCGTTCGACCCAGAACTCCACGTCGCCGTGCTCTCGGGTGATGCGACCGATCCTTGCGTCGAGTCCCCAGCCGCCAAACAGCCACGCCGGGATGCCTTCCGCCTGCAAGACCGTGATGACCTCGCGGATGACACGCAACTGCCCCCTGGACTTCGAATCCATGGATTGATCCTGTCATGCAGCGGACGGCCCACCCACATGCTCCGGAGCCAGTGGGTCGTGATGGTGATCGATCTACTTCGAGTTGTTCATATCGGTTTCCGCTCGCCGCCCTTCTCGATCATGCCTCTGAGAACGCCGTTCGCCGCCCGAAGGCTGAGCGCCCCTCGCAGGCGGCTGTTACGCGACGATGGGGTTCTGCAGGCACCACGTCTGGTCGGGGGTGCTCCCGTGCGACCACATGATGACGGGCGCTCCGCTGGCCGTGCTGCGTCCCTCCACGCTGAGAAGGGCCGGGCGCCGCCGCGGGGCCGCTGTCCGCCCTGCTGGGGCCGACCCGGGCCGCGGTGCTGCACCTGCTGGCCGCCCCGCACTGCACCGGCGAGGTCGCCGAGCGTCTGGGCCTGGCCGCCGGCACGGCGTCACACCATCTGACGACGCTGCGCGACGCCGGGCCGGCGACCACGGAACGCGCCGGCCGCCGGTTGCTCTACCAGCGCACCCGGCTCGGCGATCAGCTCGCCGACGGGGACGGGACGGAGTATTCGTCCGCAACGGCCTTGTAGCCGGACCTGCTGTAGCCCGACAACGCCGCCTTCGCGTCGCGTCCACGATGTCACGGAAAGGATGCTTCGGGACCCGCCCCGGCTCCTTGATCAGCGGAAGCGTCGGCTCGATGATCGCCAACGGGCCCACATCCCGGACCTGCCACGACTACCGGAATCACCGCGGACACGCCGTCCGACAGCCCTCAGAAACACTCACTCAGGTGGCAAACGACAACCGTTGAACCGGTGTCGACAGCCGCTGAGACAGCCAACCCTGCAAGCGGCACGGGCGCCGCCGACGAGATAGTCGGCGGCGCCTTCAGAGTGGATCAGGTGCCGCACTGGCGGCTGGTCCACTTGAAGCCCGCGATCTCGTTGTTCGTCGCCTTGCCCTTGCCGTCGGCCGGACCCCACGAGAAGTAGCGGACCCTCAGGTCATTCCAGTAGTCGCCCGGCGCGATGCAGGCGTACGCCCCGCCGTACCACTGGTGGTAGTACAGGTTGGCGTAGTTGCCGTTTGCGCTGTTGTTCTTCACCGACGAGGCTCGGTTGCGGAAGTTGCCGCAGTTGTTCTCCCAGTTGTCGTCCGAGTTGAACCACCGGCAATTCGCAGTGGTCGGATTGTCCGCGCCGTCGATGGCGTCCCAGGCATAGAAGTAGCCGTCGCCCTGCGCCGTGAAGCCGCTCGGCGCAGAGGGTCCTGCGACCGGCTGTGCCTGGGCCGCAGTCGGCAGCCCCGTCAAGAGTGCGAGACCGAGGGTGGCCCCGGCCAGCAGACTGATAACTCGTCTCATCAGATCCCCCATATCGTCGGTGGTGCACCGTGGACGGTCGCCACGGAGTCTTCGCCGCCCGGTCAGCCCGCCAGGATGACGGCGTTGGCGCGCGGCAGGGCGTCGTGTCGCAGCCGTCGCCGGTCGGCGAGGTCGGCGGCGTACCGCTGGTTGATCTCTTCTGCGTGCTGTCGGTCGAGCTCGCGCACCGTCGCGGCCAGGCCGGTCCGACCGGCGCAGGTCGCCTCGGCGACAGCGAGGGCCGTCTCCTTCGGTCGCGGCATCGGCGGGTCCGCCGACAGCACCGCGTCGCGCGCCTCGCCCGGCGAGTCGTACGCATGGCCGGCGTGCGCCAGGCAACGGCTCCAGCCGGCGACCGCCCGCTGGTATCGGGCGTCGGCGAGCACGAGCCCGATACGTTCCGGGGCCAGGTTCTCGGTCACCCGTGACACCCGGTACCAGGTCGGCAGGTCGGCGTAGAGGGCCCGTTGCGCCTCCGAGGTGCAGCTGATCGAGCTCCGTCGGGTGGTGATACCGGACGGGAGCACGGCACTGAGGTCGGTGTGCGGGTCGGACACGCCGTTGAGCGCGGCCAGCGCCGCCGCCCGGGCCGATGGGGTCATGCCGTTCAGGCGTACGGTGTTGGGTTCCGCCCGGATGGCCGCCTCACGCTCGCGCAGCAGGTCAGTGCCGTAGCCGTGCCGTCCTGCCCATCCGACGTTGTCGATGACGTACGGAAAGTCGCGGTCCTCGGCCCGTTGGGTGTGCGAAACGATGGTGTACGCGAAACCGTGCCGCCGCATGCAATCGCGGATCAGGAACTGCTCGGCCCGATCGAGCACATCGGACTCGTCCGCGGCGAGGTCCCGCACGACCGCCGCCGGCGCGGGGCCCGTCGTTTCCTGCCGGCCGGCTTGCACGGGTAGCTCGGTCGCCAGCCAGGTCAAGAGGCTCAAGAAGCTCAACAGCAAGACCATTACGCAGGCCGGCCGGCGCACCCGGCCGCCGATGCATTTCCGCTCGATCATCGGGGCTTTCTCCTCATCGTCGCGGCCCCCGTGGCCTCGGCTTCCGCAGAGGCGGGCGCGATGTCGTTCGTGGACAGCCAAGGGCAAGACAGCATGGTCATCACGACGGCGTCAAAGATCGTTCCGATCGGAATTGCTTGACGTCGATATGCTCGCGGTGAGATGTCCTCGGGCGGTAGGGCTTTCAGCCCTGCTGGAATAGCCCTGGTCAGAGCGTTGGGGTCGACGCGCGAGGGGCATCGACGCTGTTCGCATTTCGGGGGCCGACATGTACCGACTGCACTTCACGGCCGAGGATCTGGCCCGCACGCGCATCACGGCGGGGGCCGGACCGTTCGCCGAGACTGTCATGGCCGCCGAGCGGCTCCGGCAGCGCTTGCCCACCTCGGAGTTCCGCGCGTGGCGCGCACACGTGAACGGCCACTTGGGCCAGCGAACCCGTGTTCTGGCCAACGTGTTTCCTCGTGACGCCAACGGCATCGACTTCGGCGCTCTGGTCGGGCCGTTGACGAGCTTCGAGGAGGGACTCGACCGCCTGCTGGGCGTACCGCCGGCATCCTTCCGGGCTGAGCTGTCGTGGCACAACCGGCGCCACCGACTGACCACATGGTCGAAGTCGTTGGCGGACGCCGACCCGCGTCCGCGGCGCGAACTCGTCGAAGCCCTTGCCTCGCTGCACGATGCGGCAGTCCGGCCCTACTGGGCACACATCGACGCCCGGATACGCGCAGACCGTGCGGCGCGCGCGCTCGAGATCGTCGAGGCGGGGCTGGAACATCTCTTCGCGACACTGTGCCCGGCGCACATCAGGTGGCGGCACCCCATCCTGGAGGTGGACACACCCCTCGGCTGTGACGCCGACGTGCATCTCGGCGGGCGCGGGCTGGTCCTGACACCGTCGGTCTTCACCGGATCGCTGCCCTTCCTCAGCTTCGACCTGGCGAATGCGGATGCCCCGGCGAACCTGGCCTACCCGGTCCTCACGGATCTGGTGACAGCCCGCCGGCTCTGGACCGTCGACCGGCCCGCCGACCCTCTCGCAGCCCTGCTCGGCCGCACGCGCAGTGTGATCCTGGACCGGATCGCCGACGGATGCGGCACCGTCGAACTCGCCCGCCGCGTCGGCATCTCCTCCGCGAGCGTCAGCCACCACACCGCCGTGCTGCGCAACAACGGCCTGATCAGCACCCGCCGGGACGGTGCGAGCGTCATCCACACCGTAACCAGTCTCGGCGCGGCACTGCTCGACTCGGACCAAGCCCGTTGATCCGGACATCGACACCACCAGGCACCCGCGCGGCCCCCCGGCGACATATCGTTCGCTCTTCTGCCGATGAAAGTGCATGCCAGCTGTGAAACTCAGCTTTGATCTCCAAGACTGCCCCAGCGCGTACCTGCGCAGCTAGAATAGCCGCCAGGATTGTCACTCATCTCTATTGAAACCAGACCACCCAAGCCGGGAAAACATCCTGGCTACTCCGAATTCCAACTGGAGCTCTTAGGTGAAAATGCGATTCGAACCTACCAGTATATCCATTCCAGGCGTAATTGGGTTCGGCTGGAAGCGGCAACCAAGTGACAAATAGATCGCCAAGAAGCTATTTATATTCCTTGAGCGGCGCCGCGTTCTGACAGGCCATCCCAGGCGCTCGGTCGACGACTTGCCTGGCATTACGCGGTCAGTGATCAAGATAGCTGACCGCCTTACCGAGACCCTAGAAAACGACGATCCAGGCGATGACCTCGAACGTTCGGTAAGAAGAATGAGATCCGACTCACTGACTTTTCTCGATCAGGCTGGCATCGACGGTAAGAACTTCCGTGATGAGATCGACGTGGCACACCGCCTTGGGGAGTATCACGCACGACTTGGAGAGCAACTGGCCGCACTAGCGATCCATCATGATGTGGAGTTCGAGGACGCGCTGGCCCACATCATGCCCTCGGAGAGCGTGGAATGGATGCCGAAAATGATCTCACTGGAGGTCGTGGGCGATCGCTCTCCTGCCTGGCCCGGCCCTGCTCCAGCCGGTATGGCCCGTATCCGCCGACTGACGACGCAGACGGTGACAGCACTCGTGAGCACATCGCCTGCGGACAAGGACCACGACAAGCATCGCGGCGATCAGTACCGAGCATAAAGCTTGAACGACGACGAACCACACCAGTCCCGCCAACGGCATCGATACCAGCAGAACAACTGCCGTCACCACGCCAAGCGGGAGAGCTGGCCGTGCGAACGTGACGCGGGGAGCCCGCGAGTCCGACGCGGGAGTCGGCTCAGCCATTGTCAGCCTTAAGGTGGTACGCGACGTTCGTGAGAACCGTCTCTTGTTCCCTGTGCGTCAGGGGCAGCTGCCCTAAGAGGAGTCGGTTTGTGGTCGCCGGGCGAGGCAATCGCCGGCCAATCCGATCCCAGTAGGAATCGATCGAGCCCGATCTGTCGCATGTGGTCGACGAGACGGCGCAGCTGTGCGCGATCTGCCCATGGGGCCTGCACGAGCACGGCGAGATCGATTTGCAACTTGCTCATGCCTGGCTGCCCTGCCTTGATCGCGTCCTGATACGCCCCGAGCGCCGCGAAGGTTGCGTCGTCGAGTCCGCCCCAACCGCCGGCGTGGGCGATCTGAACCGGGAGGCTTTCAGCTTGCGAAAGCCATTGGCCGATCAGGGTGTCCGCGTCTTCCCTCGAGTAGTCGGCCGACGTGCTGGCGGCGGACCAAGCGATGGACCGACGCCGGCGTGTTCGACGACCTGCATCGGATCCTGCTGGCGCAGCTGAACGCGGCAAAGAGCTCGACTGGTCGCGAGCGGTGATCGACGGCAGTCACATCGACGCGAAATGGGGTCCCGGAACAGGCCCATCTCCGGTCGACCGCGCTAAACCGGGCTCCAAGCACCGCTCGATGGTTCCGGCATTCGACGATGCGCCTACCGGATCTCCATCATTTCTTGTCGCGAGCGTCCAGAATCTGCTTGATCTGTCCGGCGTCAATGCCTGGATGAACGCTTGGGAACGGCGCTGCGCGCAGTCCCGCGAGATGGATGTCGAGAAAACGCTCCCAGGCCTCGGGGGCAACGGAACCGCTCACGGCGACGACACCACGTACTCCCCAGATCAGGATCTGAAGGTCGCCCTTCGTGGCGCTGTCGTTGATCGTGCGATGCGTCTTCGCCTGGGTCAGAAGTTGGTCGAACAGGCTGTCGAGTTGCTCGCCCACGCCCGGGCCCAGGTCGCTGATGAAGCGGTCGGAATAGCCGAGGTGGTCGATCAAAGACCTGCTGAGCAGGCGGAGAAATTCCTCCAGACCGGTCCCGTCTCCTCGCGCGAGGGCCTCCTGCGCAGCTGCTACGAGGCCCTCGTACATCGCGTTCAGCAATCGGCTGAGCAGAAGGTCCTTGTTCGGGAAATGCCGGTACACGGTGCCGACGCCGACGCCCGCACGGCTGGCGACAACGTCCATGCCGACATCGGTTCCCAGCTCGGAGAACACCTCATGGGCGCTCCTCAGGATCAGCTCCTGGTTGCGGGCCGCGTCTCGGCGCACGAGGACTCCTTTCCCGGCACGCTGGGGGTTTCCGGTATCAGAAGCGCGGCCGCGGCGGCCAACGCTGTCCACTCGCCGGATTCCTGGATTGGTCGCTACGTCGATCTGGGCATCTGGCGAGACCGGACCCCGTTGGACGACCTGGCACAGTGGGCGGCCGAGACGCCCGACGCCACTGCCGTCAGCGCCTGGCGAGAAGGCGCGCCGGTCCACCACGTCACGTATCGGCAGCAGGAGGTGGACCGGTACGCGCGGGTCCTGCACGCACGCGGCATCGGCGACGGGGACGTCGTCGCGCTGTGGCTGCCGAACCGGTTCGAGGTCCTCGCGCTGCTGCTGGCGTGCTGGAAGGTCGGCGCGATCACGGCACCGATCTCCCCGACCGTCGGCCGGCGCGAGGTGGGACGGATCCTGGACCGCCTCGACGCCGCTGTCTGCGTGACGTCGGAAGACCTCGCCACCGGGCTACCCGCGCTGCGACTCCAGTTGAGCCTGGCCGACTTCGAGCAAGATGCTCCGGACGTGCGGTTCGCCGGTGTGAATCCCGATCAGGCCCGGATCGTGCTCTTCACCTCCGGGACGACAGGCGAGCCCAAGGGCGCCGCGCACACCCTGAACACGGCCATCACCCAGGCGATCGACGGCGGAGCCCTGGAACAGATCGCGGACCACAACGACGGCTGGTACGACACCGGCGACCTAGCCGTACCCGACGGGCGAGGCGGGCTCACGATCGTGGGGCGGGTCGCCGACCGGATCAGCAGCGGCTTCATGATTCCGGTGACCGACGTCGAAGAGGCGCTGCGTGCTCACCCGCTCGTGAAGGAGGCGGCCCTCATCGGCGTGCCGGGCCTCGACGGACAGGAGATCGTCTGCGCGGTCGTCGTCCCCGCCGACCCCGGGCGGCAGCCGGGGCTGGACGAGCTGCGTCAGTTCCTGCTCGCCGACGGGATGACACCGTGGTACCTCCCGGAACGGCTGAGCCTCACCGAGGCGCTGCCCCGCAACGCACTCGGCAAGGTACAAAAAGCGCTCCTGCGACGACAGGAAGCCAGCACCGGGGCTGACCTCAAGGCCCGTTCGAGTCGCTGCTGGCCCTCGAAGCTCGATTGCACGCGCATGCCGTCGCGTCCCACCGGAGTGTCAGGCCCACAACCGGACGAGTTCGTGTTTGAACTGGGCGAGTGTGAACGATGTGCCCTCGGCCGGATCGAGTCGCAGGGAGTACGTCGCGTCGCCCGCCTGCCACCACACCGTCCAGGACTGGGCACCGCTGCCGGTAATCGTGCCTCGGTAGGGGCCAAGATCCACGCTGTCCACGGGAACACGCTTCCGCACCGACTCGGTGGGCTGCGCCCGCAGCAACAGTGCGGCGCCATCCGGACCGTTGAGCGCTTGGCTCCAGCTCGAT
Source organism: Actinoplanes sp. NPDC051470 (assembly GCF_040682035.1). Lineage (NCBI taxonomy): Bacteria > Bacillati > Actinomycetota > Actinomycetes > Micromonosporales > Micromonosporaceae > Actinoplanes > Actinoplanes sp. NPDC051470. Next base: position 62,721 of record NZ_JBFBAA010000019.1, read on the forward strand.
TCGCTGGCCGGCCACACCGTGCTGACGGGCGACCACGGGCCATCCGCCCGGAGTCTGGGCAGGTACCGCTCGAAGTAGGTCGGATGCGTGCGCAGGCCCACCGCATCCAGTAGCGTGCGCTGACCCAGCGGCGCGGGCAGTTTCACCACGATCGGGACGGCGTGGCCGCCGGTCGAGCAGTCATCCGTGGGGACGGCGCGGCCGACAACCTCGATCGTGAGCCGCGCGGCGTCCTGAGCGGCGATCCGGGCCCGCGGGCGATCAAGCCGCTCGCACCGTTTCGCGCTGGCGTACACCGTGATTGTGGTGTCGTCGCGAGCGACCATCGCGGAGAACCAAGGCAATCCAGGAGTGGACGACGCGCTGGGTGACGGGGTGCGCCCGACCGGCAATTGCGGGTCCGGCTCGACGAGCATCCGCGCCCCGAGCGAGTACCCACCGGCAAGCACGACGATGACGGCGGCTGCGGCGACAGCAACGAACGCCTGTCGGCGGCGGCGCACCCGTCCATGGATGGCCGCGAGCGGGGGCGCCAGGTATCCCGCCGGCACGTCGGTGGTCGCGACGTCGAGCAGTTCCGTGAGCTTGCGGTCCGTACTCATCGTGGTACCTCCTCGGTAAGTAGCCCGCGCAGGGATGCATCGTCGCGCAGCGTGGCCAAGGCCCGGGCGGTGTAGGACTTGACCGTGCCGACGCTGATGTTCAGCGCCCGCGCGGTGGCGACCTCAGTCAGATCGGCGTGGAATCGCAACATGACTACGGCGCGCTGCTGTCGAGGGAGCACGAGCAGCGCGCGCCGCATCGCCTCCTGTAACTCGACCCGTCCATGAGCGTCCTGGCCCGGTCCGTGCGGGCCGTCCGGCAGCGGGTCCGTCGGGATCTCGTTACGCGCCTTCCGGCGCCACCACGTGAGATAGGTCGTCGCCAACATGGTGCGCAGGTACGCGTCGGGCGCCCCGTCTCGCAACCGCGGCCACCGCCCGTAAGCCCTGGCCAGGACCGTCTGCACCAGGTCTTCCGCCCGATGCCAGTCGCCCGTCAGTACCCAGGCAGATCGCAGCAGCCGTGGCCAAGCCACCGCGACATATGCTTCGAAGTCCTCCACACCGCCTCCTCCTGCTGCCTGATCAACAACACGTACGACGCAAATGGTTGCCACCCGGCGCGACCCGCCATACCGGCACGATCGATAGACCGGACATCTGATCATGAGCAGATACGCGCTACCAGCAAACACCGGTGCACCCAGTGCACGTAGGCGCGATCGCCGCCTCTCGGTAACCAGGGCGGGCGGTTGGCAGCAGGATCACGGACACCTCGGCGGCCCTTCCGGTGATGTGACACAGAAGTGGCCGAGTCGCCCTCGCAGAGGTGGCGGTTTCCCGCGGGTGGCGGCGGGCGGATCATCTGCTTTGTAGCAGAGAGTACGGGCTTCATGTCGCAAATGGACAGCAGTACATTTCCTGATCTCAGCCCGCGTCGGCCTTGTATCTGGCGGAGCGCGCCGAGCAATCCCGGGATGGCCGGGCCGGAGCAGGTCGTCGAAGCGCCGGTGGGGTTCGTCCTCCCGTTACTGGCGCTCGTGCTTGCTGCCTATGGGGATGACGTTAGGCGTGATGTCGAGTGAACCAGATCCGGACCGAGTTCCGGTGACCTCGGAGCAGGGACTGTGCGCCGTTTGCTCAGCTCGGGCGGTGCATCGTCCGGTAACGGCCGGGCGGGGCGCCATGAGACCGGGTGAAGGCGCGGCTGAACGCCGGCGTGGAGTTGTAGCCGACGGCTACCGCGATGGATTCGACGGGCTGGTCGGTGGTCCTCAGGCGGCTGGCGGCGAGGTCCAGCCGCCATTGGGTGAGGTAGGCGGCGGGTGCCATGCCGACAGCCGCGGGAAAGCGGCGGGTGAGGGTCGACCGTGAGGCGGCGATCGTGGCAGCGAGGGTCTCGGTGGTCCATTGGCGGGCAGGGTCGGCATGCAGGTGCTGCAATGCGCGATGGACGACCGGGTCGCCCATCATGCCGAGCCAGGTGCCTCGGCGTTCGCCGGCATGAGCAGGTAGCCAAGCGCGCAGCACCTGGATCAGGACGATGTCGACAAGGGACGCGAGCACCGCCGTGGTAGCAAACTGCGGATGGGCGAGTTCGCGGCCGAGCATCCGTACGGTGTCGTCGAGGCCGTCCGCGCCGGTGCTGCCCCGGACGTGCATCAGCTCGGGCAGGGCGAACAGGAGTTGGGTCCGTACGGTGCGGTCGCAGTCATAGGCGATGGTGATGATCCTGGTGTCCGGGGCACTGACCCCGAACCGGACCGCCTCACCGGTCCGCCGCGACCGGGCCAGCGCGGCCGGATCACATGCTGTCACCGGCGAACCGGGCGCGTCACCCAGCACGTAAGGGACTCCCGCCGCGAGCAGCACGACATCACCGGCGCACAGCCGCAGCGGCGAATGCCCTGCCCGCGTAAGCCAGGCCTCGCCCGCGGTGATGGCGTGCAGACCCGCAGCCGAGCCGTCCTCGCCGGCGACGGCCCACCGCCCGCCGGCCTCGACGCATGCGCCGAGCGTGCCTCGAACCCCGGCCACCCTGAGCACATCACTCACCACATCCATGACGCACAAGGTTAACCATCGGACGCAGGGAAGCATCGACTGAGTCATGTCGCGGTCCGTACGGTTTGGCCATGATCAACGAGGCATTGCGAGCCCCGGACACCGCCGAGCATCGGCACGATCGGCGTCACCGGATGAGGGCTCTGCAGTTCGACCGGTTCGGCCCTCCCGACGTCATCGTGCTCCGCGACCTCCCTATGCCCGAACCGGGCCCCGGCCAGATCCGGATCGCGGTACGGGCCTGCGGCCTGAATCCCGCCGACTGGGCGAACGTCGCCGGCCTGTTCGCCGACCAACTGCCGCCACCGCCGCGCGGTCTCGGGCTCGAGGTCTCCGGCGTTGTCGACGCGATCGGCGAGGGCGTCACCGGCGTCGAGATCGGTGATCGGGTGTTCGGGCCGGCGCCCTACGACGGCCCGACGGCCGGCGCCGCCGAACACGCGCTGATGGCCACGTGGGCGCGTCTTCCCGCCGGCGTCACCGACGAACAGGCCGCCGCGTTGCCGATGGCCGCCGACACTGCGTTGCACGCCCTCGACGACCTCGGCGTCCAGCCGGGTGAACTGCTGCTCGTCCACGGCGCTGGCTCCGCCGTCGGCGAGGCGGCGGTGCGCCTCGCTCTGCACCGCGGCGTCCGGGTGATCGCCACAGCCGGATCGGCCAAGGCCGCCGCCTTGCGGGAGGCCGGCGCTACCGTGACTCACTACGGCGAAGGTATGAGCGAGCGGGTGACCGCCCTGGCCGCCGGCGGCATCGACCGGGCTCTGGACGCCACCCCGACCGGGGGCCGCGCCGACCGCCCCGGCCAGGCCAGTCCGGCCGGAGGTTCACTGCCGATCCTGATCGAGCTGACCGGCAACCCCGACTTGGTCCTGACCATCTCGGACTTCGCCGCCGCCGCTGAACTCGGCACCCGGACCACTCAGATCGACATGCGCTACGACCTGCTGAACGAGATCGCCCGGCTGGCCGGCAACGGCGTCCTGACCGTCACGATCGCCCGGACCTTCACGCTCGAGGCCATCCAGGAGGCCGCCGAACTCAGCGCATCCGGGCGGCCCGGCGGCAAACTCATCCTGCGCCCGTAACCGATCTTCCGATGCCGGTCCTCGTGGGCCCTGCGGGCGGCACCGAACCTCGCCCGGGGAGACCCGATCGCTTTCCAGTAACATCTCGCCGGCCTTCTCGATGTTAGTGAGGTGCGCGCCGGCACGCTCGCCCAGATTCAACAGAGGGTCCTGCAAGACGGCGCGGTCGAGGACGGCCATGAGGGCGGAGGCCTCGGCATAGTCGGTTACCGCGACGGCGGCCGGGCACCCCTCGCCGGGACAGCAAGACGCGCGGTCCGCTGCCCCGGAACCAGAGAACCAGGAAAAGACCATCGCGTCCGGCGGCGCGCCGACCGGCAGGAACCACGCGGCCCGTCCGATCGTGCTCCACCGGAAGTCCGCGGCCATGATGCGGAACTGGCCGCCACGCGCCCCGAGTCCGGCAACGCGGGTCGCCTGAGCCGGGACTAGCGGGACCGGGGTGCGGCAGAGGCGCGGGCACGGGGCGTCCGATCTGGAGAGAGGACAGGCGCGCCCAACAAACGAGAGAATCGCTCGATCGGCTCAGACCCGCTGTGGGTCAGAGGTGGTCGTTGTAGAAGCCGGCCAGGCGTTCGACCGCGGCGTCGACGTACTCCGGCACGTCGTACATCTCGTAGTGACGGGCTTCCTTGATGACCGTGCGGTCGATGCGGTTGGGGGCCAGATCCCAAAGTCGCTCGGCGGAGGAGTCGAAGCCGGTGCCGTCGAGGTTCTCGGCCAGGACTAGCTGCAGCGGCTGGGTCATCAGCTGGTCGACCAGGTGGAACGCGTCGAAGCCGATGAGCAGGGTGTCGCCGCGGGTGAGGCGGCGGTTGGTCGAGTGCTCGTTGTGGCCGCGGTCGGTGCGGTAGTAGCGGAGCGCCTGCACCACGTCGGCCCACCGTCCGGCCTCAAGGGCGCCGATGTCGCCCCGGCCCAGGGCCTCGGCGCCGCCGCGGGTGGCCAGCAGCAACGCGTCCGCCGCCGCCATGGCGGCCGGGTCGCGGCCGGTCACCCGGGCTAGGAGAGCGGCGGTGCGCGCCTCGTCGAGCAGGTCGAGGCGGTCGTTGCTCGCCGGGCCGTCGATGCCGAGCCCGATGGGTACGCCCCCGCCCGCAGGGCCGGGAGTCGCATGACACCGGAGCCCAGCTTCGCGTTGGACGACGGGCAGTGTGCGACCGCCACCCCGGCGTAGGCGAGCAGGCCGATGTCGGCGTCCGACAGGTGCACGGCGTGGGCGGCCAGGAGCCGGGACCGCAGCAGCCCAACCGACTCGAGCAGCGCGGGCACCGAACCGAGCTCCGCACGCTGTGCCCGGTCCTCCTCCTCGGTCTCCGCCACGTGGATGTGGACCAGAGCGACGCGCGCCTGCGCCTGCTCACCGACCGCGCGGAGCGCCTCGCGGCGGCAGCACATAGGCCGAGTGCGGTCCGTACGCGAGCTCGATGCGATCGCCCGGCCCGAGTCGCGCAACACCGTGCACGAGACATCGCAGGGGATGACGATCGGGGCGGGGAGCCGGACCGGAGCGCGTTCTTCTCTCATCGGCCCCTTGCCGACCATGCGCCAAGACGGCGATGCCTCGGCGGCGTGATCAACGAGTATCACCGAGCAGCCTGACCCGATCTTCGGAATGCGAGGTCTCGACCACGAACGGGGTTTGGTGCGATACAAGCGGATCCGGCGCTGACCTCCTCAGCGGCGTCGTCGGCGGTTGTGGTCGTCGTTCTCGGTGGTGATCCGGGCAGAGGCTTCCTCGCCAAGCTGGACGTGGCGGCTGAGGGAGGGATCCCCCGACATCCCGGCGGGGCGCGGCCGACGCGCAGGGCAGCTCGTATGAATTCCGGCAGTACATGTTGTCGGCAGTTCCTGATGAATGGGGCAAACGGCTGTGTGACGCGTTGTTGCGGCCTAGGGTCGGTTGGTTAGACCTCGTGTCCGGGCCGGTGCCGGCGATGGTGCGGGGTCGTTCCGGCCGCACGCCGCCACGGAGTCAGGAGATTCCTGGAATGAGTTCGATCGCCATGAACGTCGGACCGGCGCCCAGGCGGCGTTTCTTCGCTGATCTGAGTGTGAACGTCAAGATTCTCGGCGCGGTCGGCGTCGCGGGGTTGGTCGCGCTCATTGTCGGGCTCGCCGGGCTGCAAGCGTTGAGCAAGGCCAGCGACTCCGCGCAGAACATCTACCACCGCAACGTCGCCAACGTCCGGGCCGCGGGCCGGGTCCAGACCGCGATGACCCAGGCCAGGGTCGACGTGGCCATGCAGGCGGTCTCGCTGAGCGAGGCCAATACGACCAAATTCGGCCAGGCGTTCGCCGCCGATCTACTGGCCTTCGACGCGGCGATGACCGCCTACCGCGGCAACCAGCCCGCCGGTGACCCCGCGGTGATCGCGCGCCTCGAGACGAACTGGCAGGCCTACTCCCAGGTCGCGCAGACCAAGATGATTCCCGCTGGAGAGCGCAAGGACATCAAGGAATGGGAACAGGTCCGCGACAACGAGGCCCTGCCGATTCTGAAAGCGGTCTACGCCGACGTCGAGGCGCTCAGCTCCGCAGAGAACGCTGCCGCCGCCGACAGCGCCGGAAACGCCAAATCCGGTTACCAATCCAGCCGCACCACGGCGATCCTGCTGTTGGTTGCCGGGCTGCTGCTCGCTATGGGCCTGGGTTTCCTGATCGCCCGCGGGATCGTTCGGTCGTTGTCCAGGGTGAAGGACATCTGTGGTGGCCTCGCGGCCGGCGACCTGACCCGTACCACCGGGCTGAGCACTCGCGACGAGCCCGGGCAGATGGGGCTGGCCCTGGACGCCGCGATAGCCGGGCTGCGCCAGACCGTGGCGACCATCGAGGGCTCCGCCACCTCGCTGGCCAGCGCGTCCGAGCAGATGTCCGGCGTCTCCGCGCAAATCGCCGCATCGGCGGAAGAGACCTCCGCGCAGGCCCTGACCGTGTCGGCCGCGGCGGAGGAAGTCTCCCGCAGTGTCGAGACCGTGTCGGCCGGTAGTGAGGAGATGAATGCCTCGATCCGCGAGATCTCGCAGAACGCCACTGAGGCCGCCCGGGTCGCTACCGACGCCGTCGCCATCACCGCCGCGACATCCACGACGATGAACAAGCTCGGCGAGTCGTCCGCCGAGATCGGCAACGTCATCAAAGTCATCACCTCGATCGCCGGGCAGACGAACCTGCTCGCTCTCAACGCCACCATCGAGGCCGCCCGGGCCGGCGAGGCCGGTAAGGGCTTCGCGGTCGTGGCCAGTGAGGTCAAGGACCTGGCCCAGGAGACCGCGCGCGCCACCGACGACATCTCCCGCCGAGTGCAGGCCATCCAGGCGGACACCACCGGTGCCGTCACGGCGATCGAGGAGATCTCCAAGGTCATCGCCAGGATCAGCGACATTCAAACAACGATCGCTTCGGCAGTCGAGGAACAGACCGCCACCACCGCGGAGATGAGCCGCAGCGTCACCGAAGCCTCCGCCGGCACCGGCGATATCGCTCAGAACATCACCGGCGTCGCCGAAGCAGCCCGCCTCACCAGCCAAGGCGTCGCCGAAACCCAACAAGCCACCGCCGACCTCGCCCGCATGTCCGGCGAGCTCAGCGCCGTGGTCGCCAACTTCCGCTACTGACAGATGTAGACCCTCGACTCAAGATCCTGGCCACCGTCATCGACCTCGCCTCACGCCGCATCGTCGGCTGGGCCGTCGCCGATCACCTCAAGACCGACCTGGTCGACGACGCTCTCACCGACGCCCTCGTGCGGCGCCGGCCCGCGTCCGGACTGGTCTTCCACTCCGATCGCGGCTGCCAGTACACCAGTGCCCAACACGCCCGCCTCGCCGCCGTCCACGGGATCCGCCTGTCGGTCGGCCGGCGCGGGCAATGCTGGGATAACGCCGTCGCCGAGTCGTCCTTCTCCACCATCAAGACCGAGCTGTTGCACCGGCAACCCTGGCCAACCCACACCGCCGCCCGCCAGGCAATATTCGAGTACATCGAAGGCTGGTACAACACCCGCCGCCGACACTCAACCCTCGGCTACCTCAGGCCCACCGCATACGAAGCCACCCACCACGAGGACCTGCTACCAGCACGTCAAGCTGCCTGAACAAGATCAACACATCGACCCTGTCCGTCAAACGGGCCAAGCCCACCCGAACGGAAGTTACGTGTTCTGTTCAGATTTCGCATGCGTCGGACGATCGACCCGGGTGGCCCCGGCTAGCGAACCCCCCAGCACTGCCGGCGCGAAGGGAGACGAGTTCAGCATGAGCAATGCCGTGAGAGATGGGTGCCGCAAGCGAGGAACCGTCCCGGAGGTGCCCGCGACGTGCCGGGCTGCCGCGCCGATAGCTCGGGACCGACCGCGCTGCCGGTGGCTTCTGGATCCTCACCCGCCGGCGGGTTTGTGGCATGCCTGAGCCGGTGGCGGCGACCGGCGCGGGTCAGGGCTCGTGGAGTACGGACGGGACGAGCAGGGCTCTGGCCGAACGGTGGGCCAGGCCATTCAGCCTCGGCATCTCAGGAAAGGACATCTTGTGTCTACGGTGAAACAATGGGGCAGATCATCTCGCCTGCTTTCGGCGGCGGTGGCGACCGCGCTGGTCCCACTCGTGGTCGCCGGCCCGGTCGGCTTCACCTCGGGCGAAAACGTCCGCCCGGGTGGTGGCTGGTCGGGTCTGTGGTTGAGCGCCGATTCGACGGCGTCCAGCGGCACCAGTCTCCAGGACGTCCGGACGATTGTCGGCGCTGACGTCGGCGCCGCCGCCAACCTCACCGGCGCGGGCGTCGGTGTCGCGCTGATCGACACCGGTGTGGCAGGAGTGCCCGGCGTGCCCGCGGCCCAGATCGTGAACGGGCCAGACCTGTCGTTCGAGTCGCAGTCGGCGAGTCTGCGCTATCTCGACACCTACGGTCATGGCACTCACATGGCGGGCATCATCGTCGGCAACGACACCGCAACCGGCGCCAAGGGCCTTGCCCCCAAAGCCAAGCTGACGTCGCTGAAGCTGGGCACCGCCAACGGCGCCGTTGACGTCACGCAGGTCATCGCGGCGATCGACTGGGTCGTGGCGCACCGCAACGACGACCCGGCCAACCGGATCCGGGTGCTGAATCTGTCGTACGGCAGCGGTGGCAACCCGAACTTCTGGAGCGATCCGCTCAGCTTCGCGGTGCAGCGGGCCTGGAAGGCCGGCATCGTGGTGGTCGCCGCCGCCGGCAATGACGGCAACTCGTCGGTGCGCCTCGCTAACCCGGCGAGCGACCTTTACACCATCGGGGTGGCCGCCACCAGCACGAAGGGCACCCTGTCGACCGCCGATGACGAGCTGTCCACGTTCAGCAACTTGGCGACGTCGGAGAAGATGCCCGACCTTTTGGCCCCCGGTCAGTCGATCGCCTCGCTGCGCGTGCCGGGCTCGAACATCGACAACAGCTATCCGGGCGCGCGCGTCGGCGCCACCCTGTTCCGGGGCAGCGGCACGTCGCAGGCCGCCGCGGTGACCTCCGCCGCAGTGGCACTGCTTCTACAGGCCAAGCCCACGCTAACGCCCGACCAGGTCAAGGACGTGCTGAGGCAAGGCACGTACATGAGGATCGGCATCGCCGCCGAGCGCGGCATCCGGGAGATCAACGTCAACGCGGCTCTCGGCCTGACACCGACCACGCTCGCCCAGACATTTATGCTGTCCGATGCCTCCGGCTCGCTGGACAGCGCCCGGGGCGGAAGCCGAGTGGTCACCAACGGCGTGGCGCTCAGTGGGCAGAACACCATCTACGGACCGTTCGACACCGCGGCCTGGTCGAAGGCGTCCGCCGACGGCACGTCATGGCGGGGTGGCTCGTGGATGGGCAACCGGATCGCCGGAGACGGCTGGACGGGTAGCTCGTTCGCTTCCAGGACCTGGGCCGACGCCAGTTGGTCGGGCGCGCCATGGGGCGGCTCGGCGACATCCTGGGTCGACCCGAGCTGGTCGGGCCGGTCCTGGTCGGGTCGGTCCTGGTCAGCCGGCACCTGGACCGGCCGCTCCTGGTCGAGCGAAGACTGGGCCACCGCATCCTGGAACTGACCCACGACACCACATCACGGCGGATCGGATCAGCGACAACGACGCGATCCGCCGTGATTTGTCGTGCCAGCGGGCGCCGACGTCCCGCGAGCGAAGGACACTACTGTCCGGTCGTGGGCGGAGGGCGAGATCGAGGACGGTGGCCACGATATTCGCGATCGGACCCGCGGGCCGGCCCAGGATCAGATCACGACCTCAATCTTCTACCGTTCACGGCCGCGGCGCCGATTGGGGCACCGTGAGAAAGTGGCCGGCGGTAGATGGCTCGGAGCACGCGCCGATGGCGCCCGCTTTGAGCGCCTCGCCGTGCGAGCCGCGGCACCCCGAGGCCACCCCGATCCGCCGCGCGGATGAGCTGGCCACCCAGCTCGATGATCTTGAGGACCCACTCGCCTTCGACGTTCTGGTCGTCCTGGCCAAGGCGGCCGAGATCGAGCGGGCCGCAAAAGCCCTGGGCGATTCAGAGCTGCGCCTGCGGGCGCGCCTGTTGCAGGCGGACATGTGGCAGCGCGAGGGACAGGCCACTGCGGTGGCGAGTGTCCTCTGGGAAGTCAACGCGTGGACCGCCAAACATGATCACCGCGCGCTGCGTGCACGCAGCGACCGGCTGTCAGCGCGGATCTTCTACGCTCTCGGTGATATGGCGGCCTGCCTTGAACACGCGGTCAGCGCGGTGCAGCACTTGGAAGACTCCGCGCCGGCTCGCACGCGGTCGGCTTACCTCATGGCCCTTGGCGGGGCGCTGAACGCAACGGGCTCGTTCGAGCAGGCCCGCAAGCGCTACCAGCAGGCTGAGCGGTTCGCGGTAGCCAGTGGTGACGTGCAGCGCCAGTTGGCGGTGCTCAACAATCTGGCCTATTCGGAACTCGAGGCCGGTGATGCTGAGCGCGCGTGGGAGGTGGTCCAAGGGCTGCAGACGGTCGCCGCAGAGCACCAATCCGAGTTGAACCCCAACTACCTGGACACCGTGGCGCAGGTCCAGATCGCAATCGGCCGGTATGCCGAAGCCGAGCAGGCCGCCAGGGCCAGCATTCACGCATGCTCCGGTAGCTGGGAGCAGGAGGTCGACTCGTTGGCCCAGTTCATGGCGACCCTCGCGGTGGCCCAACGCCACCTGGGGGCCACCGCGGCCGCGCAGGACACGCTCGATCGTTGCCGGCTCCTGTGCGACGAGCGGAACCTAACCAAGATCAGTGTGCAGCTCCTACAGGAACAGGCCGAATTGTACGGCGCGTGCGGCGAATTCGAGCGCGCCTTTCTGACGCACAAGGCGTTCTACGCAGCCGACATTGAACTCATCTCCCAGCAGCGCGAGGCGCAGGCTCGCACCCGTCAGGCGATGTTCGAAACCGCTGAGGCGCGCGAGGACGCCGCACGGTTCCGGGAGCAGGCCCGGCACGATCCGCTCACCGGACTGCCGAACCGTCGTCACCTGGACGAACACCTACCCGCGATGATCGATAACGCAGAACGCGTCGGTGTGGCGCTGGTAGCGGCGGTGATTGACGTGGACCACTTCAAACGTGTGAACGACACGTTCTCCCACCAGATCGGCGATCAGGCCCTCGTCGTCATTGCAGGTCTACTGGCTGCGGCCGTCCCGGCCTCCACTGCAGAGTTCCCCGGCTTCGCGGCCCGCACGGGAGGCGAGGAGTTCCTGCTGATCCTGCCCGGGATCGGCCCGAAGGCGGCGGCGCCCCATCTGGAAGCGCTCCGGCACGATATTGCGGCCTATCCGTGGCAAAAGCTCGCAAACGACCTTACCGTCACCGTGAGCATCGGTATGACCGCGACCAGGGGCGATATTGTGCCGAGTGCCCTGCTCGCCCGGGCTGACGAACTGGTGTACGCGGCCAAGCACGCGGGACGTGACCGCGTTTGTGTCGACCCCGAGCTGGAAATGGGTTGACTACCGCCGTGCGCATGACACGCCGCCGACGGCACCAACACTCTCCACAAGGGACGACTAGGATTGGCAAACAGCGATTAGCCGCGGGTAGGCAAGGGCACTCCGCCGGCCGAACTCGGCATCATGCTGGACGCACACCGATAGCTCGCACGGCACCGGATCGGGCCGCTAAGGGCTCGCAGAGGAATAACCCGTAGCTTGCCGGATTGTGGTCCGTTGATCTGTTATGGGTGTGATGGCAGGGGTTCAAGAGCAACTGGTGGCGAAGTTCCAGGCGATCTTTCCGCATCTGGATGAGCGGCAGCGCCGGTTGTTGATGGGTGCCGAGGCGCGGGTGCTGGGCCATGGCGGGATCCGGGCGGTGGCCGGGGCTGCCGGGGTTCGGGAGGCGACGGTCGCGCTCGGCGTCGATGAACTCGACGCCGGTGCTGTGCCGTTGGGTCAACGCGTAGGCCCGGCGGGGGCCCGCAAACGGGTCGTGGACCTCGATCCCGGGTTGCGTCCAGCGTTGATGGCCATGGTTGAGCCGGACGAGCGCGGTGATCCGATGTCACCGCTGCGGTGGACCACGAAATCGACCCGGAACCTTGCTGGCGAACTGACCGGCCAAGGCCATCGGGTCTCCGCCGACGTCGTCGCTGATCTGTTGCGCGAAGACGGTTTCAGCTTGCAGAGCAACACGAAAACCCTGGAGGGCAAGCAACACCCGGACCGCGACGGGCAGTTCACCTATCTCAACGAACAGGCCCGTACTCACCGCGACGCCGGTCAGCCGGGGATCAGTGTCGATACGAAGAAGAAAGAACTTCTCGGAGACTTCAAGAACCCTGGCCGGCAGTGCTTCCACGGCGACTGGAACTACACCCTGCACCCCGCCACACCCGACAACGAGGCACCCACCAGCACCCCCGCCGAGCCACCGGAGTCCTTGTCACATCCCACTTTCACCGGCATGACCCCCGACGAACCGACCGCACTGACCGCCGCGCTCGAAGCCATCGTCGACGGTCGGCGTGAAGCCACACGAAAGCGGCCCACCAACAAGCCGTCGAAGCCGCCGGCCACAACGGAATCCGGCCCCACGCCCCACGATCCGGGCGCCCATCCACATTCGGTTTCCCCGACCGGGTCCTGGCCACCATCCTGCACCTGCGGTTGTCTCTGCCTCCCGACACGCTGGCACACCTGTCACACAGCAACCGATCCACAATCTGCCGGGTCATCCGCGAGACACGACAACTCCTCGATCAACACGACACCATCATCACACCGGCGCCGAACCCATCCAACGCATTGAGCCGTTTTCATCATGCGTAGATGGGGTTTTCGACGTGGTGTAGGACGAGGATGGCCTGCACGATCGCGGTGGCGCGGCGTGGGCAGCACCGCAGCTTGGTCAGGATTTTCCAGGTCTTGAGGGTCGCGTTGGCGCGTTCGCCATTGGCGCGGGTCCGGGCGTTGGCGCGGTTGACCTTCTTCTGCCAGCGAGACAGTTTCGGCCGGGAGCGGTGGCGTTTGAACGGTGTTCGGATGCTGCCGCGGGCGCCCTGGTAGGCCTTGTCGGCGAACGTCATCACGTTTTCCCTGGTCAGGGTTTCGATGATCTGGTGGATGCGGGCGGCGGTCAGGTCATGGGTGGAGCCGGGCAGAGCCGCCGACGCCCAGATGAGCCGGCCGACCGGGTCCGCGATGACCTGCACGTTCACGCCGTGACGGCGGTGCTTACCGGAGTAGTAGGGCTTCTGGTCGGCGACCCGGTCGATCGGGATCAACGTGCCGTCGAGGATTGCGTAGGCCAGCAGACGGATCCGGGCCATCGCAGTGGCCAGGTCGTCTGCGGTGGCGGCGAGCAGGTCGATGGCTTCGCGGACATATCGCCAGGCCGTCGTGACGCCGATTTCGAATCCGCAGGCCAGGCGGGTCAGGGTGTCGCCGTTGCGCAGGTGGGCCAGGGCGAGCAGGGCTTGCCGGCCAGGATCAAGGCGTCGCCATCGGGAACGGCGCTGGGTGCGGTGTGCCCGTATGAGGTCGGCGAGGTGGTTCAGGGTGCGGGTGGACAGCGGAATCGCAGCAGGGTAAGACAGCACAGCGAGGCTCCCGGTTGGGGCATCGGATCTTGGTCGACTGCTGTCTTACCGGGAGCCTCGCCTTATGTCCACATCAGACTGCGTGCCCTCGCGACCTGCACTGGCACCGGCACCGGCACCGGCACCGGCACCGGCACGATGAAAATGGCTCAAAATGGCTCAATGCATCACCGTCAGCTTCAGTCCAACCCATCATCAATCCCTAGTTCCGCTGGCGGCCGATGTCGACACCGACGGTACCGGCCGAGCACGGGGCATCGCCTTGCACCCCACTGCTTCCCTCCAACCACGCGCGGGGCACAGCAAGCCTGCCGCCACAACCGCCGCAGCCCGCAGAAACACGGCCGACAGAGCCCTGCGGAAAGAGCTGTGGATAACACATCCGACCGCTCCAGGTGCCGTCAAACACCAGCTACCGAACTTAGCCAGCCGATCCCACCGCGCTCTACCAGCGGCAAATGAGCGCGTCGCATCTGTCAGATCCAGGCCTATTCTTTCAGTCACTTTCATGCTGCCGATCACGTTCAGCAGAACGGCTGAGGAGTAGCCATACCAGCAGCCCGAGTACCGCCAAAATTACTCCTCCATAACAGCTGAAGGCCGCAACGGGATTGAACTCGCTGGTCGCTCCTTCGTAGCGAGCAGTTATGACCGCAAAATCCGGAACAGCACAGCGTTGTACTCCCCACCAGCAGCCTGACGACGGCACCGATCCCCCGTCAATGGCCAATTTGCTATCCCCGACACTCCCCCAGGCGCCTCCATGACACCGTTGGCGGACACGGTGTGCTGGGCGATGACCTTCCTCATGACTTGCTGGCGAAGAATGCGGTGACGATGGGGGCGATGGCGGCCGCGTCGACGTTGTGCGGCTGGCCTGGCAGCGTGGTGCGGTGGGCGTGTGGGAGAGCGTTGGCGATCGCCTCGGCCGCCGCGGTGATCCAGGGAATAGTCGCACCGTCGATGACGAGGGTGGGGATGGTGATGGACTTCAGCGCGTCGGACGGCAGGGCGAAGTCGGCGGCGACGTCGGCTTCGTAGGTCAGGCAGCTCGCGCTGGCGGCCATCGCGTCCCAGAACGGGGCGTTCTTCATGCCGGCGACGAATTCGGCGGGCATGAGCGCCGCCTTGAGCATGAACAGTTCCATCATGTCGCTGAACCGGCCGTCCGCTCGCAGGGCGTATTGCTGGTCACGGTAGTCGGCCGGGATGGGCTCGCGGGTGCCGGGAAGGATGTAAGGGACCTCCCACAGCGCCAGCTTGGTGATGGCCAGACCGCGGGCGGCGGCCTGGATCGCGATCATCCCGCCGCCGGAGGTGCCGTACATCATCGCGGATCCGCCCGCTTCGGTAATGAGTGCCTGGAGGTCGTCGAATTCGCGGTCGACCGAGTACGGGGCGGTGTCGACGGTGTCACCTCGCCCGCGGCGGTCGTAGCTGTAGACGGTGAATTGCTCTGCCAGCAGCGCGGCCAGCGGCGACTCGGCGCTCCGGTCGACCGGACCACCGCCGATCAGGATGATCGTCGGACCTGAGCCGATGCGGTCGTAGCCGATGCGGGTGCCGTCCGGGGAGGTGACGAAGTTCATGATGTTCCTTCGATTGGTTGGCAGAGCTGGTCGATGGACGTGCGGTGGGACGCGAACGTCGGTGCGCGGGGCGCCACGGGCAGGGTGGGTTGGTCAGCGGGCGTTGCCGGCGGCGAGCGTGGCGACGGACTTCTCGATGCGCCGGCGTCGGGTGGCGTCGGTCTTGGCGCCTTCGATCGAGAGGACGTGTGCTCTGCGGTTGCTGTAAGACAGCTGGTCGAAGAAGTTCCGGGCCTGCGGTTCTTGGTCGAGGGCAGCGGAGAAGTCGGCCGGGACGGCGACCTCGCGGGGCTCGGTGTCCAGCCGGATCTCAAGCTCGATGACGTCTCCGCCGGCGATGCCGGTCTGCTGCCGGACGTCGGCATTCAGGCCGAGCATGTAGGTGCCGTTCATCGGCGCCACCGAGCTACGGAAGGTGTGCTGGCCGATGGTCACCCGGACTTTCGGTCGCTTTCCGCTGCCGAGCGCGTCGACGATCGCAGCCGGCACGGCGACACCGGTGGTGGTCTTGCCGGCGGTCAGGACGGTGGTCTGGAATCTCATGGCGGACCTTCCTTTCGGACGAACAAGTCGGGCACGGGCTGTGACGCTGTTTGCCGCGCTGGTGCAGCCGTCAAAGGGTCAGACAACGCTCGGCCGCGAAACTCATCGGTCCTGGAGCGCCAATTCCCGCGTCGGCGGTCAGCCTGGTCGCCGTGTCTCGATGGCTCCGCCGTCACCCCGTGTCATGAGTTGCGTGGTCGTTGGGACATGTCGGTGCACTTCTGACGGTCCTTGATAGCGACATGGCGGTATAGGTGGAGGGACACCGTGGACAGCCAGCTCCAGACGATCAGGATCGCGGCGACGAACGTTACGGTCGTGGGACCGTGTGAGCCGCTGGCGATGCCGACGAATCCCGCGAGGAAGACGATCCCTGTGATCCGCGAGAACCAGGCCAGGTCGCGCCGCCCGTCGCGGACGAACCGGTCGGCCAACACGAAGCAGGCCGCGATCACGCACAAGAATCCGACGCCGCCGAACACGAAATGCAGCAGGCCGTGTGTGCTCACGGCGGTGACTTCGGGTGTGCCGACCGGGAAGCCCTGTGCCGGGTCCGCCCGGAAGATGCCAGCCCCGATCATGCCGAGGCCGTAGCCGCCCAGGAGCAGGGCACCCCAGATGCTGCCGCGTTTCGGGCGCAGCGTCATGTGGAGTCCCACCGCTGCCGCGATGACCATCATGCCGGTGGCGATGAAGTTGGTGATCTGGATCCAGCCGAGATCGCCGTTGGCCAACAAGCTCCAGCTGTGTTTGGTCAGGTCGAACCGCTCGCGGGTCAACGCCTGCGCCAAGGCGACGATGACGTAGAACGGCCCGGCCACGACACCGCAGCCAAGCAACAATCTGGTCACCCTGGTCGAAGGTTCGCGATGCTCGGCGGCGGTGATCCCGCCGGGGGAGACTATATGTGCCATATATGCGCGTCTCTCTCGTGAGTTCATTTACAGACATGGATGAGATATCAATCGCGTCAGAGCGCCGGCGCGCACCGCATGCATCATGTGATCCAGCAAGATCGCGACGGCGGGGCCAGACCTGGCCGGGGCAAGCCGGGCTTGACGCTGCCCCGCAACGCTTGACCGGACGGCGTCGGTGTTGTACGTCAAAGCGTGCGCTACACCCCAGGGGGAGGGCATCCGTGCTGACCACGGATTTTCACCACGCAAAACGGGGCCACGGACCGGGCGATGGTCGGTCATGATGTGGCAATGATCAAGCTTTCTCGCGCCGAGGCGTCCGGGCCTGAGGCTGAGGCCCCCGCCGGCGCGATGACTGCTCCGCATCCCCCCAAGGTTTCCAAGCGGGAGGCTCAGGTGCTGGCCGCCATCGGGTCGCGGCTGTCAAACGCGGAAATCGCCGCCAGCTTGCACATCTCGGTCCGGACCGTGGAGAGCCACGTCTCCTCGCTGCTGCGCAAACATGGAGTCTCCGACAGGCTGGCTCTTGCGGCGCTGGCCGGCCGGGTCGGGCCGGGCCGGTCACAGGTGCTCGGCGTGCCGTCCGCCTGGACGTCCTTCGTCGGGCGAGGCACCGAGCGTGACGCGGCCCTGGCCGCCTTGGAATGCTCCCGATTGGTCACCCTGGTGGGCTCGGGTGGCGTCGGCAAGACCCGACTCGCAGCGGTCATCGCCGAAGCGGCGGCGGTGTCCTTTCCCGCCGGCGGGGCATTCGTGGATCTGGTGCCGGTACGCGACGGATTCGTCGCGCAGGCGGTCGCGGCCGCACTTGGCGTGGCCGAGCGGCCGAAGGTTCCGCTGGAGGAGGCTATCGCTGAACGGTTGGGGCAACACCGTTCGCTTCTCGTTTTGGACAACTGCGAGCACCTGCTCGACGCGGTAGCTGGATTCGCCGAACGGATCCTCGCCATCACCGCCGGTGTGCGGGTGCTGGCGACCAGTCGCGAGCGCCTCGGGATACCCGGTGAGCGAGTCATGCCCCTCGCACCACTGCCGCTGAACTCCGACGCCGAGACACTCTATGTCGACCGTACGAGGGCGTCAGATCCCTCATTCAGCGCGGACGCGACCCTGGTCGCGGACATCTGCGCCAAGCTCGACGGCGTTCCGCTGGCGATCGAGTTGGCCGCAGCCCGCACACCGTCGTTAGGCACCGCGGGCTTGCTGGTCGCGCTCGAGGATCGGCTGCGGGTGCTGGCCGGCGGACGGGGAACCGACGCACGGCACCGCTCGATGCGCGCGGTGATCGACTGGAGTCACGACCTGCTCGACGACCAGGAGCGTGCCCTGTTACGGCGCCTTGCGGTGTTCGTCGGCAGCTTCGATCTGGCCGCGGCGGTGGCGGTGACCCCCGGGCACGACCCGGCATCCATCGCCGACCTGCTCGGCCGGCTGACCGACAAGCATCTGGTCGCCCATCAACAGCCCGCCCCAGGTTGGTGGCGGCTACCCACCACGATCCGCGCCTACGCCGGTGACCAGCTTCGGACCAGCGGCGAGCAGGCCGATGTCCAGGAGCGGCATCTGCGCTGGGCCGCCCGGACCGCGGCGCAGTTGGCGGCGCGGTCCGGGCGATGGCGGGACATTTTCGATCTCGTCGCCGATGATCTACGCGCAGCCCTGGCCGCGGCGCCCCCCGGCCCGGGCGATCTGCCGCATCGCCTTGCCCGAGCGCTGGGACGTCTGACCTACGCACGGCGCTTCCTGACCGAAGCAGTCACCCGCCACCGGCAGGCCGCCCAGCACGCTCGACTCCCGACGGATGCCGCCGAGGACCTGCGCGCCGCGGCCGACTGCGCGCTGGCGCTCGGGGACTTCAAGGAGGCCTACGGGCTTCTGCTCGGCTCAGCCGAGCAGGCACGCGTTGCCGGTGACGGCAACACTCAGGCCATCGCATTGGCTTCTGCCGTGATCACCGGTCACCGGCATCCCGGTGACCGCAGTCAAATCCCTCACCAGCGACTGCGCGAAGTCCTCGCCGAAGCGTCGACCACAGCCGACCCCCACGACATGGTCGTCGCAGCGCACCTTGCCGCCGCCCGGGCCTGGACCGCCAGCGGCGAAAAGCTCTCACCCGATCCGGCTCTGTCCGCCGCCGCAGCCGATGCCGCGCGCGCCACCGCCGATCCGATACTGATCAGCGCCGCCCTCGACGCGGTCGGCCTGGCGGCCGCCAGGGCCGGCCGGCTACGGGACGCGCTCAGCATCGTCACCGAACGGCTCGCCCTGCTCGCCCCGCACGCCGTGGACGACCCGCGCTTCGCGGTAGAGATATCCGACGCGTACGGCATTGTCGTCATGTACGCCCTCCTGGTCGGTGACCTACCCACCGCGGCAGCGACCGCTCGACAACATCTGGCTGACGACCTGGCACACCACAAGGCCTTGACGACGTTGGTCGCGCCGCTGGTGCTCATGGGCGACCTGGACGAGGCGCTGCGCCTCGCCGGTGCCGCGTGGGAGGACTGGCATGGTGCCGGACGGCGCTACACCTTGCTGAAGACAGAGACTCTGATGGCCACCGCCCTCGCCTACGGGCTGCGCGGAGACAGCGAGCAGTTCCGGCTCTGGCGGACCCGGGCGGCGCAGGCTGCCAACGTCACCGACATCACCCAGTTGAGCAACCACGCGTCGTTCGCCGCATTCGTTGACGCACGGGTCGCCCTTCACACCGGGCGGGTCGGTGCCGCGACCGCGACAACGGGCCAGCAGTTCACCGGCTTTGTCGCCAACCGCTACGAGCCATATGCCCGTGCCGTCAAAGCCGAACTGGCGGTCGTCGCCGGACTGCCCGACGCTGCCGAACGCCTGTCCGTGGCCGCATCGGCAGCAGAGCAGAACGACTGGGCCGCCGCCGGCCTCGCCCGCGCCCGCGGCCGCCTGTACCACGACCAAGCCGCACTGACCGCATCCGTCAAAGGCTGGGAACTGATCGGCGCGCGATTCGAACGCGCCTGCACCCTCCTGCTCATCCCGGACCGCGCGCACGAGGGCCGCACCGAACTGGCCGCCATCGGCGTCCCACAACCGGCATACGGGATCCCGACCCCGGACGCGCACATCCCGGCCAGCCCCACACAGGAATAGCCCGATCCAACAATTCGATCAGGATGTCGGTGCGCCGACGCGGTAACAGGTGTCCAAATACATGCGTTGCGCCTCAACGTAGCGTCGCATGCTGGGGTTCTCGGGGGTGGGGTTCGTACCGTCGCGAAGCGCCATTCGTTTCGCTTTCACGCTGAACGGGACGTCCAGGAACACAGATAGGCCCAGGCCACCACGATTTCATCCTGCGAAGAAAGAGCCCGTCGACGATCAGCACCGCCCCCGGCAGCCACAATGGCTGACAAGAGGCCTTTATCAACTGAGCACCGCCAATTTGCTCGGTGCGGATTGGCGCACTGTCATCGGCAAATCCGGACGTCGCCGGACCGGCAACATCACCCGTAGTTGAGGGGCATCAGTGAATGAGCCAGTCTGTCCCGATGGCTCACAGCGTCTGCAGCTTTGCCATCATGATGCCACCAGCAGCCTCGAGTTAGAAATCCTCGACCCGTCTTCTCACCTAATCAGTCGGACCGCGAGCAAGCCTCGTACCTGATGCGATACGGCTCGAAGGGCTCGCCCTCCACGGCGTCAGACAGGCGGCATTTCCTTTAGCCGACAGGCCGAGCTGGGCAGGCTAGCTCGAACTTCTGACTTCACCGCCGTTTGAGATTCCGTCGCCATGGCTGTCATCCTGATCTGCCGCTACGACGAAGTCTTCAGGATGGGCTATCGGGAGAAGACGGAATTGCTGCTCGTGCGTGCTGCCGTATGGCGTAGTGGCGTCGAATTTCATGCGACTATGATCGCGAATCAACAACATCTCGATGACGGCGGAGGCCCTTCGCCAGCCGCGGGAGGACACCTTGTCGCGGTCGTCGCCGAGGACGCCGCCGCCGAGGTGTTCCCGCCTGCTGCCCACCGAGCCCGACCAGGCGCTCTGGTCACTGTTCCAGCTCACCATCGAAACGGCAGTGTGCCAAATGTTCGGCATCGTGCCGCCCACCCACGCGCCCGCCCACGGCCGGCACAAGATCGGCTGACCGACGTCCTGTCGCACCGGCGGGTCAGGATGCCGGCGTCTTCTCCGCTGAACTCGCCGCCGCGTCAGCCAGCGAGGCCGGCACCACCCCCAGGCGCCGGGCGGCGGGGATCCTGGGTGTCAGGGTTCGGTGAGACCAGCGGTTCACAGGTGTAGCCCGCCCGGGGGCGAGGATGGATTGATCACGTTGACGCTCAACGCGCTGGACCCGTTGGTAGGCGACGATGGGGCCATGGCCAATTCTCAGGACGCGGCGTTGGGGTAGTCGATGACCTTGGTCGGGATGACCACCCGGCGGGCCAGCGGGGTGGACGACGGGTTGTCGATGTGGCCGCAGACCAACTCGGCGGCGACCCGGCCGATCTCACGGGCGTCATAGGACACCACGATCAGCGGCAGGTCGAGCAGGTCGGCGAAGTCGAAGTCGTCGAAACCGGCCAGGGCGGTCGTGCCGCCGTGCGACCGGATGGCGCGGTAGGCACCGATGGTGTTGCGGTTGTTGGCGGCGAAGACGGCGGTCGGCGGGTCGGGCTGGTCGAGGATCGCGTTCGCCGCCTCGACCGCGGCCGCGACGTGGGGCTGGTTCCGGCGGACGAACCGGTCCTGCACCGCCAGTCCGGCCGCCTCCAGCGCCGCCACATAACCGCGGTAGCGTTCCGAGCCGGTCCAGGTGGCCGCGGGCAGGCCGAGGAAACCGATGTTGCGGTGGCCGCGCGCGATCAGCATGCTGGTCGCCTCGTAGGTGCCGCCGAAGTCGTCCAGCAGCACCGCGTCCACGTTGATCCGGTGGGGCGGGCTGGCCGCGAGCACCACCGGGACGGCGGCGAGACCGGCCGGGTCGAGGTGGTCGTGCTGGTTGGCGGCCGGCACCGCGATGATGCCGTCCAGCCGGCGGGCCGCGAAATCCTGGACCAGCTGGCGTTCCCGGTCGGTGTTCTCGCCGGAGTTGGCGAACACGACGCGCATCCCGCGCTTGTCCGCGTGGTCCTCGATGCCGAGGGCGAGCTGGGCGTAGAAGGGGTTGGCGATGTTGGTGATGATGACGCCGAGCAGCTTGGTCGAGCCGCCGACCCGCAGGGTGCGCGCGGCCTCGTTGCGCCGGTAACCGAGGGCCGCGACCGCCGCCAGCACGCGGCTGCGTTTCTCGGGGGCGACGCCGGGGTCGTCGCGGAGGGTGCGCGACACGGTCATCGGGCTGACGCGCGCGTAGTCGGCGACGTCACGCATCGTCGGGTTCATCGCTGCGATGGTATCGCCATCACGGCGCCGTCCCCCGCCGCGTCAGCCAGGCGGCGCCGACGTGCGCGGCGGTCCGCGGGTGGGCCGCGACCAGCACCTCCGCCTCGGCACCGCCGTCGGCCAGCCCGGCGATGAACAGAGGCCCGATCACGTCCCACGACCGGGTCACCGCGCCGCCGACCACGACGGCCCGGGCGGCGAAACCGCGGACGTACGGAGCCAGCGCGCTCCCCAGCCGGCGGTAGGCGGTCAGGGCCTCGGCGTCCCCGGCCCGGATCACCTCCAGCACACCCGCGGCCTGCCGCCCGTGTGCCCGGAGCACCGCCCGGGTGCTGACCGTCTCCTCCAACGGGCGGCCGTCGATCTCCAGCAGGTCGGCCCGGCCCTCAGGTGGCACCGCCGGGCCGTCCCGCACAGCCCGGCCGCGGTCGAGGAAGGCCGATCCCACGCCGGTCCCGAGCGTGATCCCGGCGATCCGGTCCAGGCCCCGGCCGGCCCCGGCGACCCACTCCCCAACCCCGAACGCCTCGGCGTCGTTCACGAACGTGATCTCCGCCGGCTGCCCGTCGAGCGCCTCGGTCAGGGCGGCGCGCACATCGACGCCGTTGAGCGTCGTGAACTTCCCGACCCCGGCGTACCGGCCGACGCCCCCGGCATAGTCGAACGGGCCGGGAACGGCGAGGCACAACGGCGTATCCCGTAAGGGCCCGGCCGATCGCGCCGCGACCGTGAGCGCCCCGATCAGGTCTCGCACTCCGGCCTGCGGATCCACCCGCCAGACCGGCGGCGCATCGTCGCGGGCCGTCCACGTGGCCGGATCGACCCGGGTCGCGCAGACGTGGCTGCCGCCGAGCTCGACCGCCGCGATCATCGGACGAACGCCTTCACCACACGCGCTCCCGCCGGGCCGAGGGCGGTGACCGTGTAGCGACCGGCCGCCGCCGGAATCACCAGCGTCTCGGCGAACGACACCAGGTGCTCGCCGAGCCCGGTCCGGATCCGGACCCGCCCGGCCACCACGTTGAGCACGTGGAAACGGTCGGTCGTGTCCTGCGGCGCCGTCGCCCCGTCCGCCAGCTCCAGGCGGTGCACCTGGAAGAACATCTCGGGCAGGGCTCCGATCAGGTCCTCGCGCCAGCCGGCGCCGGCCTCGACCGTCCGCGGCCGCTGGACGAGATCGGCGCGCGACTCGGGCCCGGTGCGGCTGGTGTCCAGGTTGCCGAACGCGTGGCCGACGTGCACCGGGCGCTGCCGGCCGTCGGCGTCGCGGCGCAGCCAGTCGTAGAAGCGCAGCGAGTAGAGGTAGGGCGTCGCGCTGACCTCGAGCACCACGTTGCCCTTGCCGCTGCCGTGCGGGGTGCCGGCTGGGATGAGGAACAGCTGGTGTTCGTCGGCGGGGTGCTGCTGCACGAACCGTTCGATGTCGAAGGGCTCGCCGTGGTCGTGTGCCGCGTGTGCCTGGCGCTCGAAGGCGGCCAGGTCCACGCCGTCGCGCAGTCCCAGGTACACCACGTTCTCCGGCGAGCCCACCATCATGTAATACGTCTCGTGCTGCGGGTACGGCCAGCCGAAAACCGTACGCATGCGGTCCGGCCGCGGATGGCAGTGCACGGAGAGGTTGCCACCGCCGTACGTGTCGAGGTAGTCGAACCGGATCGGGAACGACGTACCGAACCGCGGGTGCACGGCCTCGCCCAGCACCGCTTCCGGGTGCGACGCGACCAGCAGCTGGAACGGTACCTCGACGGCGCCGCCGTCCCGGGTGCCGATCAGGATGCCGCTCTCCGGTCCGATCAGCTCGTACCCGAGGGCGGTGTTGCGTGCGCCGGGATTCATGCCGAGCTGCTCCTGCGCCCAGTGCCCGCCCCAAGAGGTGGTGTTGAAGGTCGGCCGGGTGCGCAGCGGACGACGGGACAGCCAGGCCAGCGAGGCGCGGAGATCGGCGCCGGCGAGCAGCTGCGGATCGGCCGGATCCTGCAGGTCGAGCCATTGCGTGAGGTCTGCGGCGACGGCGTCGCGGTGCCGGTCGAGCAGCGGCCAGTCGACATAGAACAGGCGCCGCGTGTCACCCGCATCGCCGGCCGGCCGGCCGAGGTTGCGGCCGTGGCCGTCGATCGTCGCCTTTTCCGCGTACCGCTTGGGCAGGTCGGCATACCAGAGCTCGTCGTGCCCGGCCAGAGCGGCGCCCGGGCCGAACACCACGGTCAGCCGGCCGGGGTCGCGTGGCACCGGCGGCACCCGGTCGATGAGATCCGCCAGGGTCCCCGTGGCGAGGGTGGCGAAGTCGGGGTCGCCGGCCAGCTCGCGGGCGGACTCGGTGCGCTTGCGCACCTGATCCCAGCCGACCGTCGCGGTGCGCATGTCGACGAGCAACGCATCGGGCGGCAGCGCGGCCAGCACGGCGGCCCAGTCCTGCACCATCGGGCCGTCGATCGCGAGCACCGCGCCGGGGCGGGGAAGGACGTCGCGGACCGCGTCCCATCCGCGACGGACGGCACCCGTCGCCGGCGGGTAGATCGGCTCGGACTCGTAACTCATCTGGTCAACCACCCCGGCGATGGTATCGGTACCAGAGTTGCCCAGTCCACATCTCCGTGCCCCAGCAGGATTTGTTTCCAACGTATTGCCTAGTGTCTATGGTAGCGATACCGTGCCGGAGATGCGGATCACGAAACGGACAGCCAGCGCGCTTCTCACCGCGGTGCTCACGGTCACGTCGGCCGCCGCCTGCGGGCGCGGCAGCGAGCCGGCCGGCGGCGCCGGCCCGCTCTCCCTCTACTCCGACAATCCCACCTGGGAAAAGGGCTTCGTCGACGCCGGCACGGCGCTGCAGAAGATCACCGGCCGCGGCATCAAACCGGTCAGCGTCCCGTCGACCTCCGACTACGAACAGGTGGTGCGGACGTCGATCACCACCCGGAAGACCAACGATCTGGTCAAGTGGTGGAGCGGATACAAGCTGCAGGACCTCGCCTCGACCGGGCTGCTGACCGACCTCACCGACGTGTGGAACTCGGCCGAGCAGAAGGGCTGGGTCGACCCGGCGCTCAAGCCCAATTACACCTTCCAGGGCAAGGTGTACGGCCTGCCGATGTACCAGTCCTACTGGGTGGTGTTCTACAGCAAGCCGCTGTTCGCCGAGCACGACATCGAGCCGCCGACCACGTTCGCCGAGTTCGAGAAGGCCGCCGCCACCCTCAAGCAGAACGGCGTGACGCCGCTGTGGACCGGCCAGTCCGACACCTGGACGTCGTTCATCCCCTACCAGACCCTGGTCGCCGCCCAGTCCCCCGACTTCTACGCCAAGCTCACCCAGAACAAGGCGGCCTGGACCGACCCGGTCTCCCAGAACGCGATGGCCATCTGGAAGGGCTGGATCGACAGGGGCTGGACCACCCCGGCCGACGTCAAGCTCGCCGACGCCCCGGCGATGATGAAATCCGGCAAGGTGGCCATGCTCCCGGTCGGTACCTGGGAGAACAGCAACCTCAAGCTGGCCGGCATGACGCCGGACAAGGACTACGGCGCCTTCTTCATGCCGACCGTGACGCCCGGCGCGCCCCGGTCGACCTTCGTCGAGGGCGGCGCGTGGACCGTGCCCACCAACGCGCCGAACCGCGAGGACGCGGTCAAGCAGCTGGGCAACTGGCTCGACCCGTCGGTGCAGACGGTCTGGTCCACCTTCCTCGCGGACAGCTCGGCGAATCCCGATGTCCCCTCCACCGACCCGCTGATCAAGAAGCTGCAGACCCAGGTCGCCCAGGACAAGCCGGTGCTGCTGAACCGCTTCTACGAGGCTTTCCCGTCCAAGCTGGTGCTGGCCGCGACCACCGAGCTGCAGGGGTTCATGGTCGACCCGGGCACCGGCCCGAAGACACTCGACGCGATCCAGAAGACCTCCGTGACCGAGTGGGCCGCCTGGAAGAAGCAGGCCGGATGACGGTCCGGGCCGCGGCGTCCCGCGCGGCCTTCTTGTTCCCCGCCGTCGGATGCGTGGCGGTGGTGCTCCTGACGCCGTTCGCCATCACGTTCCACCGCAGCTTCTTCGGTGAGGGCATCGCCCCGGAGTTCACCGGGCTCGCCAACTACGCGCAGATGTTCCGGGACCCGATCCTGGTCAGGTCGCTGGTCAACACGCTGATCTGGGTGGTCGGGTCGCTGGTCCTGCCGGTCGGGCTGGGCCTGGCCATCGCGGTGATGACCAATGCCACGAGATGGGGACGCTGGGCGCGGCTGGCGGTGGTGCTGCCGTACGCGATCTCCGGCTCCGCGGTCGCCGTGGTCGGCGCGTTCATGCTCCAGACCAACGGCGCCGTGAACCAGCTGCTGATCGCGGCCGGACTGGACGGTCTCACCGCACAGTGGCTGCTGCTCTGGCCGCAGAACACGATCAGCGCCATCCTGCTGAGCACCTGGCAGAGCACCGGCGTCGCGGTCGTGTTGTTCCTCGTCGGCCTGCAGACCGTGCCGGTGGAGACCATCGAGGCGGCCGCGCTGGACGGCGCGGACGGCTGGAAGCGATTCCGGCACGTCACGTTCCCGCAGCTGCGCGCCGTCACCGTCGTGGTCGTCGGCATCACGCTGGCCAACGCGCTGCGCGCCTTCGACGTCATCTGGGTGCTCACCCAGGGCGGCCCGGCCCGCAGCTCCGAGACGCTCGCCCTGTCGATGTACCGCGAGACGTTCCTGCTCCAGGACGCCGGGCAGGGCTCGGCGATCGCGGTGGTGCTGACGATCGTCGTCGTCGGCGCTTCGTGGATCTATCTGCGCTCGAATCTGAGGAGCAGCCGATGAGGAACCTGACCCCCGGCCGGGTGGTGCGCAATGTCGTTGTGGTGGCGCTGGGCCTGATCTGGTTGCTGCCCACCTACCTGTTGATCGTGAACGCGGCCGTCTCCAACGACTCCTACTCGGGAACCGCCCGGTGGTTCCCGGGCAGCTTCGCGCTGTGGGACAACATCGAGGCCGGCTGGCGGGCCGCCGACTTCACCGACGCCGCCCGCAACAGCCTGCTCTACGCCACGGTCTGCGCCGCGGCAGCCGTGCTGATCGCCACGCTGGCCGCGTTCGCCCTGGTGGTGATGCCGGTCCGGCGCAAGGCGCTGTGGTTCTGGCTGATCTACGCCGGCACGCTGCTGCCGCTGCAGGTCTTCGCCCGGCCGTTGTTCCTCGCGGCCTCCACCACCAACCTGTACGACACCCCATGGGGCCTGGGCATCGTCTACGTCGCGATCTGCATCCCGTTCGCGATGTTCGTGGTCCGCAACTACCTGACC
This sequence comes from Actinoplanes sp. NPDC051470, assembly GCF_040682035.1. Lineage (NCBI taxonomy): Bacteria > Bacillati > Actinomycetota > Actinomycetes > Micromonosporales > Micromonosporaceae > Actinoplanes > Actinoplanes sp. NPDC051470. The sequence continues at coordinate 90,160 of NZ_JBFBAA010000019.1, forward strand.
ACACTGCCTCTGGAGGTCACCGAGTCGGCCCGGATCGACGGCGCCGGCTGGTTGCGGCTGTTCTGGTCGATCCACGTCCCGCTCTCCCGGTCCGCGATGGCCGCCGCGTTCGTGTTCCAGTTCGTCTACATCTGGAACGAGCTGTTCTTCGGCATCACCCTGTCGCTGAGCCCGGAGGTGCAGCCGGTGATGGCCGCGCTGGCGGGGTTGCAGGGCAACTTCAGCGCCGTCGGCCAGCCCGCGGTCCTGGCCGCCGCCCTGGTCGTGTCGCTGCCCACCGTCGCGCTGTTCTTCGGCTTCCAGCGATTCTTCGTGACCAGCCTCAAGTCCAACATCTGATCCCCGAGGAGGCGCCCGGTGACCACCAAGACACTGATCGCGAGGTCGACCTGGGACTGGGACCTGGCCCGCGACGACCTGCGGAACCGGGCCACCACGGCGTCGGCCGGGCCGATCCGGCTGCAGGCCGAGCCGCTGCTGCGAAGAACCGCATCGGGAGCGCTGCTGCAATCGGTCCGGGTCCGCGCGGGCCGGGCCTTGACCCAGGCTTTTGTACGCTCGGCGTCCGGCGCCGAGATCCCGGCCCGTGTCGCCGCGGCGCCGGACGGCCTGCGCCTGCTCGTCGGTGAGGTGGCCGCGCCGGAGACGATCACCGTCGAACTGCCCGAGGTCGCGACCGGCGAGCGCATCGAGCTCGTGCTCGCACCGGTCCGCCACTGGGACGTCCACCTCGTGCACCATTCCCACCTCGACATCGGGTACACCGACCCCCAGGGCCGGGTTCTGGCCGAGCATCTGTCCTATCTGGACTCCACACTCGACCTGATCCGGGAGACCGACGACTGGCCGGACGACGCCCGGTTCCGCTGGTCGGTGGAGTCGCTGTGGTCGTTCGAGCAGTGGTGCGCCAACCGGCCCGCGGCCGCCGTCGCCGACATGATCGACCGGGTGCGGCAGGGCCGGATCGAGCTCACCGCGATGCCGTTCAACCTGCACACCGAGACCTGCTCGACCGACGAGTTGCACGAACTGCTGCGGATCGCGCGCGACATCCGCCGCCGGCACGGCGTGGACATCCGGGCCGCCATGCAGACCGACGTGCCCGGCGCGGTCGGCGGGCTGGTGGACGTGCTCGCGGAGAACGGGGTGCGTTACCTGTCCGTCGCCCACAACTGGGCCGGCCGGTCGGTGCCGCACCTGACCGGCGGGCAGGACGTGCCACGTCTGTTCTGGTGGCGGGCGCCCAGCGGCGAACGGGTGCTGGTCTGGTCCACCGACACCCCGCACGGGCTCGCCTACATGGAGGGGTCGGTGCTCGGCTTCGACGTCTCCTACGACATGGTCGACGACCTGCTGCCGGCGTACCTGACAGCGCTGGCCACGCGGCCGTACCCGTACGACGGGCGGGCCTTCGGGTTCCCGGTTCCCGACGCTCCCCTGCACCGGCCGCCGTACCCGTGGGACATCCTGCACCTGCGGGTGCAGGGACGCTTCGGCGACAACGCGCCGCCGCGGCGGATCATGGCCGAGACCGTACGGCGGTGGAACTCCGAGTGGGCCTATCCGCGCCTGCGGCTCTCGCACAACGAGGACTTCTTCACTGAGGCCGAGCGCCGGTACAGCGAGCGGCTGCCGTCCTTCACCGGCAGCTGGAACGACTGGTGGGCGGACGGCATCGGCTCCGCCGCGCGGCCGCTGCAACTCGTCCGGCGTGCCCAGGCCGCCGTGGCGGACGCCCAGACGGTCAGCACGATCGCCGGCCTGCGTGGCGCGCCCGGCGCGGCCACGGACACCGCCGATGCCCGGGGCGTGTACCTCAACGCCTCGCTCTTCGACGAGCATACCTGGGGTGCGGCGGACCCCTGGACGCACGGCGACGACCACACCCACTCCGGCGAGGAGCAGTGGCACTGGAAGTACCACACCGCACTCGCCGCGCACGACGACGCCGAGCGGCTGCTCACCCGGGCGGTGGCGCGGCTCGCGGGCACGCTGGACGGCGGCGCCGCGCTGTACGTGGTGAATCCCGCGGCGCACGCGCGGACCGGTGTGGTGACCGCGTTCGTGCCGGAGAGCCGCATCCCGATCGAGACGCCGCTGTCGGTGGCCGACCCGCGCACCGGCAAGTCCCTGCCGGTCGAGGAGACGCCGCAGCTCAACCCGACGCATCGGGAGGCCGGGCGGTTTCTGCACATCGCGGTGGACGACGTGCCGCCGCTGGGCGTCCTCCGCCTCGACCTGGTCGACGCCGGCCCACCCACGGCCGCCGCGCCACCACCCGCCGGATCCGTGCTCGAGAACGACGAGCTGCGCGTCGAGGTCGATCTGGCGACCGCGGCCATCCACTCGATCATCGACAAGCGCACCGGCGCCGAGCTCGTCGACCCCAGCGGCACCTTCGGATTCAACGCGTACGTGTATGACCACTACGCGACCGCTGGTGGCATCAACCACCAGTCGTCGAAGACCGAGGCCACGGCGAACCTGGCCCTGCTCGGGTCCCGGGAGACGGCCCGGCCCGCGGCACTGGTCGACGCCGGCCGTACCGCGGTGCGGCAGTGGCTGACCTACGAATCCGTGGCGCCGGGCGCCGACTGGGTCCGCACCACGTTGACGCTGCGACCCGGCACCGGCGTGCTGGAGATCGAGAACCGGATCGCCAAGCCCGCGACGATGGCCAAGGAGAGCGCCTTCTTCGCGTTCCCGTTCGCGTTCCCGGACCCGGTCCTCCGGATCGACGCCACCGCGACCGTCAACGGCACCGACCTGCCGTACGTGCCCGGCGGAGCCGCCCACATGCAGGCCGTCCGGCACTGGATCGGTCTGCACGCCGACGGTTTCGGGGCGGCCTGGGTGACCGTCGACGCCCCACTGGTCCAGCTCGGCGCGATCGCCGTGCCGTACGCGCCGTTCCCGGTATCGACGCCGTCACACGAGCCCGGCACCATCTACTCCTGGGTGCACAACAACCTGTGGGACACCAATTTCCCCAGCCGGCAGGCGTTCGAGATGACGTTCCGGTACCGCGTCACGGCAAGCCCGTCGGATAGCCCTGACACGACGTCCGCCTTCGCCGCCCGGGTCGCGGCCGACGCCACCAACCCGCTCGCCGCGGTGCCGGCGCCGGCCTCCGCCCCGACCGGCCCGATCGCCGCCGCCGGTCCGGCCGTCACCCTCTCCGACGATCGGGTGCGGCTGGCCGGGCTCACCACGCCGGCGCCCGGGCAGGTCCTCGTGCGGCTGCGATCCGTCGCCTCGGCCCCGGTGGACTGCACGATCACGCCGGGTTTCCCCGCCGGCGCCGCCTGGACGGCCACCTATCTGGGCGAGTCCCGCTCGGCCCTGGAGATCCACGACGCGAAGGTCACCGCCACCGTGCCGGCCTTCGGAACCACCGCAGTGCTGCTGACCTTTCCCACCACCGAGGAGTGAGCATGCGCCACGCCATCCGTCTCGCCGTCACCACCGGGCTCGCCGCGCTGCTGGCCGGTTCGGCAGGTGCTGTGCCCGCCGCCGCGGCGGGCACCTGGAAAGACCGGGCCACCGCCGCCTACCGGTCGCTGCAGGAGCACCTCTACGTCGACCCGCTCTACCAGGAGAACTATCCGAAACAGCCGGCTGACAACCCGTACTCGTATCTCTGGCCCTATCGCGAAGCCGTCACCGCGGCCCTGTCCCTGCACGAGGCGCGCGGTGACAGCCCGGTGAGCCGGCGTGACCTCGCCACCCGGTTCGCCGGCTTCGACGCGTACTTCAGCGGCATGCCCGGCAGCGCCGGCTACCAGTCCTACGTCGTGCCGCCGCTGGGCACCGGCGGGGACCTGTTCTACGACGACAACGCGATCGTCGGGCTGGAATTCGTGCGCGGTTATCACGCCACCGGCGACAGCCGGCTGATCCCGCACGCCGTCGACGCGCTGAAGGCGGTCGAGCGCGGCTGGGACAACGACCAGTCGCGACCTTGCCCCGGCGGCGAGAAATGGGTCGAGTCGGCGAACAACTCGTTCCGGGCCGCCAATGTCACCGGACTCGGCGCCCAGCTCGCCGCCCATCTCTACCTGATCCGGCACCAGCGGGCCGATCTCGACTTCGCCCGCAAACTGTTCGGCTGGAACCAGCGTTGCCTGCGGCAGAGCGCCGGCCTGTATTGGAACGACATCTCCTACGACGGCGTCGTCAACGAGACGCTGTGGACCTACAACTCAGGCGCGATGATCGCCTCGGCCACTCTGCTCTACCGGGCCACCCACGACCGCTCCTACCTCCGCGAGGCGGTCGCCGCGGCGCGCGGCGCGCTGGACTACTGGACCACCGACGATCGCCTCTACCAGCAGCCCGCCATCTTCAACGCGTACCTGCTCAACGACTTGCTGCTCCTCTCCTCGGAGGCTCCGGACGCGCGGCACCGGGCCGTATTCGAGCGGTACGCCGCCCGGCTGTGGTCCGAGAACCACGACCCGGCCACCGGCCTGTTCCACTTCCAGGCCAGCGGCGGCGGCGCACCCGACCCGGCGAACGTTCCCGCGCAGACCCTGGAGCAGTCCGCGGTCGTCCAGATCTTCGCGGCGCTGGCCTGGAGCCCGCGCGACCACTGGCGCATCGCCTAGATGACCTATTCCAAGGGGTGGGCGCTCCATCGAAGCGGGGGAAGCTCAGCGCCGCCTCCGGGCGCATACTCTCGAGTCGCCTGGCCACGGCCGATGCCTGACCTATCGGACCACCTTGACGAACAGATCGGTGGCCTCGGTGACGTTCGCCGCAGGTGCCGAGGACGCCGATCCGGGTTTGCCGTTGACGATCGAGCCGGAGTTCGCAATGACCGTCGAACCGGCCAGCACCGGAATCGTGACACTGCCGTCGGCGCCGGTGCTGACCGGATTCCACGGCGGCGGCGTCGCGCTACCGCCGAGCTGGTAGTCCGGGCCACCAGGCCACAGCTGACCGTCGAGCGCACCAGTGTCCAGGCCTACGACCGCGCCGGCGACCGGGGCGCCATCGACATCGGTGACGTGGACGGTGATCGGCACCAGGCGCGGCAATTTGATGGTCGCCACTTGGTCGTCGGTGAGGGTGAAGTAACTGACCAGGTAGACGAAGCCCCGATAGCCGGCCAGCGAACCGCGGATCTCGATGGCGGCCGGCCCTTCCAGGCGGCTCACGCTGAGCCGGCCGTCAGCGTCGGTGGTCCGGCCGGCGCCCGCGCCGGTGAAGCTGACCGTCAGCCCTGGAACGGGTTCGCCCGCCCCGTCGAGCACCTCGACCGTGAACGACACCCGTTTCGGCCGGGCCACCGCGACGCTCAACTCGACGGGCTCGGTCACCTCGCTCGTCCAGGGCGAAGATCCGACTCCGACGTCGCCGTCGAACGCGTAGCTGACGCCGGCCTTGACCGTCGAGCCGGCCAGCACCGGGATGGTGGCCGTGCCGTCGGCGTCGGTGCGGATCGGGGACCAATGCGGTGGTGTGGCGCTGCCGCCGAGCTGGTACTGCGGGCCGCCGGGCCACAGCCGGCCCTCCAGAGCCGAGGTGTCCAGATCCACGGCGGCGCCGGCCAGCGGGGCGCCATCGACGTCGGTGGCGTGCACCGTGACCGGCACCAGCCGCGGCAGCCGGATCGTCGTATCGGTGTCGTCGACGAGGTTGAAGTAGCTCACCAAGTACACGAAACCGGCGTAGCCCGGCATCGACCCGCGGATCTCCATCGGAGTGTGGCCGGTCATCCGGTTGACGCTGAACCGGCCGTCGGAGTCGGTGGGCGTACCCGGGCCCGCACCCACGAAGCTCACCATGAGCCCCGGGATCGGCTCGTCGTCAGCGGTCACCACATGCAACGCGAACGCCACCTTGCGCGGCTTGGTCACCACCGGTGAGACGGTGCAGTCAAGTGCGCTGCTGGTTCCGTCCGAGGTGCAGTAGTCGTCACCGTTCCCGCCGACGACCAGGTCCGGCCCGGGGCCGCCGTCGAGCTGGTCGTTGCCGTCCTGACCCTGGATGGTGTCATTGCCACCAGCCCCGTAGAGGTAGTCGCTGCCGCTACCGCCGGTGATTTGGTTGGGGCCGGCGTTGCCGGTGAGGGTGTCGACCCCCGACCCGCCGACCAGTCCCTCGACGTCACCGGCGATGGCGTCGGCCTCCTTGGCGGAGCCATCATTGGGCCGGCCGTCGAGCGATGCGATCACCGGCGTGGAGTGGTCACCGTAGGAAACCCGGTCGGTACCGGCGCCGCCCACCAGCCGGTCGCTGCCGGCGCCACCCAGCAGGGTGTCACCGCCGGCGCCGCCGTCCAGGGTGTCGTTGCCACCGCGCCCGTCGAGGGTGTCGTTGCCGCCCAGGCCACAGATCACATCAGCCCCGGACGTCCCGACCAGCCGGTCATTGCGCACGGTACCGACTATCGTGCAGGCTTTGCCGGTGGCCGCGGTGGGCCGGGAGACGGCCATCGCCGGTGGCGTCGTGGCGGCCATCGTCGCGACGACCACCGCGACCACGGCGACCGCCCGTGCCGTACCCCTCGAAAGCCGCATGTTGTCCCCCAGCCGGCGCACGGGCCCTCCGATCGCCAGAGTTCCTGATCGGCCGGGACAGACCGGACTCAAGCGATTCCCGCGGCCGCCTGCCCAGCCGTGACAGCCGCCGCGGTGTTTCCACAGGGGCTCAGCTCCGGAGGCGGCACGACACCGTACGATCCAGCTCACTCAGGCGGCCCGACGCGGCCCTGGCCAGCGCCGACTCAGGCTCGGGCGTCTTCGCCAACTTCACCGCCAACGGGGCACAAGCCATCTCGTCTGACTTCGACGGCGTCATCATCACCGGGCACCACAAGTCCACCCCCGCCGACACCGACGGGGTCTGCTGCACCCTCCCTGTGCCCTATTGACACCCGTGGGGTTGGCACACGGCGGCTGCGGCCATCCCCGAGTTCCGACGTATCAACGGTTCGTCGACTTCGTGCGGCATTCCTTGACTCGGCTCAGGGAACTGCCGCGCGGGCCAGCCCATTTATCGTATCCAGCAGGTTGACCACGTCGTCCGGCCCGCCATCGCCTGCGCTCATCAACGCGTCGAACAACGCGAATATCTCTTCCAGGAGCCGGTGCCGCGCATCGTCGGTCATGATCGCATCCTGCCGGATCGCGGCCTCGGACGATAACTGGTGGACGCCACTCAACTCGATGGCGGAGTCCCCTGGCGTCATCCCAGCTTTTCGCACAGTACACAGCGACACGGGCAGATGTTGCTGCCGACTCAGCGACCTTCCATTTGGGGTCGGCCAGAGTCGGGTGCACACGACTGTGCGCTAACAGCGGCAAATCCGGACGTCTAAGCGCTCAGCACGAGACCGCCCTGTCGTTCCTCGGTCGCCGCCGACGCGGGGCTGGACGCAGCAGACCTGGACCGCTATCCCTTCCAGCTGTCCGGCGGGATGGCCCAGCGTCTGGTCACCGCCCTCGCCTTGGCATCCGATCCGCTACTGCTGATCGCCGACGAGCCCACCACTGGACTGGACCGGCCGCTGGTCGACCACACCCTCGACGTGCTGCGCCGCCGTTGCGACCAGGGCGGCGCCGTCCTGCTGATCACTCATGACCTCGCCGCCGAACGCGTCGCCGACACCGTCGCCGTCATGTACGCCAGCCACATCGTCGAACATCGGCCGGCGTCATCGGTCTTCACTGCCGCAGCCCATCCGTACACCGCGGCACTGCTCGACGCCCTACAGGACCGGGCGTTCCGGCCGATCGCCTGGCACCCGCCGATGCTCACCATGCTGCCAGCCAGCCGCATCCGCTCTGGCAGCCGCTCGTTGCAGCCTGCCGCCCGACTTCAGATCTCAGTAGATCTGGCGGCGCGGTATTGATTCGTGCCGGAGGGCTGGTCCGGCTCGCGGGCCGCTCGGACTTGCCGCCTGTTCAGCAGCACCGACTCCGATCAACTTCATTGGCAGGGGTAGTCGAAGCCATCCCGGAGATCGAGCACGTGTTGGCCGACAGGCTGCTGACGGAACAATGCATCACCGTCAGCTTCAGTCCAACCCATCATCAATCCCTAGTTCCGCTGGCGGCCGATGTCGACACCGACGGTACCGGCCGAGCACGGGGCATCGCCTTGCACCCCACTGCTTCCCTCCAACCACGCGCGGGGCACAGCAAGCCTGCCGCCACAACCGCCGCAGCCCGCAGAAACACGGCCGACAGAGCCCTGCGGAAAGAGCTGTGGATAACACATCCGACCGCTCCAGGTGCCGGCTGTCTCCGTCAGCCGCCGCCGCACGTGATCACCGGCCACAGCCACACCGTATGCGCCACTTCCACCGCTGAAGTAGCGGTTTACCACTGCCTCAGAGCAACGGGGTGGCTGTGACCGGCGCTTTCGACACACCCCAGCGCTCGTCGTGCCGGGCCAGGTGCAGTGGCCGGCGGCTGCGCCAGCCATGTCGCTCCAGGTCGGGGACCTCTTGGAGCTGGGTGATCGGGCCGAGGCACAGCCACGCCACCGGCCGGACGGCGGCCGGTATTCCCAGCAGGTCTTGGACGAATTCCTCTCGGTAGAACGAGACCCAGCCGACGCCTAGCTGTTCTGCCGTGGCGGCCAGCCAGAGGTTCTGGATGGCCAGGCAGGTCGAGTAGAGGCCGGCGTCGGCGATCGCGTGCCGGCCCAGGACCGTGGGGCCGCCGCGTTGCGGGTCGTAGGTGACCACGATCGAGAGTGTCGATTCCAGTACTCCGTCGATCTTGATCCGGGCGAACCGGGTGGCTGCTTCCGTGTCCAGGGTGCCGGCGTACACCTCGCGTTCGCGGTGTACGTGCTCGTGGAACGCCCTGCGTAACGCCGTGTCCCGGACGACCACGAAGTCCCACGGCTGGGACAACCCGACGCTGGGCGCGGCGTGCGCGGCGGTCAGGATCCGATCGAGGGTGGCGTCGGGCAGCGGTTCGCCGGTGAACTCGCCCCGCACGTCGCGTCGGCGGTGGATGATCTCGTACAGGTCATGGACCATGGCTGGCTCCCGCTGCGCTCAGCCCCGCGCCGCCGGGGCTTCAGGTTTCTCGACTGCCTCATCGGGTCGGCTCGTCTGGACTTCGTCACGCCGTGGCGCGCAGGCGCCTGATCCACCCCTGGGCCGTGTGGCGAGGCACCTGATAGTGCTCGGCCACCCCTGCCACCGTCCCGATCTCCTCGAAGACCGCCGCGAGATCGTCGGGCGAAACGCGGTAGACCCGCCCGTTCTTGGCAGGCGCCGCGGTGGTAGCGGCCGCCCGGGTTCGTTTGGCGGGCTTCTGGTTCTTCGCCGGGGCCGTGGCGCTCGTGGCGGTCCGCTTCTTCACCGGCGCGGGCGGGGTCTTCGCCGCCGCGGCCTTCCTGGTTGCCTTAGCTGGGGCCTGTTTGGCCGTACGCGTCGTCGATGCGGCGGCCGTTCTTGCCGATCGCCGAGGCGCACCAGTTTCGTCCCCGGACGGTGCGGTGGCAGCACGCGCGCGTGGCCGGCGCGGCGCCGGTGTGGCCGCAGCCCGCGGAGCGGTCTTACGTGTACGGTCCTTCGGCACCTCAGACACACCCGGCTGTTCGACAGGCTGGTCAGCGGTGGTTGCCTCGAGGGCAGGGGTCCCGCTCGGGGCGCTCAGCTCGGCTGTGTCATTGCCCCGCTGACCGGTTGACGCGGTCACGGTGCCGGTCACCGCTTGCAGGAGCAGATCGAAGTCGACAGTCGGGATGTGCCCACTGGACAGTCCCTGCGGGGCGTGCAGGTGCACATCGGTGATCCGGACCTGATCACCGGAGGTATCGACCACCAGCCGGGTCGCGGCGCCGCTGTCGTCGTTCGGGGCGATCGTGATCGTGTACGAATCCATGAACTTCCTTCGTAGGGGCCAGCGTTCGCGAGGTCATGCCGCCTTGCTCCGACAGGCGAACACACCAACACGACATACATGAAGATCACCAATGTAGCGCCGACGTCTAACCACAGCGGACACCACTCGTACCAAACGAACCTCGCCACCCCCGCACTTCAAGGTTCCGGCAGCGCGGCCGGCTTCAAAGCGGCCAAGGCCGCGGTGGCCGGCCGGAAGACCGGCCACCGCGGCGGGACGGGATCAGTGCTTGCGCCAGCTCCAGCGGTTGCCGGAGGGCGCCCAGTCGGTGCTGACCGGCGCCGACTCAGCGGCAGCGGCAACTGTCGACGCGGTCGACGCGGCCGACGCGGCCGAGTCGGAGGGTGGCGTAACGCCGTCGCAGCCGCCGGAGTCGGGGCGGCCGGTCAGAAAGTACGCCTCGAGGTGCTCGGTGCACTCCGGCACCCGCGCGACCGAACCGTGGATGTCGTCCTCGACCGTGAATGCGGTGCCGCCGATCTTTGCTTGCACCTGGGCGATCCACGGGAACGGCGTCGGGCTCTCCCACCGGTGCCCCGACAGCTGAAGGGAGCCGTTCGATTTGCGCAGCTGGAACGGTTCCTTCGCGGGGATCGGCCAGCCGGCGCAGATCTGGGTAAAGGGCGCCAGGCCCGCGGTGATCGGGAACTCCCGCTGCCGGCTCCGGTACGTCTTCCAGAAGGTGGGGAAGTCGTGTGGGCTGGTGTCGTCGTTGCACAGGATCGCCTTGCCGGCGGCGTCGTTGAACTGCTCGGGAAGGTCGGCCGGCGGCTCGGTGGGCTCCTGCCGCCCGTCCCCGATGAGGATCGGCCGGAGTGCGTCCGGCATGGGGTCGCCGGTCTTCGCCGTGGTCAGCGCCGCCAGCGCGGGCGTGCCTTCGGCCCACAACGGGCTGGGCGCAACGGCCAGGAAGGCGGCCAGGTTGCCGTCGATCGGCTGGTCAAGGTCGCTGAAGACGATCGGCGCCGCATCCAGCTTGGCCTTCACCTGCTTGACCAGGGCGATCACTTCCTCGGCGGTGTCGCCGAGGTGGTACGTCGTGTCCCGCTCCGCGGCCCAGGCGGCCCAGCGCGGAATCTTGCCCTCGTCGGCGGCGGTCACGTCGCGGAAGCGCGAGTCGAGCCGGTTCGCGGTCGGGCCGACCACGCTGTCCAGCCACATCCGGCCCACGGAATGCGGGTGGAGGCTTCGGTAGACCTGGCCGAGGAGCGTACCCCAGGAGACGCCGAAGTAGCTGAGTTTCTCCTGCCCGAGCGCCTTGCGCACCTGCTCGAGGTCGCGGGCCACGTTGGCGGTGGTGAGCTGCCCCAGGAAGGTGGGGTCGCTCTGCCAGCAGGTCTGGTTCTGCAGAACCTGGAAGTCGTAGATCTTCTTGGCTGTCTCCTTGGTGAGTGGCCCGGCCGGGATCTCAGGCGGCGTGACGTCGTCGTCCGGGCGCGCGCAGGCGGCCCGGGTGCTGTAGCCGACGCCGCGCGGGTCGAACCCGATCAGGTCATACTTCTCGGCGAGCGCCTCGAACTGCGGGCTGGTCAGCGCCAGCTCGTGCGGCATCAGATAGCCGCTGCCGCCCGGCCCGCCCGGGTTCACCGCCATGCTGCCCAGCTTGTGTCGCTGGTCGGTAGCCCGGAGCCGGCTGATCGCGACCGTGATCTTCGTGCCGTTCGGGCGGTTGTAGTCGAGCGGCACCTGGACGGTGCCGCAGTCGGTTCGGGCGAGCAGCGCCCGGATCCTGGGTAGCTCCTCCGGTGAGACACCCATCGCTTCGAGGGTCTCGTCCGAGTAGGCCACGCAGTCGCTCCACGTCACCGCGGGTGGCACCGTGCTTGCTCCGGCTGGCGGGGCAAGGGCGATGAGCCCTGCCCCGGCCGCCATGACGAGCACCCCGATCCCGGCGACAATTCCTGTGCGTCGTGTCATGCGGGAATTGATACAGATGGACGTGTCAAGCCGAGGTAACCGAAATCGTCCAGGTTCCTCTCAGCCTCGATCCACGTGCTGGTTTTCAGGATGCTCGCGTTGTCATTCGGCTGTGCGGGCCGTGAGGTTGGGTTGTCCGCGTTCGTCGAGCGGGCCGGCTGGAGTTCGCCTGAGGCAGGGGCGAGGCAGCATTCGGTCGGTCAGCCGACCGTCAGACGGGAGCCGGGTAACACGGCGCTCGTCCCGTACGGCGTACGCACGGCGACGTCGACCGGGCCTGCGGACGTAGCCGGAGAGACGAACCGCAGTCGCGTGTCGGAAAGGACCTTCACGCTCGTGGCCGCCGTACCGCCCAGCATGACCGACTGCGTGCCGGTGAACGACGTGCCGGTCACCGTGACGGCGGTGCCGCCCTTGGCCGGGATCTTCGTGATGCTCAGCCGGGTGATCGTCGGCGGCGGCGCCGTGTAGGCGAACGTCGTCGCCGAGCCGGTGAGACTCCCGCCGGCCGGGCCTGACACGACCACGTCGACGACGCCCGCGGCATGCGCCGGCGCGACCGCGACGAGCCGGGTCACGTCCGAGTCGACGACCTTGCGGAACTTCGCGGCGGTGCCGCCGAAGGTGACCGACCTCGCCGATGCCAGGCGGTTGCCGGAGATGACGATCTCGGTGCCGCCGAGCTTGGTGCCGGTGCGGACCGACAGGCCGGTGACGTACGAGGCGATCTCGCGAACCGGCCTGGCGCGCAGCCCGGTCATGAAGTCGAGTGTCGCCCGGAACTTCGGGGCGTTCGCGACGGGCTGGTCCTGGTACTCCAGCAGCCCGAACGTTCCCCACTTGCTGGGAGCGTCCGCGGCGCTGAACGCCGCCAGCATGCCGCCGCCGTTGTTCACCCAGACGTTGTAGTAGCTGGTGTACAGCTGGCGCATGCGCGGGTCGCGGTTCGCCGCGTGGAACAGCGCCGTGAGCTTCTCGTCGTTCTCGGCGCCGTGCACCCCGACCAGATGCTGGCCGCCCTCGTAGCCCACCAGCGCGACGCCGTACCGCTCGGCCAGCAGGCGGTAGGCGGTGATCTGCTCGCGGATCGAGGTGTCGATGTCGTGCTGGCAGTTGGTGAGTAGCCGGTTGCGGCCAGCCGCCTTCACGGCCGTCGCAACGCCGCGGTAGCCGGGCGCGTAGTACTTCGGATCGTTCGCGACATATTGCCCGGCGCAATGGAAGTACGGGGCGATCGCGATCGCGTCCGCCTGCTTGTAGGCGTCGTTCCAGGCCAGCACCTGCCCCCCGGTCCAGGGGTTCGCCGACTGCGCGGCGAGCACGCGCACCAACCGCGTGCCGGCCTGCGCGCCGAACACGTCCCGCCAGATCTCGAAGATCTCGACCGCGCGTTGCGCGTGGTAACGCAGACCGGCCTGGAACCGGTCGGTTGACAGGCCCAGCCGTACGCCTTCCGGCCGGGCGCCAGGGTGTCCCGCACGAGGGTGGCGAACTCGCGGCCGTAGCGGTCGGTGGCCAGGTGCGGCACGTTGAACCAGGCATCGGCGCCGACCCGATTGGCCAACGCCACCATCAGTTCGGGCGCGACACCGCGAGTCTGCGTCGCCGAGTCCAGGTGCGGCCCCGCGGCGAGGCTGCTCGCGTCGAAGCGGTTCGGGTCGTTGGTGTAGATCCAGTCCATGAATCGCAGCGTGCGGAAACCCTTGAGCCGATCGAGGAAGACCGGGTGGAAGACCTGCTGCGCGCCGGTCTTCTCGTAGCCGGGCATCCACACGTGGATATCGCGTACGTAGTCCGCCGGGTTGGTCCGGGTCAGCCGCAGGAAGACGCCGCTTGTGCCGAGGTCGAACTCGAACCGGTTGGCGGTCGGGTTGAGCGGTTTGGTCCGATTGTCACCGCTCCACAGCCCGATGTCGCCGTCGCCCTTCCACGTCACGACGTAACGCCCCACCGGCATGCGGGCGGCTTCGAGCAGCACCGGCGTCTCGGCCCACGTCCCGGGCTCCAGGCGACGCACCCACCCGCGGTCGTCGAGGTCCAGCGCCGGGCCTTTGCCCCAGCCTGCCCCCTGCTGCTGGCTGATCCAGCTCCGGGAGGTCCGGAACACGTCCACGAACGGCCAGGCCGTGCCCCAGTCCGCGATCCCGCTGAGGTTGATGCCGATGCTCGGGGCGGCCGGCCCGGTGGGCGCCGGCGGCGGGCCCGCGACCGCAGGGGGCTCCAGCGGCAGCAGCAACGTCGCGGCGACCGCGAGCCCGCGATCTGATCTCCAGCCTGAGCAAGCTCGGCACGATGGTGCGCAAGCTGGGCGAGATCATCCAGGATCTGATCGCCCGGCTGCGCGGGGCACGCGGGCTGGAGCGGGGTCTCTTCCGCGAGGGTGACGGCATCGTCCGCAACGGCAAGAAGATCCTGATGAGCCACGACAATGTGCTGGCGCTGGCACGGAAGTACGGCATCGACATGGAGGGCGTAAACCTCGGTATCGCCAAGTTCCGTCGCGGCGGCGCCCAGGACGCGGCCGTGGCTGCCATTGCGGGCACCTCAGCCTTGGTGACGTCGGGCCGACCTGTACCAGCGGAGGACTGTGTGCGGCCGTGGGTGGTCCGGCGCCGCTGCTCGGCTCCCGCACGGTCTCCGGCGACACCGGGTCGGCCGAGGTGCGAATGCTTCTTGCGTACGCCCGGACGGTCCGACGGCTGCTGAACGAACTCGGTCCGGCGGGGCTACTCGCCGCCCGTACCGCCTTGATCGAGCTCACCAGAGCGCTTGTGCGCGGCGCCGCCGACCCCCAGCTGACCTCGCCGATCGTGCTGGCGGCGAAGGCACTGATCGAGCAACGGCTCACCGAACCCGGGCCGGACCCGGCGTCGCTCGCCCGGGAACTGCACGTCTCGGTCCGAACACTCCAACGCGCGTTCGCCGCGGAACGGACGTCGCTGACGGCGTACGTCCGGGATCGTCGCCTTGAGCTGGCCCGGCGGGCGCTGTCATCGCCGACTCGACCCAACAGCGTTTCGGAAGTCGCGTCGCGGTGGCAGTTCGCCGACGGCAGCCACTTCAGCCGCGCCTTCAAACAACGGTACGGGATAACGCCCGCAGCCTTCGCCCGTTCTCAGGCGGAGAGCCGACGATGAGCGACGGCAGTCTCCTGAGTGGGCGCTGCCGGGTAGTGGGCCCTGCTGGCGTTCTGCGGGTCCGTCAGCGATCAGCCACCGGTGAGCTGACCCAGGAAAGGCAGCTCATCCTTCGTGACCCGCCGTTGGCCGTGCGCCTGATTGCTCCTGAGGGGGCGCTGCGGGGCGCGTCCGGTGGCGGTGGAGGTGATGCGGTCGAGGGGGCAGGAGGCGGCAGTCGCCAGCCAGGTGCGGTAGTACGGGAGGCTGGTCGCGACGACGGGGGCGCCGCACGGGTCGTCGTCGTTCGTTGCCCGTGAAACCAGTGCCTGCCACACCCACCACCGTCCGGTGCCGGCCGCGCGGTGGCGGGCCGGGGTAAGCACCGGGCCGCCGGCATCTCCGAGGCAGGTGCCGACGGAGATGCAAATGTCACCCTCGCCGATCGTCGGGTCTGCGGTGGCACAGGAAGCGGCGGGCAGCTGCACGATGTCGCGCTGGCGCAGCATCGCCGGCAGCCGGTCGGGCTCGTCGGCCGGCGGCGGGAATTCGGTGAGTCCCCATCCGATGGCCCGCAGCGAAGTGCCGGGCTCTGATCCGGCAGCCGGGGGCAGCTTCATCAGCGGCTGGTTGATCGGGTGATCAACGGTGACCAACGCGATGTCCGCCACCGGCTTGCCGGGACCGGAAGTGCCCCACGTCCAGTCGGGGTGCAGCTGGACACGGGTGCCTCGGGCAGTTTCCCCGCCGCTGGTGCGGTCGTTGGTACCGGCCCGGACCATAATTCGTGACGGGTCCACCGCGACCGGGTCGGGAATCACCTGGTTGTCGGACACGCAATGCGCGTCGACCACCACGTGCCACGCGTCGTACAGGCCGGCACCGCAGTTCACGGTGGGGTCGTCCGGGTAGTCGACCGTGAGGTGCACCATGCCGTCGTAGCGTTGGGTGGCTTCGTGCCCGTCAATGATTGCTGTGGCCGGTGAGGCCGACACGGTGAGCGCGACGACCGAAGCCCCGAGGGCTGCGGCCGCTCTTACGAGGAGATTCATCAAGTTTCCGTCCTTGCCGGCCCGGCACCGGATTCGCCGGGAGATCTAGAGGCAGCTGCGACTGAGGCTTGGCACGTTCAGACGGAAGGTGGAACACAATGGCCCATCGAAGCTGCACTGATGGCGGCGATTCGGCCTCAACAGTGAGCGATGTTGAGCAAGTCTGAGAAGTTAAACGATCAAACAGGCACTTTTCGTCGCGTACCAGTACTAGATCGGCTGGTTGCTTCGACGTTCGCCGAGAGGATGAGCTCCGCTGAGTCAGATTGGATAGATCAAGAAATCCTGCGGTCCGCCCGGCGTCTTTCGGAATTGCTGTCCGAACACAGTCTGAAGTCACATCGGAGGAGGACCGCACGTCGGCCATCGCGAGATCGTGACGGTAACGCCGTACCGCAGGACATTCCGTTCCGATGGTGACGGCAGGTCTGCCCGTCGGTGTGAACCTCGACCAGCTGGAACACCGTGAGTCGACCCGTTCGGTCGAACGCCCGGCGACGCGGCAGCAGGTCCGCGTGTCCCGGCAGACCGGCAGCATCGTCGTCCCGAAAATGTCGGCGCTCGTCCTGTGGGGCGTTTTTCGCTGCGTCTCCGGGCAGGTGACGGGGCCGGAGCTTCCTCGCTGTTCTTGGATGGTGCGAGGCCGACCGGCGGAGGTTGCGGATGAACTACATCGAGGATGCACAGGCCGCGTTCCGGGCCGGGCGGACCGAGCTCGCGGCGCGGTGGAGCCGGGCGGGGCTCGATCGGGCCCGTGCGGACGCGGACGTGCCGGCCGAGATCGGCGCGCTGTGCATGCTCGCCCGGCTCGCCCTGCGTGAGCGGCAATTCAGCGACGCGTGGCGGCGGGCGGACGAGGCCCGTGCGCTGGCCGCCGGACTGCCGGACAGAGGTGCCGAGCAGATGCCGCTGCACATCGAGGCGGCCACGGCGCGGATGTCCGGAGACCTCGCCTACGCTCGCACCCTCTACCGCCAGAGCATCGCGCTCGGCCGGGAGACCGGCAACGCACGCATGGTCGCGACCGAGCACCTCAATCTCGGGTACGTCGAGCTGCACAGCGGTGACGTCGAGTCCGCACGCGAGCTGTTCGCGCAGGCACAGGCCCAGGCCCTCGAGATGGGGTACGAGCAGATCCTGCCCGACCTGGCCCTGGGCGCGGCGGTTCTCAGCGCCACCGACGGCGAGCCCGGCCGGGCGGCCCGTCTGCTGGGCGCGGCCGACGCCGGGTACGCCGCTCTCGGCCGTATCCCGGACCCCGACGATGACGACGAACGCGAAGGTCTGCTCAGCGAGCTCCGCCGCACCTTGGAGCGCGACGACCTCGACGCTGCTCTCGGCGCCGGCGCCGGCGCCGGTATCCAGCGGGCGCTGACCGAATGGGGTCAGAGGGCCGGTTGAGGCTTGCCGCTATCGGCGCGTGGACGGCGCCGTAGACGCCAAATGCCTTCGCGCGTTCGCCTGCGTCGGCGAAGGCGACCACCAACAGCGAGAGGGCGGCGAGCGCGCATACGTTCCCGGGCCGGTCCAGTCTCGAGTTCAACGGCCCGGACCGGCCTCGATCTCACGCAGCTGGTCGCCGGTGGCGGCGGTGCTGGATCACCAGCGCGACGACGGTGCCGATGAGGAGAACGCCGATGCCGCTGCTGAGCGCGGGCCGGCTGACAGCCAGCGCGACCATGAGGACAAACCCCCACAGCACGAGCGCGAGCAGCGCGAAGACGACCTCGACGATGCCGGTGAAGTTCATCGGTGCGCGCTTTCCCGCTCAGAAGCGGACCTGCACGGGCCCCCGTTCGCTTTCCGCCGCGTGGAAGAAGTCGCGGGTGCCGAATCCCGCGACCGTGGCGACGATCGAGGCCGGCATGGTCTGCACGGCGTTGTTGTACGACTCGGTGGCGCTGTTGAAGAACTGCCGCGCATAGGCGATCTTGTCCTCGGTCGCCGCGAGTTCGCTCTGCAAGCGGGCGAAATTGTGGTTTGCCTTGAGGTCGGGGTAATTTTCGGCGAGCGCGAAGAGCCGGCCGAGCATGTGGGTCAGCTCGCCCTCGGCCTGAGCGCGGTCCCGCATCGGTGCGCCCTGAGCGGCTCCGACGGCCAACCCCCGGGCGGCCACCACGGCGTCGAGCGTTCCTCGTTCGTGAGATGCGTACCCCTGGACCGTGGCAACCAGGTTCGGAATCAAGTCGTACCGGCGCCTGAGCTGCACGTCGATCTGACCCCAGGACGCGTCCACCTGGTTCCGGGATCGTACGAACCTGTTGAAAACCGCCACCGCCCACCCGGTGACGAGCAGCGCCAGGAGCAACGCCACGCCACAGACCGCTGTGAAAACACTTCCCATCGACACAACGAAGGACTGTATGACTTCGCCGCGCGCCGAAAAGGCCACAAAGGTGACCTTCTACCGCCCACCGATCGGACGCGCACCATTGGCTGCACCTCTGGACGGCGCCGCCGAGAATCCACGCCGCTCTCCCCCGACGTCGTCAACAACCGCCGCCATCAATCCATCACCGCGATCCGCCACTCCTGGTGACTTCCAGCCTCGCGCCTTCAGTAAGGGTTGCCGGTTGCGGGAACTGGCCTGGGCTCAGGTGGTGGACCCGCAGAGCGTGGAGGATCTACCCCTAACAGAGTGAAGCGGAATAGGCCTCTCGGTACGCCTTGGGCGTCAGCCCGATGTGTCGATGGAGATGTCGGCGCAGCGCGACGGCGTCGACGAAGCCGGCGGCATTGGCGATCTGGCTGACCGTGAGATCGGTGGATTCGAGCAACTGCCGGGCACGATCGATGCGCTGCCGGGTCAGCCAGCGCTGCGGGCTCTGACCGACCTCCCTCCGGAAATGCCGGGTGAAACTCCGGGTACTCATCCTGGCGTGCCGGGCCAGGTCAGGGAGTGTCAGAGGTTCGGCCAGCCGCTCGAGCGACCACTCCCTGGTCGGAGCCGTGGACCGGCCGACGTCGACCGGAACGGGCTGGTGGATGAACTGTGCCTGGCCGCCTTCCCGCCAAGGTGCCACGACGCACCGACGTGCCGTCTCGTTTGCCACCTGGGCGCCGAAGTCGCGACGTATCAGGTGCAGGCACAGATCGATGCCCGCGGCTGCACCAGCTAAGGTCAGTACTCGGCCGTTGTCCACGAACAGCACGCTGGGATCCACATCAACCTGTGGAAATCGTCGCGCGAACTCGTCGCTGATGCCCCAATGCGTGGTCGCGCTCAGCCGGTCGAGCAGCCCGGCCGCCGCGAGCACGAACGCAGAGGTACACAAGCTGACGATCCGGGTCGTAGTCGGCAGATTGGCAACCGCATCAGCCAACGCAGGCGCGAGACCACCAGGGTGCGGTAGTTCACCGGTGTGATCCTGGGTCGCGATGATGACCGTGTCAGCTCGCATCAGCTCGGTTTCGTCGTGCGCGACGATGACGGTGAAGTCGTGGCATGTGCGTACCGGGCGACCACCGAGAGAACAGGTCGACACGTCGTACAACGGCTCGCCGTGCGAATCCGTGGCCTGTCCCAGGACCTGGGCCGGAATCCCGAGGTCGAACGGCTTGACCCCATCCAGCGCGAGAACAACAGCGCGGTGACGCTCGGGCTTGATGTGGCTCATGGCCCGAATGTAACCAAGTTTGGCTCCCACGATGAGGTCGCGAGCCGGTTACCGATCACTAGATTTGCGATCATGACAGGCACCGCTGACACGACAGGCACTACTGACTCGGCCAACCGTTCGTACCGGACTGCGTCGATCACCCTTCGTGCGGCCTCGGATCTTCTCGAGGCCGCACGCGAAGCCGGAGTCGCGCTGGGCTTCGAGCCGGCCACCGCGATCGTGGACCCGGGCGGAAATCTGGTCGCGTTCGAGAGAGGCGACCGCACACCGTTCCTGGCCGGTCCCATCGCCATCGACAAGGCTTGGACCGCTGTGTCCTATCAGGTCTCATCGAGCTACTGGAACGGCTACGTACAGGATCCGTCGGTGAGTCCTCTGCAGAACCTGCCGCGGGTCATGCCGGTCGGCGGTGGCTATGCGATCCGCGAAGGAAATCTGGTGATCGCCGCCATCGGCATCTCAGGCGGAACCCTCGAACAGGACGAACGCGCCGCGCTGGCCGCGATCGAAAAGCTTGGACTGACGCCCACCGACACGACCGCTTCCACGAAAGATCGATGAGTGAGCCTTCGGAATCTCAGAGGAGGCCTGCTCGGATGGCGAACGCGACGGCATGGACCCGGTTACGCAGGGAGAAGCGTTGCATGACGCACCAGAGAATGTACTTCGCCGTACGCTGCGAAATGTCCATGACCTTGGCGATCTGAGCAGTGTCGAGACCCGCGGCGAGGTGGCCGAGCAGGACGATCTCGCGTTCTGACAGCTCCGGCCGGGGCCGGCCGGCCGCACCGACGTCACGCAACCGGCAGAATTGCCGGGTGAGATCGGCTGACAACGTCGCATTGTTCCGGGGAGTCGTGCCGGCCGCCTGCTGGACGGCGGACAGCAGGCGGCCACGGGAAGCGTCGGAAGGATGAAGGACGGAGACCACACCGGCTTCCATCGCCGCTTGCACCCCGACTTCGGCCGCCTCGTCCATCACCGCGACCGTCACCGTGCCGTGCTCGTGGTGCGCCAGCCTGAGTGTTGGGATCGTCTCGCGGAACCGGCCTTGCAAGTCCGCGACGATCACGTCGCTTCGCCGTCCCGCGACGAATTGCTGGAGCGCGAAGTCGGGTGATGCACGAAGCGCTTCCACGACTCCAGCTTCCCGCAGCGGCTCGCGCGCCATTATCGCCACCCTGATCGGCTCGGCGTGAACCGCGTTCGCGCAATACTTGACCGCCGACATTGCGTATCCCTTTCGGGCCCAAGGAAAGCACATGAACGAATCGCAATTGCAGATTACGGACACGCCGGGTTGCCGGTCATGAGTGACGAATACCCAAATTTGGTCGCTTCCCGAGGGTCACTACCTACGCTCGCCCGGCTGAGCAGCCGGCCCGCCGGAGACACCATGCGAGGATGCGACGGTGACTGAGCCGCTGGAGCGTGAGACACCCATCGGTGACCTGGCCAGGATGGTGCAGGAGGCGGCCGCGGGCGGCGGGTGCGTCGCCGTGGTTCACGGCGAGGCAGGGATCGGAAAGTCGAGCGTGATCACCGCGGGCCGGCACCGCTGGAGCGATGACGTCCGGGTTCTTGTGGGGTACTGCGACGACCTGGCCATCCCCCGGCCTCTCGGGCCGCTGCGGGATCTGGCTCCTCACCTCGGTCCCGGATTGGCGGCGGCCCTGTTCGCCGAGGACCGGGAGAGCGTTTTCGGTGCGTTGCGCGGGGAGTTCATCGGTGGTCGGGCCACTGTGCTGGCCGTCGAGGATCTGCAGTGGGCTGACGAGGCCACCCTCGACGTGCTGCACTTCCTGGTCCGTCGCATCGCCGACCTGCCGCTCGCCCTGATATTGACCTATCGCGACGAGGGAGTGGCCGCCAACCATCGGATGCGGCGCCTGCTGGGAACCGTGGCCAGTTCGGAACGGGTACGGCACATCGCGTTGCAACCGTTAACGGCGGCAGGCGTGCGCCGGCTCAGCGCGGGAACCGGCGTCGACGCCGACTGGCTGTACAGCGTCACCGCGGGTAACCCGTTCTTCGTCACCGAGGTGATCCGGTACGGCCCGGACACCGGCGACACCCCGCCCACCGTGGTCGACGCGGTACTGGCACGTACCCACCATCTCGGCGCCGAGGCGCGCGCCGCCCTGGAGCAACTCG
Source organism: Actinoplanes sp. NPDC051470 (assembly GCF_040682035.1). NCBI lineage: Bacteria > Bacillati > Actinomycetota > Actinomycetes > Micromonosporales > Micromonosporaceae > Actinoplanes > Actinoplanes sp. NPDC051470. Next base: position 111,891 of record NZ_JBFBAA010000019.1, read on the forward strand.
CGATGATCCCGTCCACGATCGAGCTTCCGGTGGTCACCGCCCTGGTCGGCGAGGCGATCAACGAACTTCCGGCGGCGGAACGGCTCGGACTGATCACATCGACCCCGCAGCATGTCTCGTTCCGGCACGAGCTGACCCGCCGGGCACTCGCGGACTCCCTCACGCCGGGCCGGCAGATCGAACTCGAGCGCCGAGCGCTCGCCGTCCTGGCCGCCCGGCCGGGCACGGACCCGTCGCGGCTGGTCCACCACGCCATGCGGGCCGGAGACGCCAACGCGGTAGTCCGTCACGGTACGACGGCCGCCCGGGACGCCAGCCGGACCGGCGCACACCGTGAGGCGGTCTCGCACTACCGATCCGTGCTGGCCCACCGCGACCGGCTCTCAGCAACCGATCTCGCGGAAGTGCTGGAGGAATACGCGGTCGAGTGCCAGACGACGGCCGACTTCATCGGCGCGACCCGGACGCTGAAGGAGGCAGTCGGTCTGCGACGACAGGGGACAGACCGGAGCGCGCTGGGGGAAGCTCTTCGCCGGCTGTCCTCCGCGCTGACCTTTGACGAAGACCATCTGTCAGCCGAATCGGCGGCGCAGGAGGCGGTCGACGTCCTGAGCGGAACCGGTGATACGCGCCTGCTCGCCCTGGCGCACAGCAACCGCGCAATGCTGCACCTACGCGCTTCCGAATACCCGCAGGCTCTCGACTGGGCGGAACGGGCAACGGCCCACGCCCGGGCATCGGACGACCCGGCGGTGCTGTCCACCGCACTCAACCACCTCGGAACCGCACAGTGGTCGCTCGGCGAACCGCACATCGGTCACGACACCCTTTTGAACTCCCTTCGAATCGCCGCGGCAGCCGACGTATCCGCCGAGGTATGCCGCGCTCACATCAACCTTGCCTGGACGCTGCTCGACAATCTGCGCCTGGACGAGGCCGAGACGCACATCCAGGCGGCGACCGGGGTGGCAGAGGCGACCGAACAGTTCAGCTCCATCGGGTTCGTGCAGCCGCACCAGGCACTCCTGGCCTTCTACCGCGGTCACTGGGACGAGATGGATCGGGTGGCCGAAGCGAACCCTGAGGTGAGACCGCCGATGTCGCAGTGGGTGATCTCCGTCGTCCGCGGCCACGCCGCGATCCGCCGCGGCCGCCCCGAAGACGAGGCACTGCCACCCTCGATCTCCGAATTCGGGCAGGTGAGAGATCTGCCCCGGGTTGGTCTGCTCGCTTCGGCCCGCGCCGAGGCGGCCTGGCTGCGCGGCGACCGGGATGCGGTACGCCGGCACGCCGAGCCGGTGTACGAGTGGGCCCGTCGCCTCCGGCATCCTCGGTGGGAACACGAACTCGGCCATTGGCTCACCCGGGCCGGCTGTCCGGTCGAGCCCACCCCCGGCCCGTACGAGCTGCAGGACCAGGGGCGCCACGCCGAGGGGGCCGCCGGGTGGGTGGCCGCGGGAATGCCGTACGAACAGGCTGCCGCCCTGGCGCAGAGCGAAGATCCGGAACTCTGGATCGCCGCGCTACCCCTCCTGGACCGCCTCGGGGCGCTGCCCTTGGGCCGGGCCGTACGCCGTCGGCTTCGCCGCCAGGGCATCCGAGCTTCACGCGGACCGGGCCGGGCAACCCGCGACAACCCCGCCGGTCTCACCCAGCGGCAGATCGAAATCGCGCGGATGGTCAGTCACGGGTGGAGCAATGCCCGGATCGCGGACGCACTGGCCCTGTCGGTGCGCACGATCGACAACCACGTAGCGGCCGTGATGGCCAAACTCGACGTCAAAACCCGACACGACGTGCATGACCGGCTGTTACAGCTGTCAATCACAACAGAGCTGTGAATGGGTCGCTCAGTCGTCGCCGCCGAACGGGGCGTCCTGCAGTTCGTCCGCGCGTAGCGCCGGTCACGAAGACCTGCACCTCAGCATGAACGACGTAGTGGCCGTCACGCCCTCACGATCCCGCAGGCTCTCGATGAGATCGAATGATCGAAGGGGCAGCGATTTCGGCGCGTATGAACACTGCCCCATGCACTCGGCTCGCCCGATAGGTCGATATGCCCGTACGCACACCCCCAAGGTGCCCGTTTCGACACCGGCATGGTCACCGGCCGAGGATTCCGCAACAGTTGCTCCCGTCCATAACGGCGAACATGGGGAGATGAGCCGTGCCTCGGAAGCACTCTCGCCGGGTCGTCGCCGGTCTCACCCTGGCCGCGCTCCTGCCCGCGGGGCAGGGTTGCGGAACGGCCGCGCCGCTCGAGGCTCCGGGCTCCCCGGCACCATCCGCTGCCACGGCACCGTCCGCCGCGTCGCCGAGCCCGTCCCCGACAGCGGCGCCAGATCCGAAACTGGCCGCGATCCTGGCGGGGAAGCGAAAGATCATCATCCACCTCATCCCGGCCGATCGTGACCTCAGCGCCACCTACGAAGGACCGATCGCCACCGGCGACGGCACCGACGACGGCGCCCTCTTCCGGATCCTGCCCGCCAAGAACGGCCGGTATCTGGTGGAGGCGCTGCGAGCGCGCGAAGAGGGCGGCCGGTGGTGCGCGGCAGTACAGACCGAGGACAACCTGACGACCCTGACCACCGTCGAATGTCAAGAGGCCGCCGAGACCACCTTCACGATCGAGGCCACCGGCGCCGTCGACGACAAGAAGCGGCCCGCTCACCGGATCGTCAACGACGACTACGGCACGGTGCGATGGAAACCGGCCGGCCAGGTGCTCTTCCTCGACAAGGCCGGCGACTCCCCCGCCACCTTCAGCTTCGTCGACCGCGGCGCGGCCTGAACCGGCCGCCCGCTACCGTACCGACATGGTCCTGCCCCTGCGACCCGGTGAGCCGGCCCGGCTCGGCCGGTACGAGATCCTCGGCCGGCTGGGACAGGGCGGCATGGGCACGGTGTTCCTGGCCCGCGACAGCTACGAACGCCTGGTCGCAGTCAAGATGATGCGGCCGGAACTCTCCCACGACGAGGAGTTCCGCGGCCGGTTCCGCAGCGAGCTCAACCGGATCCGGCAGGTGCCACCGTTCTCCACCGCCGCGGTTCTGGACGCCGATCCGGAACATGACCCTCCGTACCTGGTCATGGAATTTGTCGACGGCCCGAGCCTGTCCGCGGTGGTCCGCGACGACGGGGTCCTGACCGGCTCCGAACTGCACGGGCTGGCGGTCGGCATCGCCACCGCACTGTCCGCCATCCACGGCGCCGGCGTCATCCACCGCGACCTGAAGCCCGGCAACGTCCTGCTGGCCCGAGGCGGGCTGAAGGTCATCGACTTCGGCATCGCCCGCGCGTTCGAGGCCACCAGCCAGCACACCCGTACCGACCACATGGTCGGAACGGTCGCCTACATGGCGCCCGAACGCTTCGACCCGGCCGACGGCCGTCCGGTGACGCCGGCCGCGGACGTCTTCGCCTGGGGCGCGGTGGTGACCTATGCAGCCACCGGCAGCACCCCGTTCGAGGCCGGCTCGGCACCCGCCACCGCCATGCGCATCCTGACCCAGCCACCACGGCTCGACGGGTTGCCCGACCCACTGCGCGGTGTCGTGGCGGCAGCTCTGGCCAAGCAACCGGAGGACCGCCCGTCCGCCCGCGAGCTGCTCGCGCAGCTGGTCCCGGGCGAAATCCCGCCGGACGATCAGGTGGCACCGGCCCGGCCCGGGCACCGTACCCGGCGCCGGACCGGGCTGATCGTCGCCGCCGCCGGCACCGCCGTTGCGATCCTGGCGGGCTCGGCCGTCGGCCTGAGCCTCCGGTCGAAGGACAAGCCGGTGGCCACCGCGCCGTCCCCGCGCCCATCAGCGGCCGCGCGCCCATCGCCGGCCCCGTCCTCCGCGGATCCGTACGCATCACTTCCGGGCGGCGGCCGCCGCACTCAGATCCACGTCGCGGAGATCGACCGCAACCTCTCCCTGGATCGACATTGGTACGAGGTGACGGCGTCGGACGGCACTGGCGTGGACACCCTCTTCGTGCTCGAGCCCGCCGGCGTGGACTTCGTCATCCGGTCGCTCCGCAGCGAGGGTCACTTCCAGGACGCGCCCACCTGCCTGGGCGTGAAACTGGTCCCGGGTGAGGGAAGCTGGTTGCAAGCCGCCGACTGCCGGCGGTCGAAGGCCACCCTGTTCTCGGTGACCGCCACCGGCCGCACCGACGATCAGGGCCGTCCGACGTTCTACATCTCCAACGAGGCGTACGGACAAGTGCTGTGGGACGCCAAGACGAAGAAGGCGAACGTCGATCAGATCGGCGAGGTCGATCCGACCACCAGTTTCAGTTTCGTCGATCGCGGTCCGCTCCAGCAGCGCTGATCAGGCCCCGGCTGTACGCTGCCGATCCCCGGCGAGAACCGGTCACATCCAGAGAAGGACGATCGCGGCGCCCAAGACGATGTTGACCGCCGACCACGGGAGACGGCCGGTCGGGCCGGTCATTCGGCCCGTGTGGACAGAGACGTTCCGACGGTCACCTTCGTACACAACAATCTCGGGTGTTGGTCGGGCTACGGCCGAGATCGGCTCATCGGAAACGGCAGGGGCACCGTGGCAGACGATTTTCGATCTTTGTGGGAGACCGCAAGGGCCGCCATAGGCTGGTTCTTCACATGTCGCCCGCGTCGATGACATTTCCGAACGTCGCCGGCTGGTCCGGCAGACACCGTGTGATTCCACGATCGTAGCCAGAGGTTCCGATGGAGGGCGGCGATGGCCGGTAAAACCGAAACGGTGCCGTTGCGCAAGCGGCTCATCGACGCCCTGTTCGTCGCGTTCTTCGCGGTCAACACGGTCGTCGTCACCTACACCATCGATATCGAGCAACTGGTCATCGGCGACCCGGCCCACTTCTCCTATCCCTTCTGGCCACCGCCGCCGGTGGTCGACTTCATCCACTGGTACGGGCGGTCCTTCGACCCGCTGCTGATGGCACGGCCGGCGTTCTGGCAGATGACCATCTGGATCGACGTTTTGTTGTTCGGCCCCTTCTACCTCGCCGGCATCTACGCCTTCGCGCGATCGCGCGCCTGGATCCGGATTCCCGCCCTCGCCTGGTCCGGCATGATGGCCGCCAATGTGCTGATCATCCTGATGGAGGAGCGCTACGGCGTCAGCGCCAGCCCGAACTTCGGCGTCATGCTCGCGGCCTACCTGCCATGGTTGCTGGCGGCGGTTGCGATGATCCTGCGCATGCGCGGGCCCGAAGCCTTTCCACCCCGCGGCCGACGCGATCAGCCCTCCTCAACGTCGGCACGCATCCGTCAATAGGCGCTCATCGGAAGGTCCGCCCGGCGCAGGTATCGGTGCGCCTTTGATCGATTCGCTCGCGTGCACACATGGATATGCCGGCTCTGTGCGACATCGTTCACACGGGAAGCACATAGAAGCCGTTAGGACACGAGAAGTTGACGATGCGGCCGCCTCTGAAGTTTGATAAATCTGGATTGTACGGAAGTTCGTTTTTACGAGGCGTTCCGAGTGGAGGCATGCGCCAATGAGTGGGGCAACAATGACCGGGGAGGTACGTCGACGCTCGGCGGGGCGGCGTTTCGCGCTCGTCATCCGCGGTCTCATCGCGCTCCTTCTGGTGCTGGTCGTCACGATCTACGTCTGGCCGCTCGGGACCTCCCAGTTGCAAGCAGCTCCGGCCAGAGAATTCGGCTTTCCGACAGCCGCCAACCAGGCTGAAGAAGCCGTCAAGGCCGACACCGAAAATCCTTCCGTTCGTCCTGAATGCCGTAGTGCGCTCCTGTCCCACGGTCGGAGAAGCGCCAAAGCAGTTGTCCTCCTCCATGGCTACACCGCTTGCCCATCGCAGTTCACCCAGCTCGCTCGACTCTATTTCCGGATGGGCTACAACGTTTGGGTACCCCGCGCACCGGACCACGGTTTGCTCGACACGTCGGCGCATGCAAGGGTCAGGGCCACTCAATTGGTGACTTATGCCAACGACGCGATGAACGTGGCCGACGGCCTGGGCGACGAGGTCGGGGTCGTCGGCATCTCCGGCGGCGCTGTACTTGCGACATGGCTGGCGGCCCACCGGCCCGACGCGGTGCAGCGTATTTTGCTGCTGTCCCCGTTCTATGTACCTAGCCGTGGCCGGGCGCCCTCGGCGGCGGTCAAGCCGCTCATCGTGCTGTACGGTTTCCGGATTCTCCCCGACCATGTCGACGGCCACGGCTTCTCCTTCGCGGCTCTGTCGCAATATCTCCGCATCGCCCGCAGCAACAGCGAGATCAAGAGCTCCAACGGGCGCCTGAAGAGCGTGGCGGTAGTGACTTCCGCGAACGACAATTACATCGATCGGGACAGGGCAGTCGACGTCGCTCGCCATCTCGCCGATACAAACCATCTCACCCTTGCCGACCACGAACTGCCCGCGGCTCTCGGCATCGGGCACGACGTCGTCGATCCTCCGGATATCAAGGGCCACGTCGAAGAACTCGACAACCTGTATTTCAGGCTCTACGAGGGGACCCGCTGAGACTGTCGCTGCCGCCGCTCGCGGTGGTAGCCGCCGGGCATCGCGAGTGGAGCCCGGAGCGGCATCTCGCGCATCGGCGGCCGGCCATGCCTGCCACTGCGCCCGCTCCTACCAAGCCCGGCCCGGCTCGCGCTCAGACCCATGATCGACGTCCGGTGAACGTTGCCGCCAAGGCGACGCACGTCATGAACCCGGCATCTCCTCGCTCAAGCTCACGCTCGTCGTCGGCTCATCCGCGGGTGTCTTCGGCGGGTGCGGGGCGGCGGGGCGCGAGCGCGGCGCAGCCGACAACGCGAAGTCGCACATGCGGTCGGCCAGTGCGGCAATGGTGAGTGCCGGGTTCGGACCGACCGCCCCGGGCAGCGCCGCGCCGTCGGCGATGTACAGGCCGGGAAAGCCGAAGACCTCACCGCGGCTGTCGACGACCCCCTCTTCGACGTGTCGTCCCATCGGCGCACCTCCGACCGGGTGCACGGTGATCAGTTCTTGAACCAACCGGAGCGGATTGGGCCGGAAGGTACCTCCGAGCGCGTCCGCGACGTCACGCATGGTGGACTCGACGCTCGCGAAGAAGCCCTCCGAAGTGCCGGTGATCCAGTCGGCGGTGAGCCGGTCACGTTCGACGCGCAGTACGCCGTCCGGGATGTCGCGTCCCATTCCCAGCAATGGCAAGGAGCCGTCTGACAGTTCGTTGCCGCCGAGGAAGGCGCCAAGCTCCGCACCCAGCGTCCGGCCCGGAGTGCGGCTGAACCGTGCGCGGGCACGGGCGACCGCGATCATCACGGCACGACGCAGGTATCCCGGCCACTGGCTGGACTCCGTCAGCCAGTCGGCGAAGGCGGGATAGCCAGCGTCCTGAACGTAGTAGCCGCGACCCGAAGTGCCGCGACGGCTTGGGGCGTCGACCTCATCCGGAACCCGGATCGCCGACGTGATCACCGGTCCCTGCGATCCGCGCAGCGGACGGTGCGACCCGTCCGGCGTCCGTGCCCGTGACACGAAGCCGAGCATGTCACCGTTGCCGCTGAAGCGGCTACCCAGGGCTCGGCTGAGTCCGCCGAACCGCTCGCGGTTGCGCAGTAGCAGCCAAGTGGTGCCGAGCGTGCCGGCGGCCATTATCAGACGATCGCAGCTGATGACCCGCTCGGGCAACCGGGCGGTGTCGCGTGGCTCACCCAGGCCGGGATCTTCGTGGATCACGTAACGGACCTCGTATCCACCGCCGTGGCGGGGCGCGACTCCTCGCACCTCGTGGCGCACCCGCAGATCGGCGCCCTTGTGCTGGGCCGCCGAGAGATAGGTGTGATCCAGCGAATTCTTGGCGCCCTCGCTACAGCCGATGTTGCATTCGCCGCAGAGCCTGCAGGTAACGCGGGGTACGCCGTGCAGATTGCCGTAACTGGGCTCGCGGATCACCCGTCCGGGTGCCGGCAGCTCATCGGCCGAGGGCGCAAAACTCACCGCCAGTGGCGGCAGCTGCCACTCCAGCTTCAGATCGGCGGCCGCGCTGGCCATCGCCACGGTCTTCGGCGTGCTGTCGTACGGCGGGTGGGCAAACGGGTAGGGTCGCGCCATCATCGTGCGCTCGACCCGGTCGTAGTGCGGATCGAGGTCGGCCCGGGTCACCGGCCAGTCCTCGTACCCGCCTCCGGGGATCGGCTGATCACGGACGAACCATCGCTCGTCCTTGCGCAGCAGCACGTTCGCGTAGATCAGCGAGCCACCGCCGAGCCCGCTTGCGACGATCGCGTCGATGCCCCGGAACGACCAGACGTCGAGCATGCCGTGCAGACCACCACTCGGATCCCAGACGGCCCGTGCCATCTCGGCCGGGGTGCGTGGGAACGAGCCGGGCGGGTAGGTCCGGCCACGTTCGAGCACCACCACCTGCCGGCCCGCCTCGGCAAAGCGGTAGGCCGCTACCGAGCCACCGAAACCCGAACCCACCACGACGACAGCGGCATGTTCATCGGCTGCCACGATTGTTGCTCCTCTGCGGACGGCGCGGACGTAGGTGTATGCGAGAGATGCGCCTGAATGAAGTGGCATCGTGTTCTTGTGGATTGACGCGTTCGCTCCACTAAAAAGTCCTTAATGGACTCCGCGGCGCCCGCCGGAATTACTGTAACTTCGCCGTCGGCGCGATCTTGGCGCTCTGGACTGTCGGGCAGGACTATGTGCCTGTCCGGCCTGACCCGCCCGGCGAGCATGAGGTGGCCCTCAGGCCAGCACGGCCTCGATGAGATGAGGTCCGGGGCTCGGCCACTGCCGCGGCGAACTGCTGCCGCAGCTCACCCACCGTCCGGGCGCGGCTCGCCGGGACGCCCATGCCCATGCTGAGTGCGACGAAGTCCAGATCGGGCGGTGACAGGTCGAGCATCCTCCGGGCAGCGCAAGCCTCCTGATCCGCGCCGACCCGGTCGAGTTCGGCGCGGAGGATCGCGTACGACCGGTTGTTCAAGATGACGACGGTGACGTCGAGGTTCTCCCGCGGGTTCACCGCCCAGGCAGCGATGAAACTCACCCGGCGAGCAACGCGTCGAGCTAAGGGGTGGGGCGTGAGCAGGGGCGCCCGCGAGTAGGCCGATCACGCCGCCCCGGCGTATTCCTCTGTCGCGGAGGCGACACTTTCCATGGGAAGTATCTACGCATCGGACTGCGAACTCTCCCGGTTGACCCCTCCGTTTGCCGAACAGGCATCTCGCCGTATGCGTAAGGGCGATCGATCAACCGGGCAGGATGGGTTGTTCGTCGGTGCAACCCGGAACCGGTAATGCGCGTTGAGCCGCTAGCGTGGCCCCCGGTCTGCATCGGAAAGACCCGCGAAATCAATGCGGAAAGGCCATATCACACGCATCGGGCGTTGAGGGAATTCCCTTCATAGCATCGCGTTCTGAGAGGGATAAATGTCATTCGTATCGTTCAGGAAAGTCCAGTAATGGGCGCTCTCCGCGGGGTTGCCGAAACAGCGAGCATCGGCGAAGCCTGGCCGAAATCGCCGGAAGCAGCACCATGGCTTCCGCCCTCTGAACTGGTCGCGAGGGACGAAGAACTACTGACGGAGCTCCACGAGAAACTGAGTGGCGGCTCCATCGGCGATCATCAAGGTTATCGCAATGACGAGCTGGCCGCCCGTGCGCAGCCCAGCTACACCTTGAGCCAGCTTCGCGACCTGGAACGTCTTCTCAAGGAGCGCGGTACACACTCCATCGCGGTGCCGTACGGCATGATCAATGTTGACGAAGAGGCACGTCGCATCCCGTTCGTACCGGCCACGGAGACCCGGGCGGCGCACGGGGACATGTCAGAAAAGGTCTATCTGCGCGACCACATCCAGACGGCATGGGCGTTCATGGAACTCCACCAGCATGACCCCGAGCGCTACTCACCCGAAGGGGCGATGGGTCGCAACCTGCTACTGAGCGCGTTCCACATGCTTTCGACGAACAGGCAGCTGGAAAGACAGCAGGACGTCATCCGTCTTCGTGGTGCGGCCACACAACTGCAACACCCCCACATCACCCTCGAGATCGCTGACCTGAACAGCGAGAAGGACCTCAATTGGCGCCATCGCCAGGACACCCAGGCCATGATGGCGCATCTGTCGTTCCAGGCACTTGGCAGCGGCTTCATATCGGACGATGATCTCAGTGACCGTCACCGGCGCATGCTGGCCGACTTCGTGCCGTACCTGGACGCTTGTGGTTACCCGTACAACGACCACAACAGCGGATCGTGGGAAGAGAACGCGGTGCCGAAGCGCACTTCCGTGACGGCGGTGCAGGTGGCCGCCCTCCATGCGCTGCTTTCGCTCGTCACCGGCGACTCCGCGAAGCGATTCACCTATCTCGAGAGCGGCTGGCAGGCGCACATGTCCGGCGGCGAGAACACCGACTTCGTGGCGACGCTGGACGCGATGATTCATCGCGGCGCCGCCGTCGTGGGCCGTCAGCTACCTTTCGAGACCCCTGACGAAGAGGTCGAGAGCATTCGATACCGAGAGCTGGATGCGACGCTCGTCTACCTTCTCAGATACAACACACCGGATATTCTTGCCAGCCGCCGGACTCCGATCGGGAAGCAGGGCAACGTCTGCACCGAACAAGAGATCGTGGACATCATTGTCGATCGTTTGTCCACTCTGGTTGATCCGGTGACCGGAGGCATGAAGCGGTACCAACGCGACTCCTACGAACGAGTCAACTTTCACACGAACGCCACCCAGTGGTTGATCAAGCGGATCAAGCGCCACGTCCAGGAGAAGAGTGACGCCAGCGGCCGCCCCGTGGACCTCGAAGAGAAGCAGCGGCTCCGGGACGCACTCGTACCCTCCGGGCGCGAGGCCATGTGGACGCTTCCAGTGAACCAGCTTCTTGCCGCACACGCGCACCGCACTTTGCGGCTACTTCGCGAACAGGGCGTCGCCGCCGCGGAGGCGTCGCTCGAGACGACCTTCTCGGTCCTCAACCAGACTCTGGGCCTCATCACTGGGCACGACGAGTATCACATCGAGCTTCAACCGGACGGCTCGACGGCCGTGGCCCAAACTCCCGCGTACCGGTTTCCCGAATCTTTCAACACCGTCGACGGCCGCCACGGTCAACGGATCATCGCCTCTCCGCACACGCCCCTTCACTGGAGCGTCGCCATGCACCGCGAAGGTCTCGGAATTCTGGCCAAGGCGGTCGAGCAGATTGATCTCCATCGAGCCGGTCCGCCCGTCCAGGGGTGACGAACGCCCAGAGTTCCAGCACCACACGGTGGTCGCGGGAGCCGACCCTCTCGGCCGCCTGGGCAACCCGCAAGCGGTGGGCGTCGATGCCCAGCCTCAGCTGGTCGTAGGCGGTGGTTGGACGTCGTCATCGAGGTCGAGCCGCTCATGCAAAAGGTGCAGCGGCGCTGCCCGCACCCCGGCGGCGTCGAGGGCGTACCAGTAAGCGGCGGCCTGCTCCGGATCGACCGGCCCGGTGACCAACGGCAGGCCGGGTTGCGCCGCATGCAGCAGGGACTCCAGCTGACAGGACGCGAGGGTCCGCGGCAGCTGCGCCGTCACCGCCGGCAGCCCGGGAGCACTTCTCCGTGTCGTCTCGCCGCAGTCCAGCAGGCCGCCGCCGACGATCAGCACGTCGCCGTGGTTCCGCATCCGGGCCAGCGCGCGGGCCGTGTCGAAACAGTGCGGGAACGAGTCGTCAACCAGGATCGTGCCCGGGCGCAGCTGATCGACGTCCAGCGTGTGCGGGCCGCTGCTCGTCGCGGCGATGATCACGTCCGCCCGCTGAACCGCCCGCGGTTCCGTCACGATCTCCACCGGGACCTCGACGCTCGCGGCGATCTCAGTGAGACGCGGGACCGCCGCCGGCAGATCGCACAGGATCAGTCCGGCCGGCCGCTCGGCGGCGCGGGCGAGCAGCAGGGTCAGCGAGGATGTGCCGATCGAGCCAACGCCGAGCACGGCCACGACGCAGTCCCCCAGCTTGCGGCCACGGGCTGCCAGCGCCGCCAGAACGGTACGGACGACCGCCACGGCGGTCACCGCGTGACCGGTCGTCAGGTTCGCCCCGGGGCGCAGGTACGGAGAGACGGCCTCCCCATAACCGGTGTGAGCCGGGATCATGCCCGCCAGTGAGACCGTCCGCGCGCCGTGCCCGGCGGCCAGATCGACCGCTGCCGCCGCGTCCCGGGCCAGGTCGGCGTGGCCTAGCTCGTCAGCGAACCGGGGCACCGCGACGAACCCGGACCGGCCCAGTGGGGTGTCGACGGTCTCCAGCAGCCGGGGACGGCCGTCGGGGACGAGCATCGCGCGAATCGTCTCGCGGTCCAGTCCAGGCAGCAGGCGCCGGACCTCTTCGGGCAGTGCCCCGGCCATGGCGGTCAGCTGCCCGGGGGCCGGCAGATAGCCAACGAGCGCGGCGTCCAGCGCCCCGGAACCCCCGCCGCGCTCCGAGGCGCCGAGATTCTCCGCGTCCATCGCCGGGCCGATGTCTGCGGCGTTCGGCGGGGCGCCGAGGGCCGCGGCCAGCTCCCGTTCCAGGTGGGACAGTTGCTCGCGGGGGAAACGGGTACGCAGGGTCAGGCGCAGACCGCCGTCGACCGGACGGACCGCCAGCAGGACGTCGGTGCCGGGCGGGACAGCCAGGTCTGCGTCGGTGTCGTCCCAGGTCAGCCGCAATAATTGGCCTTCGAGCGGGCCGAGCGCCCCGAAATCGAGGTGGGTGAGGAAGTACCGCCAGCCGTACGGTGCCGTGAATCTCCTGGTCCGGGCGTCGGCGACGGCAACGGCCACCTCGGCGAGGCCGGCACCGGGCCCGGGACGGACCGCGACGGCCGTCGCGCACGGCCCGAAGATCCGCCCGACATCAGGCAACGCATGGTCACGACCGGTCACCGCGACACCGATCACCGGGTCTGGATGGCCGGTCACCGCCGCGAGCGCACGATGGTAGGCCGCGAGCACCGGGAGGAACGGTGTCGCACCGGCCGCCAGTGCCCGTTCTCGCAGCGCCGCCACGCCGGGCGGACTCACCGTCAGCCCGCCCGTGACGATCGTTCCACCGGTGCTCATCGGATCACCGTCGTGCGGCACCACCTCGGGCGTCCCGTCCGCCGGCAGGGCCACGTAGTCACGGAACGTCGCCCGCAACGGTGCCAGCCCCTCCCCGTCATAGGTTGCCAGCAACTCACGCAACAGCAGCGCCACGCTGTATCCGTCGCCGACCAGATGGTGCGCGTGTGCCAGCACCACGTGCTCCTCCGGGCCGTACCTGAGCAACCGCAACCGGACCAGGGGCCACCGGGCCGGATCGAAGCGATGCTCCCGCTCCGCCGCCAACTCCTCGTCGAGCGGGCGGGGCCGCGGTTCGTGGCCGACGACGAGCCGGACGGACGGAAGCTCGCGTTGCACCGGCGGCCGCGCGCCCTGCGGGAAGACGGTCCGCAACATCGAATGCCGCTCGACCAGCACGTCCACCGCCCGCTGGAAACGCGCTGGATCGAGCGGGCCGCGCAGTCGCGGAGCCGCCAGCCAGGTCGGCGGAGCACCGACGGCGTCGGCGAGCAGGAACCCGCGCTGCGTCAATGTGACCGGGAAATCCCCGTCGGGCCTGCCCTCGACGTCGTGGTCGACGGCCGGCCCGGCCGCCGCGTCGATCACGGCGGCGAGCCCGGCAAGGGTCCGATGCCGGTACAGGACCGTCGGTCGTGGCAGCGCGGGCCGATGCTCGGCCAGGCTCGCGAACAGTTCCAGCACACCGATCGAGTCCCCACCCAGTGCGAAGAAGTCGTCGTCCCGCCCGACCGATGTCACGCCGAGCCGCCGCGCCCACAGGTCAGCGAGCAGCCGCTCGGTCGCGGTCCGGGGCGCATTCGTCTCGGATGCCCCGGCGGGCGCGGCCGGCCCCGATTCCAGGGCCGCGCGGTCGGTCTTCCCGGCTGCGGTCAGCGGCAGTTGCGGCACCACCTCGAACCGGCTCGGCACCAGATAGTCCGGCAACAGCCCGGTCAGGTACGCACGCAGCGACGGCCCGTCGGCCGAGGACGACTGCACCCAGGCGACCAGCCGCTGCCCTTCGACCCGGACGGCGACCCGCTCCACCGCGGAATGCTGCCGCAACACCGCCTCGACCTCACCGGGCTCGACCCGGAACCCGTGCAGTTTCACCTGATCGTCGGCCCGCCCGCGGAACCACAGCACCCCGTCGCCGTCCCGCGCCGCGAGGTCGCCGCTGCGATACCAGCGCCGCCCGTCGCGCTCGACGAACGCCGCCCGCGTCTGCTCCGGATCGTCGAGATAACCGTCGGCCAGCCCCGTGCCGCCGATGTGCAACTCGCCGACCTCACCGTCGGCACAGAGCCGCCCGTCCGCCGCGATCACCTCCACGACCGCCCCGCCGATCGGCCGCCCGATCGGCAGCCGGGTCGCGTCGTCACCCGGCCGCGAGTCGATGAGATGCCAGGTCGCGTTGATGGTCGTCTCGGTGGGCCCGTACAGGTTGGTGATCCGCTGCCCCGGACCGAGCAGGTCGAACCATCGCCGCACGTGCGCCGGCGACAGTTCCTCCCCGCCGACGTGCACCCACCGCAGCCCGGACAGATCGGCCCGACTTCGTTCGGCGGCCGTCAGCACCCGCTCCCAGAGCGTCGGCACCGAGCTCCACACCGTCACCCGGTCTCGCTCCAGTCGCTCCACCAGCAGTTCCGGATCCCGTACGGTGTCCCGGTCCCATGCCACCACGGTCGCGCCCACCAGCAGCGGGGCGAGCAGTTGCCGCACCGAGGCGTCGAAGCAGATCGACGCGGTCTGTGCCAGTCGATCCCCTTCCCGATAGCCGAAGGCGGTGATCGCCCAGTCCAGGTAGTTGACCATCGCCCGGTGGCTGACGGCGACGCCCTTCGGGCGCCCGGTCGATCCCGACGTGAAGATGACGTACGCCGTGTCCGCCGCCGTGTCTTCCACAGCCGCCGCGGTCGCGCCCGTCACCCGCACGTCCATCAGCGTGAACCCGCGCCGGCCGAGCGCTTCGGCCGCGACCCGCGTGCCGGCGTCGCAAACCACGACCTCCACCCCGGCCCGGCCGAGCTGGCTCGCCAGTCGCGCCGGCGGATGCGCGACGTCCATCGGCACCCACGCCGCACCTGCCTTGAGGATTCCGACCACGCCGATCACGGTGTCCGCTCCGGGGCTGGTCAGCAGCCCGATCCGCCGCGGCCCGCCATCCACCAGCCGCCCAGCGAGCCGGTCGGACGCGACATCCATCTCCCGATAGGTGAGCACCGCGCCGTCAGTCATCACCGCCGCACCCTCCGGAGTGCGCCGAGACTGCTGCCGAATCCGCTCCACCACCGAAGCAGGGGCCGGCGAACCCACGTCATCCCGCACGGCCTCTCCTCCGGCGAGCGCGATGATCTCCGCGAGATGCTCCTCCGCGAACCGTGCCACGGTCGCGTGCCGGAACACCGCGATCGGATAGTTCCAGGAGAAGTGCAATGCCCCGTGCTGCTCGAAGCAGACCAGCCCCAGCCGCGTGGCCGCCGACGCCGTCCCCGCTGTCGTGGCAAGCACGTTCGTCCGGCTCTGGCCCACGCCGGGGAACCGCGCGAAGCTGAAACTCGCCGGGCTCACCGTGCGCGGCCCCGCTCCGCTCGCCTCCAGCATCCGCGCCAGGTCCACTGTCGACACCGATCCGTGCTGCTCGGCTTCGAACCACGCGTCACGCAACCGGGCCGCCAGGATCACGGCCGGTTCGCCCACGCGCACGTCGGCGGCGAGCACCGGCAACGTGTCGGCGAACGGTCCGACCATCCGCTCGATGCCATCGAGCCGGGCGGTCCGCCCCGCCCTGGCCACCGAAACCGGCACGGACTCCTGCCCGCTCCACCGCGCGAGGCATCGCACATAGCCGGCCAGCAGAAGATGAAAAACGGACACGCCGGCAGTCCACGCCGCCGCGGTCAGCCGGTCGCCGATCTCCCTTTCCAACACCCTCTGGTGTACGCCGAACGGTGCCGACGGTTCCTCCTCGGCCGCACCGTCGAACGGCAGCCCGAGCCGTGGATATTCGGACAGGGACGCACGCCAGTATTCGACATCGGCCGAAGCGGGCGGGACTCGCCGCGCCTCATGGTCGGCGAACGTCACCGGTAGAGGCGCTGCCGGCTCCTGTCCTTCATAGATCGTCCAGAGCTCGTCCCCGAGCACCGCGATGCTGTATCCGTCGCCCGCCGCGTGATGCATCACCACGACGAGATGGGCGAGTTCCTCCCCCGCCACCACGAGGACCGCCCGGATCGGTCCTTCCCGGCTCAGGTCGAACGTCCGGTTCCGCAGTTCGGCGTCCAGCTCCGCCACCGACGCGTCCCACTCGCCAGTCGATGCGAGCGGTTCGGCACCGCTCCTGACAACCGTGTACCACTCCGGTCCCCGGCTGCTGCCGGGCGCCACGAAGTACTGGCCGTCCGGACCGAATCGCACCCGCAGCATCGGATGCCGTCGCTCCAGTTGAGCGAAGGCACGCCCCAGCCGTCCGGAATCTATCGGCCCGCCAAGGGTTTGTCGCACATAGGCGTAGGCCGGGACCGCGGGATAGAGCCGTCCCGTCGTGACGAAGGCCCGCTGCACCGGACTGAACGGGAATTCCGTCGCTTCCGGCCCGGCCAGATGCCCGACGAGTTCCCCGATCGTCCGGTGTTCGAAGAACAGTGTCGTCGACAGCGTTCGTCCGAGCCGTTTCTCCAGCTCCTTGACCATGTCGACCGCGGTGAGCGAGTCCAGTCCCAACGCCAGGAACGGCTCGTCGGTCCCGATCGATTCCGCTTCCCGCGCCAATGGTCCGGCCAGCAGCTCCTGGACGAGCGCCACCAGGGCGGTATGCCCCCACCCATTCCCGGCGGACGTGGCCGGCCCCGGCGAGACTTCTACCCTGGCCGCCCCTCCGGCGGGTGTCCGGCCGGGAGCCCCTCCCGTCGTCAACGACTTGCCGGGACGCTCCCCGGTCGTCGAGGACCCGCCGTCCACCAGCCCGTTCCCGAGCGCTACGGTCGGTGCGGCAGTCGCTGGTCGCGTACCCGCCACGGTGATCATCACTTGGTGAGCGCCGAGCCCGGCCGCCGCCCACAACACCTCCGGCAGCCGTCCGATCGGCAACATCCCGTCGCCGGTGTTCGCCGGACCCCGAGGGGTGTGTACGGCCGCGAGGCCCGCGCCGGCGAGCGCGGGAAGGTTGACCGCCACGAACGGGCGGCCCGCGGCCCGTTCCGCCGCCGCGAAAGCGTCCAGGAAGACATTGCCTGCCACGTACTCACCCAGCGCACCGGCAAGCCCCGGCCGCACCGACGAGATCGAGGACAACGCCACCACCAGCGGCGGGCGCTCCCCCAGCGCACGAGTGAGCAACATCGTCCCGCGTACCTTCGCGGCCAGCCCGGCGGCCAGCTCGCCGGCGGTCTTGGTCCGCAGGCTGCCCGGCCGCACCACACCGGCGGCCTGCACCACGACGTCGAAATCCTGGCCGGCGACCAGCGCCGCGACATCCGCCGCGACACTCACGTCCGCCACCCGGTACTCCGCTTCGGCCCCCAGCCCACGCAACTCGTCGAGAAGCGCGACGGGCGCCGCGGAACGGCCCGCGAGCAACAGCCTCGGCCGGCCGCGCCGGGCCAGGTGCCGGGCGATCTCGGCACCGGCCGCCCCAGCCCCTCCGACGATCAGGTAACTGCCGTCCCGGGGCACGGCCGGCATGTCGGCGGTGCTCTCCTCCTCGTAGTCCGACGGCACGAAGACCCGTGTGAGCCGTCGGCCGGCCCGCCAGGCGACGATCTCCGCGGGTCCGGCGGCCGGCACCGCCTTCTCGGCCTCGACGGCCGCGGTCCGGGCCTCTTCCGTGTCGTCCGAGCAGAGGTCGACGATCCGTACACCGGCGCGCGGATTCTCGTCGGCGAAGGCCATCGCCAGCCCGGCCCAGACCGCGTACCCGGGACGCGGCCGCTCCGCGCCGATCGCCCAGAGGTCGCTGGTCACGATGAGCAGAAAGCCGTCCGTCGGCGCCGCGGCGATCGCCGCGAAGGCGGTCTCGGCCGCCTCGGTGTCGGCGACCAGGACCGTCACCGCCGGGTCGTCCCCCGGTTCCCGGGACGCTGAGCCCGCCGGCCCGGGCGTGACCGTGGCTTCCCCGGCTCCGGGCCAGGTCGGTGCCGTGTCACCGGCACGGGTGGACGTCTTGTCCGGGAGTGGAGTTTCGCTCCAGGCCGGAACGGACAGGACCGGCCGTGGCGGGTCGGTGATCCAGTAGCGGCGCCGCTGGAACGGATAGGTGGGAAGGTCCACCCGACGCGTCCCGGTGTCGAGCCCGGCGCGGTCGAGGGGAACCCCGCGCGACCACAGCTCCCCGACCGTGGTCAGGAGCCCGGCCGCGTCCCGGCCCGCGAAGAGAGCCGCCGTTCCCCGTACACCTGCTCGCGGTTTTGCCTTCTCGCGTACGAACGAGGAAAGCGTGACCGAACCACCCACCTCGACCATCGTGTCGAAGCCGGCCTCACGCAGCCGGGTCGCGGCCGCCGCGAAGAGGACCGGGCGCACCGCATGGGCCGCCAGATAGGGCGCGTCGAAGGCGGCACCCCACTCGCCGGTGACCGTGCTGATCTGCGGAATCACCGTGGCGCGAGGCGGTGGCGCCAACCGGCCGAGCTGATCGGTGATCGGCTCCATCGCCGGCGAGTGGAAGGCGTGCGAGACCGCGAGGCGGCGGGTGACCACGCCGTGCGCGCCGAGCCGGGCCGTGACCTGCTCGATCGCCTCGAGCGTGCCGGCGAGCACCACCCGTTCCGGGCCGTTCTCGGCCGCGACGACCACGCCGTGCGCCGCGAACCCATCCGGTGCGCCCTGGGCGGCGTCGCGGGTCAGCAGGCCGGCGATCTCGGAGACGGACGCGGCGACGGCGAGCATCGCACCGGGCGCGGCGAGAGCGGCGGTGAGCCGGCCCCGCTGGGCCGCCAGCAGGACAGCCTCGACCGCGGTCAGACGGCCCGCCGTGACGGCGGCGGACAGTTCCCCGACGCTGTGGCCGGCGACCGCGCCCGGCCGGACCCCGTAGGCGGCGAGCTGCGCCGCCTGGGCCACCCCGAAGGCGACCACCAGCGGTTGAGTGACCTCCGTCCGGGCCAGTTCCGCGACCGGGACCGTCGGATCGATGCACCACTCGGCCAGGGTCCGGCCGGCGATCGGGCCGGCCGCCGCGGACATCTCGTCGAGGACCGCACGGAACACGGGAGCGGTGGCGTACAGGTCGGCGCCCTGCCCGGGCCGCTGCGTGCCCTGTCCACCGAACAGGAACGCCAACCGGCCCGGCCGTCCGAGCGGAGACCCGGGCGCCACCGCGGCGAGCTGCTCCGCGAGGTCGTCTCCGGCGACCAGGGCGATCCGGTAGGGCCCATCGTCCCGGGCCGACGAGGCCGTCGCGCAGACGTCCGCCGTCCGCAACTCCGGATGCTTCCGCACATGGACCGCCAACTCGGAGGCCGCCGCCCGCAGAGCCGGCCCGGATCGCGCCGAAAGCGTCAGCAGATGCGGCCCGTCGGCCCTGTCGCCTTCACGGGAATCATCCGTCTGATGGGCCGCGACGATGACGTGGGCGTTGGTCCCGCCGAACCCGAAACCGTTGACACCGGCGATCAGCGCCCCGGTCCAGGGCCGATGTTCGGTGACCACCTCGAACCCGGTCGCGGCCAGGTCGAAGCGGGGTGATGGCCGGTCGTGGTGCAACGACGGGGGCAACTCCCGATGCCGCAGTGCGAGGATCACCTTCACCAGTGCCGGCATGCCCGCGGCGTTGAGCAGGTGACCGATGTTCGTCTTGACCGAGCCGAGGAAGCGGGGACGACCGTCCGGCCGGGGCGGGAACGCGTAGGCCAGCGAACGTGCCTCGACGGGGTCGCCGACCGCGGTCCCGGTGCCGTGCGCCTCCACATAGCTGACCTCGGCCGGGTCGACACCGCTGTTCCGGTAGGCGTCCGCGATCACCTCTCGCTGGAGCGACGGATTGGGCGCCATCAGACTCAGCGAGCGGCCGTCGTTGTTGACGGCGGTGCCCCTGACCACGGCCAGCACGCGATCGTCACCAGCATCGGCGAGGCGGGTCAGGATCAGAACGGCCCCGCCCTCCCCCGGCACGAACCCGTCAGCGCCCACGGCGAACGCCCGGCACCGCCCGGTCGGCGACAGCGCCCGTGCGTCGCCGAGCAGCATCTCGCCGGTGGCGGTGAGGTTGAGGTTCACCCCGCCGACGACCGCGACGTCGCAGTCCCCCGCCGACAGGCTGAGCCGGGCCAGATGCAGCGCCACGAGCGCGGACGAGCAGGCGGTGTCGACCGCGAGCGCCGGACCCCGGAGGTCCAGCAGATGTGCGACACGGGCAGCTGTCAGGTTTCGGAGCGTCCCCGTGAGCGCATGCGCCCCGGTGCCCCCGACAGCGCCGCCGAGCGCGCCGGCGACGATCTCGGGATACCCACTCTCGCCGACAGCGGCGAACACCCCGATCCGCCGGCCCGTGCGGTGCGGTCCGGCATATCCGGCCCGTTCCAGCGCCTCGTGGGCAAGTTCGAGGAAGATCCGGGCATGAGGATCGAGCAACCGCGCCTCGTCCTCCCCGATCCCGAAGAATCCGGCATCGAACAGGGCCGGATCCGCCAGGAAGGCCCCGTGCCCGCCGTCGGCCCATCGGGTCACCGGCGTGACGCTGTCCCGCCCAGCCACAAGGTTGGCCCAGAATTCCTCCGGCGTATCCGCCCCGGGAAACCGGCACGCCATTCCGACAACCGCCAACTCCTCGCGCCGACCGATGTGATCCGGGGGCGAGGCGGCCTGGGCCCTCGCGGGTTCCAAGTCGGGTTGCGGGGAAGGCGGAGGCGTCAATCCGACGGCCTCGTCGGCCTCGTCGGCAAGGAGCCGGTCGGCGAGGGCGGAAACGGTCGCGCAGTCCCTCAGCGTCGCCGGATCGAGGGTGCGGCCGAACGCGTCTTCCAGCGCTGCCAGCACCTCCATGGCTGCCAAGGACGATCCGCCGATCGCCAGGAAACGGTCCTCAGGTCCGATCGTCTCCACCGGCATTCGCAATACGCGGGCCCAGATTGCCCGGACCACGCTCTCCACCTCGGCACGGCTCAGAGGCGCTCCCGCAGCCAACGACGCTTCAGCGGTCGCGGCGGTCCGGCCGGTCGGCGGCGGCGCCTCCGCTGACGAGGCGGGCGTGGTCGTGGTCGTGAGACGGTCGCGGAGAGGTTGGCGTCGAAGCTTTCCGCTCGTCGTTCGAGGGAAGGCGCCGGTGGGGACGATCTCGACGCGGACCTGGTCATAGGCGAGGGCCTCCGCCACCCGGGCGCGGACCAGAGCGGTCAGACCCGCCAGGTCGGGACGGACGGCGGGGGCCGACAGGAAGACCGTGACCTGTTCGCGGCCCTGCGACGGGTCGGTCACGCCGACCACAGCGACGGGGCCGGAGCCCAGTCCAGGGGTGGCGGACGCAACCTCCTCCAGGTCGGCGGCATGGAAATTCCGGCCGTGGATGAAGAGGACGTCCTTGTCCCGGCCGGTCACGCAGAGGCGGCCGCCGCGCAGGAAGCCCAGGTCGCCGGTGCGGAGCCAGTCACCGTCGAAGGCTGCGGCCGTGGCGGCGCGGTCGCCGTGATAGCCGCGGGTGACGTTGGGCCCGCGAACCTGGATGTGCCCGACCAGGAAGTCCTCCAGCACCATGCCCGTGTCATCGACGATGCGCAGCTCGCAGCCCGGCACCGGATAACCGACGTCCATGAATGACACGGCCGGCAGGAGACCAGGTCGGCCGGCCGAGTCCCCAGGCGCGGCAGAGACGGTGGGGTTGCCCGTGGGGCCGGCGGGAAGAGGCAGGGCGACGCCGCGGGACAACGCCGCACGGCTCAGGTGGAGTGGGACGGCGATCTCGTTCAAGGGTGGGCAGGCGACCGCGACGGTGGCTTCGGCCATGCCGTACACCGGCTTCATGGCGTCGGGTGCCAGCCGTGCCCGGCGAAGCCGGGAAGCGAACGTCGCCCAGACCGACGGGGAGATGGGCTCGGCCCCGACCATCAGCAGGCGGACGCTGCTGAGGTCGAACTCGTCCAGCATCTCCTCAGGAACGCGGCGGTTGACCAGGGCCAGGGCGAAGTTGGCGGCCGACAGGATCGTGGCGCGGTGCCGGGAGGCGGTGCGCAGCCACAGCTCGGGGCGTTTCGCGAAGGCGAGCGGGCTCACCCGAATCTGGCGGCAGCCCGCGTGCAGCGGCACGAGGTGAGTGCCGATCAGGCCCATGTCGTGGAAGTACGGCATCCAGGTGACCGCGATGTCCGTGCTGGTCACGCGGCTGATGTGGGCCGCCTGCTCCAGGTTCGCGACGACGTTGGCGTGGGTCAGTTCGACGCCCTTCGGCGTACCGGTGCTGCCGGAGGAGAACTGGAGGAAAGCGAGGTCGTCCGGACGGACCCGAACGGGGCTGGAAAGTGGGTGCGCGGATCGCAGGTCGCGTGGCGACATCAGGATGGCGCCGGGCGTCGCGGTGTCGCCCGCCAGCGGCGGATCGCCTAGGTGGCGGCGGACAGCGGCGAGGCGCTGGGCTTCCGGCGGGAGGGGCACCGGAACGACGCCGGCGACGATCGCGCCCCAGAAGAGGCCCAGGAAGTCGACACTGTCATCGGCGACCACCAGCAGCGGGTCACCGGGGCGCAGGCCCGCCTCGCGCAGGCCTCCACCGATGCGCAGAGCATCGGCGAAAAGCTCGGCATAACTGGTGAAACGGTCGTTGTCGCCGACGTGGACCAATCCCTGGCCGGGTGCGACAGTGGCGGCTCGGACCAGCACATCGGTCAAGGTCATGATCAAGGCCCTATCGACGGGGTCGGTGCGTACGCACGCCCAAACCTGGCCGTGCCGCGTCGTACATCAATCCTTCACGAAAAGCCGAGGTCGGGCCTACGACCGGCAGACCGGCCGCCGGCTCGTGCCAGCCGCACCCGGCACAACGGCCTGTACCGATCCACAACCGGCGACGGCGATGTCAGGCGGCAGGTCTGGCTTGGGTAATAGCGGTAACGGGCACCATGCAGCTCCGGCGCCCGTCTGGTACGCCGCAGGTCAGGCGGTCCACTGGTAGACGCCGAGATCCACCAGGCGGACCGCCGAGGCGAACAGCAGGAAAGCCCCGACGCCCAGTGTGCCGATGCGGACCTTCCGACCGCGGAACACCGCCGCGATACCGAACAGGAAGAGGGCGGTGGCGAGCAGCACCGTGACACCGTCGAACTTGTCGCCGTACTCGTCCAGGAACTCGCCGCGCTCGTTCTCGCTCGCGGCCTGCTTCTCCATCTCCTCGCCCTTATCCCACTGCTCGATCGTGTAAGGGTTGCCCTCGACATCGTCGAACGGAGTGTCCGCCCCGTCATCGGGCTGCTTCTCCCACCACTCGATCGCCTTGACCAGGTTGTCGTCCATAACGGTTTCGCGCAGGTACACGGGCACACCACTGTCGTCATCCTGAGCCGCGATGACGTACTGGATGAACTGCTGCTGATCCGCGTTGTTCTGCTGAGTACCCTGGTCGTACCACTGACCGGCCTCGCTGGAACTGAGCGTGGCCTTCGTGAACTCCTTCTGCGAGTCCCCGCCCGCAAGACTGCCCTGGAACGCGGCCCACGCGGTCAGCGTAGCGGCGAGTCCGAGAAGAACGGCGACTACCAGTTCGAGGCGGTCGACCTTCTCTCTGACTACGGGCGCGGCGTTCTCCGCAGGGACGGGATCAGAGGGATAGCTCACGACAGACTTCCTTCCAGCAGACCCGGGACGGCCCCGGACGCGAGGCATGATCCTCATCAAATGCGCCCACGCCCGCAAACGCCCTCCCTGGACATCGGGCAAGGCACTTGAGGACCTTGCACGGACGAGTCCTAGTAGGACTCGGCGGCTGATTGTCGTATGTCGCTGGTAGCCCTTCGGGGTGATGTCTGGCCGCATGACGTGCAGCGGAGCCCTCGTTCAACCGGGGAACATCGGGTGGTCGCGGCACGAACGGCGCGAACCTGCGACGATGGCTCGACGTCTGCGAGCACCCGGTGGCGCATCGACAAGTTGAGATGCTTGTCAGCCTGATCTTATCCAGACGTGCACTCAAAGAATGCCCAATAGATCAGCGGTTCCCGGTCGGTCGGCTCGGCGAGCCGGGGATCGGTCGAGGGGTCGACGATCGGCCCGAGCCGGCCGGCGAAAGCGGTGTCCACCGGCGCCACGACGGCACCGGCGGCCGGCCGTCGTCCCGGCGCACCACGCCCGTGACGGCCGCTTCGCGGTTTCTCAGCGGTGTGAATCGAGCCACTCCTGAATCTCGGTGATGACCTGCTTGTCGGGTTCGCCGAACTCCGGGGAGAACTTCCGGGTGACGTTCATGGTATGGGCCATGCCGGGGTAGATGACGAGCTTGTGGTCCTTGTTGCCGGCCGCGGCGACGGCGGTGTCGGCGACGATCGCGATCCGGCCGTCGTGGTTCTTGTCGGTACGGGCCAGCACCTTCCTGCCGTCGAGCAGCACGGAGCGGAGCTGGTCGGCGACCTCCTTCGGCTGACCCACCAGGCCATCGGCAGCCTCGACGGCGGTCAGCTGACCGTCGCCGTTGAGGTCGAACTCGTCATGCATCTGCACCAGCAGGCGACCGTAGATCTGGAAGGTCAGCAACTCCTTGATGGGCTTGCCGACAACCCCCATCTCGACCACGCCGAAAACGCTATTTTCGGCGGCGGTCAAGATCTATCCCGCCTACTACCCACCCGCGGGTACCGCTAGCTCTACCCCGCGTCGCGGAAGGCCGGTCAGGCCAGGTATTACCTCGGAGGGAATTGTTGGGCGACGGCTGCGGGCGCAGAGTTGCCGGCATGACCAACTACGAGATCCACACGATCGACACCGCACCGGACTACGCCAAGCAGCCGTTCGCGCTCCTTCAGGAAGCTTTCGGCTTCATTCCGGGTGTGGCGGGCGCGATGGCGAACTCGTCGCCGTTGCTGAACTCGTTTTTCTCCGCCTTCGGCCACTTCCGCGGCGCGGGCACGTTCTCCCCGGCCGAGCGGCAGGTGCTGCTGCTGTCGAACGCGGTCGCCAACAACTCCGCGTGGGCGGTCGCGTTCCACACGCTGGAGGCGCTGGCCGACGGTGTGCCGCCGGCCGAGGTCGACGCGATCCGGCAGCGCCGGCTTCCCACCGACGCGCGGCTCGCCGCGTTGTCGGCGCTAACCCAGGCCCTGATCACCACGCGGGGACACCTCGACGAGGCCGACACCGCGGCGTTCCTCGCCGCCGGATTCGACCGCAACCAGATCCTCGAGGTGGTCACCGGGGTGGCGATCTCAGCGATGACCAACTACGCGGCGACGGTCGCGGATCTCCCGCTCGAGGACCGGCTGCTCGAACACAGCTGGAACGTTGAGCGCTGAGGGCCGGCGGAGCCGGGAATGAGGGATAGTGGCGTGATGTCCGAGGTCGGCACGCTGATCAGGCACTGGCGCAACGCCCGGGGCCTGAGTCAGCTGGCCTTGGCGGCCGGCTCCGTGGTCTCGTTACGGCACCTGTCGTTCATCGAGACCGGCCGGTCGAGCCCGTCCCGCACGATGGTGCTCAAACTGGCCGAGGTGCTCGATGTGCCGTTGCGGGAACGCAACAGCCTCCTGCTCGCTGCGGGCTTCGCGCCGGTCTACCCGGAGTCGGCGCTCGACGCTCCGGAACTGGCCGCGGTTCGCGGCGCCCTCGACGTCATCCTCGCCCAGCAGGAGCCCTATCCCGCGCTGGTCATCGACCGGGACTGGAACATCCGGCAGGTCAACGGCGCGGCCACCCGATTCTTCGAGTTTCTGCAGGCCGGGCACGACGCGGCGGCACCAGGTCCGCCGAACGTGCTTCGCCGGATGTTCCACCCGGACGGTGTCCGGCGCTACGTGACGAACTGGCCGGAGGTCTGCGAGGCCCTGGTACGCCGGGTCCGCCGCGAAGCCATCGGCGGGGTCACCGACGAACGCGCGCAAACCATCCTCCGGGAGGTGCTGGCATACCCGGGTGTGCCCGCCTCACTCCGATCGCTGGACGCCAGCACGCCCACATTGCCGGTCATACCCATTCAGTACGCCCGCGACGGGCGCCGGTTCGACTACTTCTCGACCGTGACCACGCTCGGCACCGCGCAAGACATCACGCTGCAGGAACTCCGCATCGAGTGCTTCTTCCCGACGAACGACCTCACCCGCGACCACGCACGCACGCTGGCCGCACCCGCGTCTGATCGGTAGGGGCGAAAACCGCGTCCCTGCGGTGGTCGGCGACGGTGGTGCAGGCGCAAATCCCTGCTCTGGTTCGTACCGATGGTGGCGCTGGCACCACCGGCATTCGTGCATGCCTGTGTCATCGATCGGCACGCCCGTCCTCCGTAGCGTTCGTCGTACGTTGCGCGGATGGAGCTCTGATGGCCGACCGTCCCCGGCGAAGATGGAGGTAGGTGAACTATGAGCAAATCGATCGCGGTGTCGGTGCTCGCGTCCGAACCGCTGCGAGAGATGGGCATCACCGCGATGCTGAAACGGTTGCCGGAGCTGTCCGTCCGGCGGTTCTCCCCGAACGTACACAGCGATGTCGTCGTGGCCGACCTGAGCCGGCTCGTGTTGCCGACGCTGAGGCCCCTGCAAGAGGCCGCGCGGGCACACGGGTCGGTCGCGGTCATCGTCACGGACGGCCGCGAGGCGGATCCCGCGGCCATGTTCAAGGCGGGCGTCGTTACCGTCCTGCACATGGTCGAGGCGACCCAGGCTAACCTCCTGTCCGCTGTTCAGAACGCGGCCGCGATCGACCGTCTGGGGATGGCGGTGCCCCGGAACGACTTGACCGACCAGATCCGCCGCCTCGAAAGGATCAACGGCGGAGACGGAGCGGGGCCGGTCCTCTCCGAACGCGAGGCCACCGTCCTCCGTCATCTGGCCGCCGGGCTCGAAAGCAACGAGATCGTGAAGGAGATGAACGTCTCGGAGCGGACCCTCAAGTACATCCTCTGGTGCGTCATGAGTCGCTTGTCGCTACGCAACCGGGTCCACGCGGTGGCTACCGCGATCCGGGCCGGTGTCATCTGACCACCAGGTCAGCCTTTGATCACGAGCCGAACGGCACCGTGGCCGTGATCACCGTCGGCCCCCCGGACGGCGACTCCACGGCCAGCTTTCCGTCGAGGACGACCAAGCGCCTGCGGAGCCCTTCCAATCCTCCTCCCGGACGTGGAACCGCACCGCCCGCGCCGTTGTCGCGGACAGTCATCCGAATCTGGCCGCCTCTGGTGAGGACCTCGAGGTCGATACGATCGCAGCCGCTGTGGCGAACGGCGTTGGTGATCAATTCAGCCGCGGTGAAATACAGGGCGGACTCCATCGGCGCGGGAAGCGCCCGTGGCACATCGGCGCTCAGCCGCACCGGCACGGCGGCGGCAAGCACCAATTCCTCCAGGCCACCGGAAAGACCCCGCTCCGCCAGGACCGGAGGATGGATACCGCGAACGATGTCCCGCAGTCCCTCCAGCGCGGTGCTCGCGCTGGCACGAGCGTCCGCAACCATGCGCCGCACGGGCTCGTCGTCCCCGGCGAGCTGCTCGGCCATGCCCAGTTTCAGGCTCAGCGCGGTCAGCTGTGCCTGCGCCCCATCGTGCAGATCACGTTCCAAGCGGCGAAGCTTCGCCTCACCGGTGTCGAGCGCGTCGGCCCGGTCCTCGTTGAGCTTGGCGA
The DNA here is from genome assembly GCF_040682035.1 of Actinoplanes sp. NPDC051470. NCBI lineage: Bacteria > Bacillati > Actinomycetota > Actinomycetes > Micromonosporales > Micromonosporaceae > Actinoplanes > Actinoplanes sp. NPDC051470. Next base: position 139,677 of record NZ_JBFBAA010000019.1, read on the forward strand.
TCCGGCCGACGAGCACGGCTCCCCGGGTCGGTCGTAGCAGGACCCTCGCGAGCCGGCGCTCGACGGACAACAGCAGACCCTGGAGGAAGAACGTCAGTACGCCCACTCCCACTGCCCGCATGACGAGAAGCCAAGCCTGGGCCGGCCCCGTGATCAGTGACCCGTTCAGATTCAGCGTCTCACCGTCGGGCCCGACAGCGAGCAGCAGGGGTGCCATCAGACCGGCGGCCGTCCACACCCAGAGAACGACGCTGACGATGGCCACCGGCAGCAGAAAGACTCCATTCGCCAGGTGCCACATCACGTCGCGCCAAGTCGCGGGATCCCCGGCGAGGACCCGTAGGCGTGCGGTGAGCCCGCCGGGAAGCGCCGGGTACGAAGCAGGAACGTCGAGGCGGGCCCGCCAGCGGTTCGATACCCGCCGCATCGCACGAAGCGCGAGGTCGAGCAACGGCAGCCCGACTCCGGCCAGGCACAGCAGCGCCGAAGCCGCCACGGCCACGATCAGGGCAAGCGCGATGAGGCCGGCGGACACCGTGGTCAGCACGTCGCGGATCCCAGGAGCCCATCGCTTCACGTCGTTCGCAACTCCTCGGATCAGCCACCGGACACGAGGCGGCGGGACGCGCGCCTGATGTCTGGTGCGAAGTAGGCGACGTCGGTGAAGACCGGCTTCGCATCCTCGTTGTTCTCCCATTCGCAGTCCGAGCCGAAGCTGACGATGCCTACCTGTTCCCGTCGGCCGTGGGCGAGCCGGCGAAGGCCCGGTCCACCGGGGTCACCGTGGCAGAAACTACGCCGGTTCACCGTTCGCGTACACAGGTACTGGTCGTAGTGGTCCGGGTTCTCCCCGCACTGCGCGTCGGGCAGGAACGGCAACTCCACCTTCTGCAGGTGACGCTGCTGCTCACCTTCCCAGGACGCCGCACCCCACCCGGTGACGGTGACCGTCTCCGGATCGATGCGAGCGGTCGCCAGCGGCAGCGTGGGCAACGACATCGGCGCGGCGAGCTTCAGCAGGCCCCAGTCGTTGTCGAACCATTCGCCAGGTGGCGTGTACGTGGCCACCGAAGCCACCGTGTCGCGGGCCGGGTCGGCCAGGTCGACCACGCCGGCAACCACCGTGAAGCCGTCTCCGGGGCGGTCGTCGAGGCAGTGCTTGGCGGTGAGCACCAGGCGGGGTTCGATCAGGGTCCCGCCACAGTCCACCGGCAGCAGCCGGACCATCCAGGAGAACTCACCGGGCGCCACGGCCTCACCGCCGCTGATGGCTCTCGCCGGCGTGGCCCCGGCCAGCACCACCACCGCGGCCATGACCAACACCGCCCGGAGCCTGAGCAGAACCATGGCGATCTCTCCCTGGGAAGTAGTTGATCGGTAGTCATATACCTCGCGGATGGATCAGTGTAGGAGCAGCCGCAGGGCCGGAGGCTCGGTTTGTCCCAAAGGGAGAACCTGTCGACCCGGGCGGCCGCTTCCGGACCGAAATGGCAGCGCGGCCGGCTCGTCCTTACGGCAACGGCGTCAAGGACCACATCGCCAAGGACGGCCGGCTCATCTCGGTCGACGGCGCGCCGCTGGCCGGCCTGCCCGCCTCGGCCGGTGCGGCCATTCCGGCGGTCATCAGCGGTCGGCATCTTGCCGACTGCCCGGTGAACAGCACCGTCGCCGCCTGCGCCGGCACCTCCGCCGCGGGCCGGGGAGGCTACACCTTACGTACAAGGCGCCGGGTACGATCCGACGACGCTGAACGCCGTCTCGGTCAGCTCCGGAACCACCGCTTCGACGTGTGGACGCGCCGGGACTGGGCGGCCGAAGCCGCCGTCAGCGGATCAGGCGTGATCATCGGCCATCTCGGGACGAACGTCGTGATGCGGTTCTTCCCGCTGTTCTTGGCATGATAGAGGGCCAGATCGGCACGATGGATGACCAGTTCAGCGTCGTCCTCGAAACTCGTCGGCGTGGCAATGCCGATGGAGACCCCGATGCGAACCGTGTCGCCGTCAATCGTGTACTGCTCGCTGAGGTGCAACTGAACGCGCTCGGCGACGGTGAGCGCGTCGTGTTCGCCGTCGTTGAGTCCTCGGCAGAGCACCACGAACTCATCACCGCCGAACCGGCTGACGTAGTCTTCCGGACGGGTCGCGGCGATCAATCTTTGGGCGACCTGGCGGAGCAGTTCATCGCCGGCCCGATGGCCGAAGGTGTCGTTCACCGGCTTGAAGCCGTCGAGGTCGAGGAAGAGGACGGCGAACGGGCGCCTGTGCGCGATGGCGTTCTCGGCCCGCTCGTGCAGCAGCGAGCGGTTGGCCAGCCCGGTGAGCGGGTCATGCTGCCGGGCTTTGGCAAACCGCGCCGAGCTGGCCAGCGTGGCGGCGCCCAGGCCCCGCCCGGAGCTGTCCAACACCACCAGCCACGGCGTCGAGGCGTTCACGCTGTTCGCCAGCGCGGCGCCAAGACCAGAGACCGGCCCGGCGAAGGCGGTGTTGGCGTATTCTCTGGTTCTCTGGTCGCTCGCGCGGAGATTGTCGCCGATCAGCCCGGCGGCGAGCCGACCCCGCTGGTCGAAACCGTCCAGGATCCCCGAGCGGGTTTCCGCCTGCGTACGGACGAGATAGAACCCAGCCCCGCCGACCAGCCCGAACGCCACCACCACGATCAGCGCCGCGTACCCGCCGCCGAGGACCATTGTGCAGTAGCCGTTCACGTCGGTGCACTTGAGGTTCTGACCCTTGGCCGGCGCGTTGTGCGGCTTCGGCGGGCCGCGGTGACCCGCATGCCGTCCGGCAGCCACCCAAGGTGTAGTGCGCCCTGGCCGGCTGAACGGGCTGCGGCTTCAGTGCCTCGGCGATGGCCAGCGACTCCGGGCGGCTGAGCGGTTCCCGGTTGGTCAACGGCAGGAATGTGGCCCAGGCCGTGCCGTCATACTTCCAGGCGAGCGCCGACGTCGAGCAGTACCGCGATCTCACCCTGAGCACCGACTACGACGTCGCACCCTGATATGCCTCCCGCGTATCGTCGCGTCCCATGGTGGTGCACTTCCGAACCTCGGGACGTCCTTCTCCGCACCGGATCGATGCGTGGAGTGAGGCCGTCGGCCGGTTGCTGCTACCTCTACAGAGCCGTGCCGGCACCGATGGTTTCGACGCGAAGATGCTCGTGGGTGACATCGGTCCTCTCCGAGTGTCCGAATTGCTCACACCACCTGGTGAGTGCGTCCGCACCCCGGCCCTGATCGGCGAGCAGAACCAGCGGTTGTATCAAGTCGACGTGATCAGCCGCGGGACCGTGACCGTCGAGCAGAACGGACGCCGCGCGCAGCTGGGCGCCGGCGATCTCGCGTTCACCGACCCGGCGCTGCCGGTCGCCTACAACAGTTCGGCATGCACCCACGTCAGGCTTTTGTTCCCTCGCACGATGCTCGCGCTGCCGGCCACGGACATCGCGACAATGACCGCGGTCCGCCTGGCCGGCGACCGGGCCAGCGGTGCGCTCCTGTCGTCACTCAGCCGCCAACTGCCGCAGCACCTCGAGGACTACGATCCTGATGAGGAAGTACGCGTTGCCGCCGCGGTGATCGACCTGCTCAGTGTGACGTTGTCCACCCATCTCGGCCGCGCGGGCAGCATCACACCCGACGCCCGGCGTCGCGCCCTCATGCACCACATCCACGCCTACATCGACGTGCGTCTGGGTGATCCCGGGCTCAGCCCCGCGCTCATCGCCGACGCCCACCACATCTCCGTACGATTCCTGCACAAGCTGTTCGAGTCGCAGGAGTCGACTCTGTCGTCCTGGATCCGGCAACGCCGGTTGGATCGGTGCCGGGCAGCACTTCTCGACCCGGCTCAGAACCATCGGTCGGTCAACGCCATCGCCGCCACCTGGGGGATGGCGAACCCCGCGCATTTCAACCGAGCGTTCAAGGCCGCGTACGGACTTCCTCCCGGTGCATATCGCGCCGGCGCCGTGGTGCACCGGGAGCCGTACGGTGGTGTTACCCGGCCACGCCGTCGGTGAGGTCGGCGGGCACCGCCCCAGGCGGTCCCAGGATGACGTCGCCCATCTCCACGGCGATCCTGGTGAAAAGCTCGACGTCCACGGGTGTGTCGGGAGTCGCGAGTTCGGCAGGGGTGCCGGCCCGGGCAATGAGCTCGGCGAAGCCAGCCGGTGACGAGATCTGAAGCGCACGCACCCCCTCGGGGCCCGCTTGCAACGCGTGAGGCACATGCATCGGAATCGCGAAGTAGTCCCCCGGACGGAGAGTCACCGTTTCCGGACCGGCCCACACGGTGAGCGACCCCTCGACTATCCAGAACCGCTCGTCGTACCGCGTATGGACATGCAAGGCAGTTCGAGAACCCGCGGCGTTGACGTTGTCGGTGAAGTCATGGCGCCCGTCGGTGTCCGCGGCGGACGTGAGGATCGTGGTACGCAGATCCGCGCCCAGGACGAATGTGCTGAAGCTCAACGATGGTCCCTTCGATGGCGAGCGACTCTCCCCGTGGCCGCGGGCATGACGTGCCGTGGCATCACACGAGGCAAGAGCAGCATGCCGCGCCACGGGTGGCCGGTCATTGCCTCACGACGCACACCCGTTCGCTGCCGGCGCACGGTCTGACTCGGCTGTGGCGAGTCAGACGTCGTCACCGCCGAGGTACGTCAGCACCGCCTGGACACGCCGATGCTCCGTCTCCGAATGGGTGAGGCCGAGCTTGGCGAAGATCGAGTTGATGTGCTTGTTGATGGCGCGTTCGGTGACCACCATGCGGTCCGCGATGGAGATGTTCGACCGGCCTTGAGCCATCAGCGACAGCACCTCGCGCTCGCGGGGCGTCAAGGTCGTCAGCGGCCGCGCATGGCTGGGACGGGCCAGCAGCTTGGCGATCACCTGCGGATCCATCACCGTGCCGCCCGCGGCCACCTGCCGGACCGAGTCGACGAAGTCCACCACGTCACCGACCCGGTCCTTGAGCAGGTAACCGACCGCGCCGGCACCGTCGGACAGCAGCTCCCGGGCGAACAGTTGGGCCACGTATTGCGACAGCACCATCACCGGTAGCCCCGGGATGGCCCGGCGCGCCTCGGTGACCGCACGCAGACCTTCATCGGTGTGCGTCGGTGGGAGACGTACGTCCACGACTGCAACGTCCGGAACGTGTTCATGCAGTGCCACGCTGAGTTCCGGGCCGCTCTCGACCGCGGCGACGACGGTGAAGTCGTACGCGCTCAGCAGCCGGACCAGGCCGTCCCGCAGCAGGGCCGAATCTTCGGCGATCACGACACGCATGGCACCTCGGCAGTGATCACGGTCGGACCTCCGGTCGGTGAATCCACCCGCAACCGTCCGTCGAGCGCGGAGAGGCGCCGGCGCAGGCCTTCGATGCCACCGCCGGCTCGCGGCACCATATCCCCCGCGCCGTTGTCACGGACAGTCATCCGGATCATCCCGTCCCTCGTGGCGACGGTGACATCGATCTGATCGCAGCCGCTGTGGCGGGTGGCGTTGGTGATCAGTTCGGCCGCGGTGAAGTACAGCGCGGACTCCAGAGGCGCCGGGAGTGACCGCGGGACGTCGGTGCTCAGCTGGACCGGCACGGCGGCGGCAAGCGCAAGCTCTTCCAGCCCGCCGGACAACCCCCGTTCGGCCAGCACGGGAGGATGGATGCCGCGAACGATGTCCCGCAGCCCTTCCAACGCCGTGCTTGCGCTGGCGCGGGCATCCGCGACCAGGCGGCGGACCGGCTCGTCCTCCCCGGCCAGCTGCTCGGCCATGCCGAGGTTCATGGTCAGCGCGGTCAGCTGCGCCTGCGCGCCGTCGTGCAGGTCACGTTCGATGCGACGCAGCTTCGCCTCCCAGCTGTCGAGCGCGTCAGCCCGGTTCTCGTTGAGCTCGGCGAGCCGGCCGGCGAGCACCGCGCGCCGGGTCGGGCGCAGCAGGTATCCGGCGAGAAGACGTTCGGCGGACAACAGCAGGATCTGCAGAAGGAAAGCCAGCACGCCTGCGGAGAGCGCCTGCAGGACGACCATGCCGGCGGTGGCCGGCCCGGTCACCAGCTGCCCATTCAGACTCAGCGTCGCACCGTCCGGCCGGAACACCAGCAGCAGTGGAGCCGCCAGGCCGGCAATCGCCGACATCCAGAGATAGACGATGATCAGGCCACCCGGAAGCAGGAGGACGAAACTCGCCAGAGCCCACGTCAGATCACGCCAGATGGCCACGTCGCACACCTGGGCACGCAGGCGGCCGACGATGCTGTCGGGCAACACCGGGTACGGTGCCGGTGCATCGTCGAGGCGCCTGCGCCGCCGGTTCGCCCGGCGCCGGAGTGCCTTGAAGGTCAGGTCCAGCAACGGCAGACCGATGCCGACCAGACACAGCAGCGCCGATGCCAGCGCGGCGAGGATCAGGGCAAGCGCGGCGAGGCCTGCGGACACCATGACCAGGACGTCGCGCGACCCGCGGAACCATCGTTTCATGTCATTCACCTTCGGCCGCGCCACATTCTCGGAGGGCTACCGGTCGGCGCCGTGCTCGCGAAGGGTCTGGTAGACCGTCTGAGCCAGGTCGGGCAACTTGTCGGCATCCGAGTCCGTCGAACTGTTCACACCGATCGCGATGATCAGGCCGCTGCCCGGAAAGTACATGTGCAGGGTCCGGAAGCCGAGCGTGCCGCCGACGTACGTCCACACCGCACCGGTGGCTTCGGTGTGGTGCTGCGCCACGCCCAGCCCGAATCCGACCGGGTCGGTGGCGGTGGTCTCCTTGATCGGTGCGGAGGTGCTGACCGAGACGAGGCTCCGCAGCTCGCGCTGCTGCCTGGCCGGCAGCAGCCGGCCCTCGTACAGCGCCCGGTCCCAGGTCGCCATGTCCGCGAGTGAACTGATCAGCCCGCCGGCGCCCTGCGCCCAGGTCAGGGCGAGCGGCGGAACCGGCTTGTCCAGAAGTGCGGGCAGTCCCGCCTGCTTCAGGTAGCCGGCCGGCATCCGCGCGACGGTGTTCGCCCGGCACGTGTACGGCGCGTAGCACGTATCACGCAGGCCGAGCGGCGTGATGATTCGCTTGGTGAGCTGGTGAGCATAACTGTCGTGGGTCACCCGCTCGATGACCATCTGCGCGAGCAGATAGTTCGTGTTCGAGTAGCTGAACCCGTGCCCGCCCACCGGCTGTCGGGAGACGAACGAGACCAGCTGCTCGGCGGTGAACGTGGTCGCCGGATCGGCGGAGATCCTGGTACCGAAGGCTTCCGTGTTGGCATAGTCGGAGATCCCGCTGGTCATGTTGAGCAGCCGCTCGATCGTGACGTCACGCCACGGCTTGTACTGCGGAAGCCACTTGCCCAGCCGATCGTGGACGGACACCTTGCCCTCCGTCTCCAGCTGCAGCACCAGCACCGAGGTGAACGCCTTGGTATTACTGCCGATCTGCCACAGCGCCGCACCGGACACCGGCTGCCGGCCTCCGTACCGGGTCGTACCGGCAGCGACATCGACGGTCCCGCGGCGGTCGCGGTAGGTCGTCCGCAGCGACACCGCCGACACATGCTCGGTCACACCACGCTCGTTCAGATACCGGTCCAGATCACCCTTGAGATCATCGACGAGCGCCGTGCCATGCCGGGCGGCCGTGCCGGACGGAACCAGCGCCGCCTGCGCAACCGTGCCACTGCCGACGGCGAGAGCCGCGACGGCCGCCGAGATGAACCACTTCGTACCTCGCATCGAAATCTCCTGCTTTCTCGCTGAATCACTTACGGCTTGGGGCAGTTGAGGTCACCTGCGGGCAGCGTCCCGTTGACGTTCGGTAAGCCACAGTTGCTCCTTTCGGGTAGGAGCAACGCTATGGGAAACGACCTGCTCGATCGATAACACCAACATCCGTTCTGGTAGTGGCGCTAGCGCCACCAGCCGTTTCGGATGCGATCAGAATCCGAGAGTTGCCAGCCGCTCTTCGGTGACGGCCTGGACCTCGGCGATCACCGCAGGGTCGTTGGACCGTTTCGATGACGCACGCAGGGCACCTCGTGCGTAGAAGCCGCCGCTGCGACCGGCGGCATCCGGGGCCAGAGCGCGCAGGACGCTCCTCCGGGCCGCCTTCTCCGGGCCGGCGATCAGCAGAGGTGCGACCGGACGCAGCGCACGATCCATCCGGCCGGCCGAGCCACCGGCCTTGCGCCCGAAATCGGTGAAGACAGCGCCCGGATCGGCGGCATTGAAGGTCACCTGCGTCTCGTCGATCTGCCGGGCCATGGCGTACGTGTAGGCCAAGGCCATCAGCTTGGCGTTGGAGTACGCCCGAACCTGGCCGTAGCCGGCGGCATAACTCCAATCGTTGACAGGCTTGCCGATTCGCTCGTTGATCGAGGTCACGTTGACCACCTGAGCGGGCACTCGCGCACGGCGGGCAGCCTCGCTCAGCTGATCGAGCAGGAGACGACACAACGCCGCGGTGGCCAGATGAACGACGGCGGTCGTCATCTCGATCCCGTCCGATGTCAGGCGCCGCTCACTGAACTGGGCGCCGGCGTTGTTGACCAGGACGTCGAGTCCGTCCGGCGCGAGTTCGCCCACCTGCGACGAGAGCGATCGCAGTTCGTCGACAGAACTCAGCTCCGCGTGTACGGCGACGAACCTGGCCGCCTCCAGGCCGGGCCTGCCGCTGAGAAGCCGCATCGCTTGCTCAGCCTTGGGCCGGGTCCGGCCGTGCACCAGGACGTTTGCTCCGGCCCGGCCCAGTTCGGCGGCCGTCGCGAGGCCGAGTCCGTCCGCGGCCCCGGTCACCAGCGCGAAGCGGCCCGACAGATCAGCGGTCGGTGCATTGCGGGGTTCGGTCATCGGTGTCCTAGATTCTGCGAAGTGACGGCTTGCGCCCGAGGCAGAATCTTCGGCGCGGCGAGACGCCACAACACCACTGACCGAACGGGCACACAAGTCGGCCCGGACCGTACGTGTCCCTGATCCGGGCTCCTACTGCTGGCCGTTCACCGCGGCATCGAAGCCCTCGGCAAGGCCGGGATCGACGAGAACGCCTTGCGGCGCATTGCCGAGACGGTCCTGGCCGGTCTTCCGCGTCCACCCCGGTAGCGCACGCGACAGCCCGCCGAGGCTCGCGCTATCGAGCATGAACGTCGGTCCGTTCGGACATCGCCAGCGCCGGGCGTGCCTTCCCTACCTAAGGTTCTCGATGACTCCGCCACATCGCGGAATTCGTGGGATCTGACCAGCTCGGTCAGCCGGAGGGAACGGAGCATAGCGGTGGGGGCGCTTGTTCAGTCGGTGTCCGAACGGGCAGGGTTCGATTGCGGCCCAGAGGCTCTACGGCCCGCCATGAATCTCATACGAGCACGCACCATCAAAATGCTCGAGCAGCTACCCGTGGCGGAATGGGAGAGCTCGTCGCGATGTGCCGGCTGGTCCGTGCACGACGTTGCCCGGCATATACGTGACTTCGCGCTGATCCACACCGCGCGGCTGGCCGGCCGCCCCTCGCCGTTCGGAGATGACCCGTTCGATCCGCGGTCGTCGCCGGCACAGTGGCTACGGCATTCCGAGGGGACGCCCACCACCCAGACGCTGGACGACCTGCGGCGACTCGCCGGCGAGGAGGCGGAGTCGATCGACCGGCGAATCGACGACCCGCCTGTCCGCCTGTGGTGGAGTCCCCTGCGCCGCAAGGTGCACTGGTCGGTCTTCTCGCTGCACATCTTCTGGGATGCCTGGCTGCACGAGTCGGACATCGCGGTGGCTCTCGGCCGACCGGTCGACCACACCGAACTCGATCTACAGGCGGCGATCTTCTACGCGCTGTTGTCCGCGGCGGCGCCGCACGCGTGGGCCGGCCGCTACCTCGAAACCTCTTTCGCCCTCGCGGGCAGCCCGTCGGAGAGCTATCGAATCTCGCATGTGGGGGACGACATCACCATCACTGCCGGGCCCGGACAGCCGGCCACCCTGCTGGCGAACACGACCGACCTGATCGACAGCCTGGCCGGACGGGGATCGGACCTGCAGGGGGTCCTCACCGGCCCGGAAGATGTGGTGGCGCGGCTCGGCTTGCTTCGCAAGGTCGGTACCGTCGGTACCTAGGTCTTTCGTGCTGAGGTCGTCACCGTGCGGGGAACCGTGTGCGGGGCCGGCCGATCGACACCGCGGCGCCGGTCAGGACCGTGAGCACGGTGACGCCGGCGCCGGCGAAGACCCATGGCCGCGGCCAGTACGGCTGCGGCCCGCCCAGCTCGTCCGTCGAGGCACCCAGCAGCGCCCAGCCGGTCGCCCACCAGAGCAGAAGCGCGACCGCCATGCCGGTCACACCGGCCGCGACCGCCAGCGCCGGATAGGTCCACGCCGTGGCCCGCGCCGTCACCGCCCGGCCGACACCCTGGGTACGCAGTGCCGTGAGGTCACCGGCGCGACCGGCCCGGTCGGACAGCGCGGCCTGAACCAGCGAGCCGGTGGCGAGCGCGACGGCCAGGGCCGCGGCCAGCAGATAGATCCACAGAGCGAGTGCCGTGCCCTGCCGGTCGAGGCGACGGTGCACCTCGGCGACACGCACGTCGCCGGTGACCGCCACACCCTGCGCCGCGAGCCGTGCCACCACGTCGGCGGGGGCTCGCGCGGACAACCACACCTGCGGACCGAACGCCGGGCCGACATCGGTCGACGCCCGGTCGGCGAACTCGAGGTCGGCCAGAAGGGCCTGACCACCGGCGGCGGGCACGGCCGGCAGCCGTAGCACGCGGCGGACCTCGACCGGCCGATCGCCGCCCGTGCCCGGGCTCGGCGGTGGGGCCGGATCGCCGGCGTAGGCGGCCGGTGGTGGCGACGGCCCGTCGTTCCACCGCAGCCAGGCACCGTCCGGCAGCCCCGCCGGTGCGGACACCTCGATCCGCAGGCCTGGGCGGCCGGCGGAGAGCCGGCCGTACGCGCTCATCCGCCACCGTGCCGGGTCCGCCAGCTGATCGGAGGGCACCTCGGCAAGGCCGCCGGCGATGCGGGTGATGACCATGGCACCGGCGATCCCCGTCGTACCCTGCAAAGTGGTCAGCCGCAGCCCCACCAGCCGGCAGGTTGACCGGCAGGCTTCCACCGTCGCCCGGAAGCGATTGCGGCCGGCCGCCAGCATGCCGAACTCGACCTCCGCGGCGTCCCGGCCGTCGACGGCGGCGAACACCGCGGTCAGGCGTACCGGCCGGTCCGCGCTGAAACCCGCGGCCGAGAGGTCGATCGCGACCGCCGAGCCGCGCAGGACCAGCGACGACGGCGCGGACGGCCGCAGCGCCCGGGCGGTCGCGGCGGCGTCCGGCCCACCGGCGGGCCAGAACGGAACGGTGGCCAGGCGGGTGGTGTCAGCGGCCAGCACGCCGCCGGGCAGTCTGGCGACGGCCATGGCCCAGGCGCCGTCCGGATCGATCGCCCGGACGGCGGTCAGCAGCCCGGCCCGGCTGACCGGCTGCACGTCGAGCACCCGGTCGGCGCCGGCGAGGGCCTCGCTGCGCGCGTCGCGGCCCCGCGCGGCCACGTCCACCACGACTGTCCCGTATCCGGCGACCGACACCGCCGCGACCACCAGAGCGAACAGCGGCACCGCACCAGGACGGCGGGCGATCTGCAGGCCGGCCAGCGCCAGGTCGACCCGGCCGCGGCGCAGCGCGCGGCGGGCGTAGCCGCCCACGACGGCAATCATCGTCCGCGCGGCGATCACGGCGCCGACGGCCACCGCCGCGGCCACGGTCAACGCGCCGAGACCGGTGAACTCCCCACCACTGCCGGCGAACTGCACCAGCACCGGGACGGTCAACCCCAGGACCAGCACGTCGGCGAACAGCCCGCGGGCGCCCCGGCCGCCGGACGGGACCCGTCGCAGCAGCAGCGTCACCGGCGCCAGGAGCAGGCGGCGCTGGGCCAGCAGGACGGCGGCCAGCGCCGCGACCACGGCGACCGGCGCCCACCGCAGCGTCGTGAGGCCGGCGTCGGCCCGTGACCCGGGCAGCACCGCGGCCGCCGCCAGTCCGACCAGCAGCCGACCGGCCAGACACCCGGCGATCGCACCGGCCAGGACGGCCAGCGTGCTCTCTCCGGCGGCCAGCCACAGCCGCTGCCACCACCGGACGCCGCGAAGCGACACCGCCGCCAGCTCGGGGCTGCGGTCCTGCGCGCCGTGGCGGGCGGCGACGAAGATGCTGACGCAGGCGAGCAGCACGAGCGGGACGAGGATCGGGGGAACGATCGTCCGGGCCTCGCGCCGGCCGGCGTCGATCCGGGACAGCAGGTCCGGGATTCCGCTCTCGACGGTCACCGGGACCTGCAGGTCCTGGACGAGCTGCTGGAATTCGGCCAGATCGGACCGCAGCGCCCCGAGATGCCCAACTGACAGCGCCGACGCCGTGGCGGTGGCGTCCACCGTGATGTCCGTGGCCCCCCGATCCGTCGACTCGAAGGTGACGCGGTTGGTGAACACCGGCTCGCCAGGGCGATTGCCGGTGTCGAAGGCGAAGTAACCGCGGTCGCCCCAGTACGGGTCGGCCCGGTCGGCGACGCGATAGACCCCGGCCACGGTCAGGGATTTGGGCGTGCCGTTCGAGACGTACCCGGGATGCCGCGGGTCGGAGTCGAACGCCGCGAAGCTCAGCTCGATCCGGTCGCCCGCCGTGATTCCCAGCCGCCGGGCGGCCTCCTCGCCCAGCAGCGCCTCCCCCTCGTCGATCAGGCACCGGCCGGCCGTCGTCACGACGTGGTCGCACAGATCCTGGCGGTAGACCAGGCGTGTCCGGTCGGCGTTGTCCGGCTCGACGCCGACGGCGGGAATCTCGGCGGCGTACACGAACCGAAAACCGTCGAGCGACCCGAGCAGGGAACCGAGCTCACGGACAGTGGTCTGCGGGTCGGGCAGGCCCTGATCGACCCGACGCGGGTCGCTGACCGTGCGGACGGCCAGGGTGCGCTCGTCCGCGGTGGCGTTGGCCATCTGGCCGGCCGCCACCGCCTGATCCGTCGCCGCCACATAGCCCGGCGCGATCACCGCGGAGGCCACCGCGAACAACGACAGCAGGCCGAGGCCGAGCGCCTGCCCTCGGCGGCTCCACAGCATCGCCAGGACGAGGGAGATCACCGCAGGCCTCGCGCCAGCGGACGGATCGACACCCAGCCGGCCAGGCCGAACAGGGCCAGCGCGGCGAGCAGGGTGACCGTGGCGGCGGTGGGCCCGATCGGCGCCGGGGCGGCCAGCAGCGCCCAGCCGTCGGGGAACCCGGGCGTGGCCAGCCCGGTCACCGGCGCCGCGAGGGCCGCCGCGAGCAGCCCGCCGAGGAGCCCGGCGGCCAGCAACGCGACCGGCCCGGCCCAGGCCACCGCGGTCGCGCCCGGCCGGGACAGTCCCTGCGTACGCAGGGCCTCGAGCTGGTCGCGGGTGGGTTGCCGGTCGGCGGCGAAGGTGATGGCCATGACGGTGGCGGCGATGAGCAGGGCCAGCCCCGCGGCGAGCAGGCTGACCCGCGAGACGACCGCGGGGGGCTGGGCGGCGAGCAGGCTCGTCCGCCGCGCCACCGTCCGCTCCGCGGTCACGCTCAGGCCGGCGGCGGTCAGGGTGGCCGCGGCGGTGGGCGGCGCGTCCGGGCCGAGCCACACCTGGTACGCGACCCCTGACTCGTCGTCGATCCCGGCCCGGCGGGCGGCGTCCAGATCGATCAGCATGCCCTGCCGGCCCAGTACGGGCAGCAGCGCGGGGGTGCCGGCCACGGTGACCGGCACGCGTTCGCCGTCCGGCAGGAACACCGCGGCGTCGTCGAGCCGCCACTGCCGCGGCGGTGCCCCGGCGAGCACCACGGGCAGCGGCGTCGGCCCGTCCACGGCCATCACGTCACGGCCCGGGGTCGCGAAGCCCCTCGGATTGGCATCCATGGCCAGGCTCAGCCCCCCGTCCCGGGCCCGGATGTCCACCGCCGCGCCGTTGCTGGTCGAACGCCAGCGTCCGATGTCGGCGAGGCGGTCGCGGTCGAGGATCACGGCCGGCGGGTCGGCCTGCGCCAACCCGCGCACCGTCACCTCGCCGTGCGGCGCACCGAGGAGCTGCCAGCGCGCGAGCCGGCAGCCGGCGTCCGGCGTGCAGCCGTCGACGTGAGCCGTGATCGTCGTAGCGCCGCTGATCGGGCCGAACCGCGCCGTCCGCAGCCGCCCGGTGGTCTCGTTGCGCAGGGTCGCGGTCAGGGTGAGCGGCGCCCGGCCGCGGTTGACCGCACGTAGCGTGAGCCGGGTGCCGGTGATCAGCGGCAGGGGCGCCGGCGCCCCGGTCGTGGTCGTGGCGGCGGGCAGCCGGGCGACCGGCCCGTACTCGGGACGCCACCGGCTGACCGCGGCCAGCCGGGCGGTGTCCACGGCGAGCACCGGTGGGTGCGCCGTGGGGTCGACGACCGCGGCCATCGCCCAGCGGCCGGCCGGGTCGGCCCGACGGACGGCGCTGAGCAGTGCCGTGCGGTTGGCCACCCGTACCGTCAGAACTTGGTCGGCGCCCAGCTCGACCCGCGCCCGCGCGAGCCGTTCCTCACGGCCCGCCACCCACGCGCCCGCGCCGGTCACCCCCATCGCCACGGCCACCACCAGAAAGGCGAACAGCCGCTGGTAGCCCGGCCGCCGGGTCAGCTGAAGTGCGCTCAGGCCCCAGCGCAACCGGCCGGAGCGCACCGCGGCGCCACCGGACCACTCGGCCAGCGGGGTGAGCGCCCGGGCCAGCAGCAGGGCTACCGCCACGGCGGTCATCGTCGGTGCGGCCACCGCGATGCCGGCCCGCGGCGCGCCGGAGCGGGTCTGGTAGATCGCGGCCACGGCGGCGGCCAGCAAGGCGGTGTCGAGCACGGTGGCCGGCCAGGCGCGGCGCCGGAGGGGAACGTGGCGCAGCAGTGTGGACACCGGTGAGCGCAGCAGAACCGCCTCGACCGCGGCGACCGCCAGTAGCGCGGCCAGCAGCACGGCGGCGACCGCGAGGGCGGCCAGGCGGACCACCGGGCCGGTGTCCGCCGCGCTGACCGGGCCGGCGGCCAGCCGGGCCAGCAGCAACCCGACGGGCAGGCCGGCCAGGGCGCCGGCGGCCATCGGCACCAGGTGCTGACCGAAGGTGAGCCGCAGAGTGGCGAGGGTGCCGCTGCCGCGCAGTTTGTGCAGGGCCGCGTCGGCCCGCCGCGAGCGGCTGGTGGCGTACGCGGCCAGAGCGATCGTGAACAGCGCCAGCAGCAGCACCTGGGCCAGGGCGAAGGCGATGCCGGAGCGGACGGCCGCGCGGTCCCGGGCCACGTCGGTGAGCAGCGCGCCAAGCGGTTGTCCCACGGTGACCTCGGCGCCCCCGAGCCGACCGGCGGCCGCCGCCAGGACCGGGCGCAGGTCAGCGCCGCCGTCGCCGCGCAGGACCGCATCGGGCACCGTCACGTCGTAGGTGAGCGTCGCCGGCCGCGGACCGGAGCCGGCGAAGAGCGCCGAGGTCCCGAAGATCGGGTCGAGGTCGGTGGTCGCGCGGTAGTACGCGTTGCTCCAGTAGGCGTCCCGTGGGTCGCTCAGCTGGTAGGTGCCGGCCACCCGTACCTCGAGCGTCTCGTCGCCGCCGGTCCGGGCGAGGGTCAGGCGGGCACCCGGGGCCACGCCGATGGCGCGGGCGTTGGCCGCGCTGATCGCGACCTCGCCGGCCGCCGCGGGACACGCGCCGGTCACCCGTACGTTCTCGCAGAACCGGTCCCGATAAGCCACAGGCGCGTTGCGGACATCGTTGCCGACCACCACCGACATGTTCTCGACCAGCCCCCGGACCGGCGTCGCGCCGCTGATCGGTAACCGCTCGCCGACCAGGGCGGCGAACTCGCGTACCGCGGCTTCCGGGTCGGACCCGGCTCCCCGCGGCCCGGACACCGACAGCGCCTTGCCGGCCGGCGGAACCTCGGCGACGTGTGCGGCCGCCGTCCGGCCCGCACTCCCGGTCACCGCCCACGGCAGAGCCGCGGCGGTCGTGGCGGCCAGCGCGGTGAGCGCCATGAGGGTGATCGCCTGCGCGGCACGGACACGCAGGGCCGCGAGGATGAGTGCGAGCACAACGATCGATGATCCCTTTCAAGTCGTCCCGGCCTTGGACAGCCAGGCCGTCAGTTCCGGCGGCCCGCCGCGCCGGGGCGACCCGCACGCGCCGGCGTTCGGGATCGCCGGCGAGGCGGCGGCACGGCAGCACGCTGTCACCGTCCGGGTGGATGGTCTCCCGGAGCCGCCAGGCCTCGAGGAACATCAGCACTGGACACTCGCGAACCACCAGGTCGGTTACAGCAGCGCCAGGGTTTTGTGGGGGCGGGTGGCCGGTGCGGCCGTGGCGACCTCTCACGGCTCGAGGCTGCGGACCTCCAACCGATGACCGTCCTCACAGATGAGCCGTTTCGCGGTGACGGCGCAGGTCAAGGGCGCGTCGCCGGCCATACCCTCGATGACGGCCTTCCCGTCGGCGGCCGAGATGACGGTCACGTGCCCCTTCGCCTTGCCCGGCTGCGGCGGACCGTGCAGGCCGGGCAGCGAGACCACGGTGTCGTTGCTGTTCCAGAGCAACATCGAGCGGCGGTCCGGCTCATCGAGCAACTGGCGGCCGGTGGAGTCGTAGAGTGCCGAGGTGACGCCGCCGGCGCCGTCGTCGCCGTTGACCAGCACGCGGTCTCCGCGTGAGCCGGGCGACTCCGCTCCGGGCGGTGCGGGTACCCGCCACAGTTCCCGGGAGGTGGCCACGTCGATCGCGGTGAGCTCGGTGTGCGGCGGCGCCTCCGGAGCTTCGTCGATCACGCAGAGCCGGTTGTCACCGCACGGTGCCGCGCCCAGGAAGGATCGGCCCGGAGGCGCGGTGTAGACCACGCTGGAAGCGTCCGGGCCGGTGAGATTCGCCTGCCGGATGCGGTAGGAGTCACTGCCCTGCTCCGGGGTGTAGAGATGGTCCCTGGCCACGACCAGACCCTCCGCCGTCCCGAGGTTGCTGACCGTGCGCTGCACCGCACCGGTCCGGCTGTCCCGGACCAGGACCTTGCCACTCTCGGTCAGCTGCAGGAACCGCTCGCCGGAGGACGTGTCCGGGGTCGGCCAGCCGGAGAGCTGAGGATCCGGGCCCGACGGGACAGCTCTCATCCGAACCGGAGGGTCCGAGCCGGCCGGCACCTCCCAGAGCACGTGACCGGTCGGCCAGTCGACAGCTCGGGTGACGCCCGTGCTCGCCGACATCACGATCAGCCGATCACGCAGGTGAATTCGGTAGTCCTCCTGCTCGGACAAGATCTGCCATGAGCTGTACCCGTCGGCGGGGTCGAGCTCGACCAACCGGCCCGGTTGCCGGCCCATGGTCAGGAGCACGGCGCCGTCGACCACGTCGGCCGCACCGAGCGAACCCCGCCCTGTCAAGGTTCGCATCGGCCAGGCCTCTTGGCCGGTCCTCGGATCGACGCCGATGATGTGGGTGGTGCCGCCGCTGCCGGTCCAGGCCGCGACGGCCAGCGATTCGGTCGAGACCACATGGACCGGCCCCGCCACGTCCGGGAGGTCGATGGCGGACCCGACCAGAGACAGTTCGCTCACCTGCGGCCGGGGTGCGCTCGGCACCTTCGGTCCCCGACGGTCCAGCCGGTCGTGGCCGACGGCGACACCGACGCCGGCCAGCACGACGCACAGCGCGGCGGCCGTGGTGGCGCGGCGCCGGGCCCAGCGTTCCCCGCGGCGCCGGATGGTCGCCGCCGCGGGCATTTCCAGGACCCCGTCGATGTGCTCACGGAGCGCAGTAAAGGTGCTGTCCACGTCATCCTTCACGGCGTCCTCCAGCGATGACGGATTGCTCTGGCTCGGGACCGAGTTGCGCGGCCAACGCCACCCGTCCCCGGGAAAGCCATGCCTTGATCGTGCCGGGTGGGACGCCGATCTCCTGGGCGATGTCGGACACCGACAGATCCAACAGGTAGTGCAGCACCAGGGCACGGCGGTGGTTGTCCGGCAACGCCCGCATGGCCTCGACCAGTACGACAACGTTCTCCGAGGGAGGCGGAACGGGCGGCGCGGGCATCGACGCCGCCGACCAGAGCCGGAACTGGCGGAGCCGTCGCCACCGGTCCGCGGACAGCCGGTTCACCACGAGCCGTAACCAGCCCTCCGGGTCGTCGTAGGCCGACAGCCGACGCCAGCGCGGCCACGCCCGGGCGTACGCCTCCTGCGCGAGGTCCTGAGCCTCCGCCGCGTCACCGGTCAACCCATATGCGTAACGCAGCAAGCGTTGACACGTGTCGCGGTAGAACTCGTCAAAGCCCCCGGTGTCATCCTCCGGCATAGCTCACCCCTAGAGAGACACGGTCGGCCTGCCACGCCGGTTGCACCTGCTGAAGAAGATTCGCACGGTGAGCGCGGCACACGACAGCGGCCCGGATGAGCTCGATCGAACGGGCAGCAACGATTGCCCGTTCACCGGCAGACAGGTACGCACCCGCGATCGAGAAGAACTGACACACACCTCCGGGCACGGCGCCCACGCAGGTGGCAGCGCCGCCTTCGCACCGAGCCGGACCCGTCGCCGGAGCGGCCTGACCGGCCGCCGGTCCGAACGCGCAAAGTTCCACAGCCATCCGCGCGGATCGCTCCCGCAACACCCCTGCCGCCCTGTTGGCCGCCGGGGTGTCACGCCACCTGAGCCGGCGGGTGCACGCCCACACCTTGGCACCCCTCAACCGATGGGTACGCGCTGACGGCGGCGGTCACCCTGCCGGCTCTGCTTTCTGTCCTTCGGAACTCAGGAAACTTCGACTTCACATCGTCCGGTCCGGCGATCTGCGACGCCTGGCCGGGCAGTCCCTCCGCCGCTCCTCTCCTGGACGGACCGGACCGGACCGGAGCCCGGCAGCAACCGGATTGCTGACCGCCTCAATCGACTGCCCTTGTGGACAAAGGGGTTCCACCCTCCCCCGTCCGTGGCGAGCATCTCCTCCGGGGTTTGTTGTTGTCATCAACACCGACGGAGGTCCCGTGTCCTTCTCCCGCCGCGACGTGCTGACGCTCGCCGCAGCAGTGCCACTCGGCTCCCCCTTCGCGACCGTCCCTCGACCGGCCACCATCACCACAATCCGCTCGCGGGTCCTGCGGACCAGCCGGCATCGCACCGCCTACCTGGAGGCCGGCCCCAGCAACGGCCCGTTGATGTTCTTCCTGCACGGCTGGCCGGGTAGCGCCATCGTCTGGCGGCGGCAGGTCGAATACTTCGCCGCGGCCGGCTGGCACTGTGTCGCTCCCGACCTGCGTGGCTTCGGCGGATCGGCGGTGCCGGCCGATCCGGCCGCGTACGGCCTGCGCGAGCTGGTCCAGGACATGGTGGAGCTGCACGACGCGCTCGGCGGCCGCCCCGCGGTCTGGGTCGGGCACGACTGGGGTTGCGCCGTCGTCTGGGCGATCGCTTCGCACCACCCCGTCCGGTGCCGGGCCGTCGCCAACCTGACCACGCCGTACCTCCCCGAGGGTCTGACCCTGGACAATCTGGTACCGCTGGTGAACCGGGACCTTTACCCCACCGACCAATACCCGTACGGCCAATGGGACTACTACGTCAACTACCACGAGAACCTCGAGCGGGCCGTGCAGGACTTCGAGGCGGATACCCGGGCGTCGCTCAACGTCATCTACCAGCGCACGGCGACCGATGTCGTGGGCCGGCCGTCCAGTCTGGCGACGGTACGGGCCAGGGGCGGCTGGTTCGGCCCGGCCCACGTGGCGCCGACGGTCCCGCGCGACACCAGCATGCTCGCCGAGGCCGACTTCGAAACCCTGGTGGCCGGGTACGAATGCACCGGTTTCCGCGGGAACGTCTCGCTGTACCTCAACGATCGGGCTAACCGGATCTACGCGGCGGAGGCCACGCGGCCGGTCATCTCGCTGCCGGCGTTGTTCGTGCACGCGCGCCGGGACACCGTCTGCGACACGTCGTACAGCGCCCTGGCCGATCCGATGCGCAAGGACTGCACCGACCTCAGCGAGGTCGAGCTGGACGGTGGCCACACGATCATGGTGGAGCTGCCCGACGACACCAACGCGGCCATTTCCGGCTGGCTCCGCGACGTCGGCTGCCTTTCTGGGTCCTGAGGTGCGGATCCGCCCGGGAAGCCGCGTCCTCCCGGGCGGGTCCGTCCCCTACCGGGAGCTGACCAGCAGACCGGGGACGATCTGACCACCGGTCCGCAGCTCGGTGTACGCCCACACCTCGCCGGTCAGCGGCGTGCCCGCCGCGGTAGAGGTACAGATCGAGGTTGGCGCCCGGGTCGACGCCCTCGGTCTGCACGATCAGCCCGGCGCTGTCCGGCGGCACCACGATGTCGGTGCCGGCCACGCCCTCGCCGCCGGGAGCGAAGACGCCGCCGCTGACGGTGGTGCTGACCTGCCCGGACGGCCGCGGGGCGAGTCCCCCGGTGGCGGGTGCCGCCGGTCAGGCCCAGTCGGTCAGTAACCGGCG
Source organism: Actinoplanes sp. NPDC051470 (assembly GCF_040682035.1). NCBI lineage: Bacteria > Bacillati > Actinomycetota > Actinomycetes > Micromonosporales > Micromonosporaceae > Actinoplanes > Actinoplanes sp. NPDC051470. The sequence continues at coordinate 160,153 of NZ_JBFBAA010000019.1, forward strand.
AATGCCGGCCACGGACCCCGCGATCCGGGCCAGAGCCAAGTCGTCGGGGGTCATCGTGCGGTCGAGCGAGATGAGCAGATCCGACCGTTCGTCCTCGTCGTCGGGGTCCGGGATCATGCCGAGGGCGGCATATCCGGCCTCGGCCGCTCCCAGCAAGTGAGCAGCTCGTTCCGGGTGACCGTCGGATGCACTGAGCACCGCCGCCGCCAGGGCGATGTCGGGCAGCATGTGGCCGTTCCCGACCTGCAGTGCCTCCACTCTGGCCTGGGTGAACAGTTCGCGGGCGGCATCGATGTCGCCGGCGTGCAATTCGACGTACCCCAGGTTGTTCCGTTCGGCGATGACCGTGCGCGCGTCGCCGGCGGCCAGGCTGAGCTCGATGCCCTCGCGATAGAGCCGTCGCGCGTACGTCAGGTTGCCGGACATTCGGGCCGCGACCGCCTCGATGTGCGATGGCACGCGATCGTGCCGTCGATCCGGCAAGTGGGCCGCCACGGTGCGGGCCTTGTCGGCGAGCCGCCACGCGTCGGTCAGGCACCGCTTCCGCAGCGCGACCCGGGCGAGCATGCACAGGGCGTCGAACTCGGCGGGCAGATCGCCGTCCGCTCGGGCGCGATCCAGCTCGGCCAGGCTCCATCGCTCGGCCAGCTCGCTCTGCCCGGTGCGGAACGCGGTCATCGCATTGTCGATGTTGCTCACCCGGCCATCCAAGAACCAACGGCGTGATATCGGGGCGTCCGCTGACCGAAGACGCAGCGAATCCGGTCCGAGGGACTGGTGGACCGAGTTCCAGGCGGCCTCACCCAGAGCCTTCGCGAGCCGGCCGGGACGGGTGAGCATCACTCGGTGTGGGCCCTCGCACCTGACGACACGTAAGGCGGCCGGCCGCGACGACATCCGCTGATAGACCTCCCGCTCCACTCAGGAACGGTCACCAGCCGATGCGCCCGCCCCAACGGGCGCATCGGCTCAGCGACCAACCGGGGCAGCTCGGCGACGATGACCTCGCTGCGGTCCTCCGGCGCGAACCGTTGCACCACTGGCCTAGTTCGGGCTCGGCGCACGGATGGTGATCGGCGCGTTGAAGTCGTAGAACTCGATGGACGGCTTGTTCGAGACGGCCACCCGCCGGATCAGGTGGTCGCCGGAGACCCAGAACTCGACGGCGACGCCCTGCGCCTCGTCGATCCCGTCCAGCCCGAACCAGGCCAGCTCCGCCGACGGCAGCTGTGCGATCGCCGCGATCGGGTCGGAGTCCTTCGTCCGTTCCGCTACCGAGATCCGGAAATGGCGGGTGTTCACTCCGGTCACCTCCTGCTCGCCGAGCTCGGTGAGCCCGGTGAGCTCGGTTAGCGAAGAGTCGGCGGCCGCCGCCGCGATCACGTCGCCGGCCGACCGGGTGAACGGCGCGTAGTCAGAGATCTCGTATTCCATCTTGGGATCGCGAGGCTTCCGGTAACTGTCCTTGGTGATCTTGCCGCGCTCGTCGGTCAGGTATACGTCGTCGCCGATCCTCGTGTACTCGAATCCGGGCTCGGTCTCACCGGGGGAAAAGCAGGAGTAGTGGATGTCCCCGCCGCCGACCTCCGTCTCACACCAGGGGCCGCCGTCATCCGGTACCTCACGGAGGCGTAACGACTTCACTTCGGTGAGGGCCTGCGCGGCCAGCCGCATCGTGGTGGCGGGGGGCTCCGCGTGGGCCGGCTCGGCCGGTCCTCGGACCACGGCCGCGCCGACCGCGATCACCGAGGCGGCGGCGGCGACCGCGGCGGTGGTCCAGCCGATCCAGCGGCGGCGACGTCGTGAGGGCCGGGCTTCGACCGGCCGGGGTGCGGTTGCAGTCGTGGTCATGGCTCGCTCCAGGAGACTCTGGTAGCGGTCCGATCCCGGCGCCGGCGGCGCGAACCGAAGGGCTACGTCCTGCCGGGCCAAGCGGTCCAGCTCGTCATCGCTCATGGCCGAGTGCTCATCTCCGTGGGGGAATCGTCGATCACCTCTCCGGCCGCGCCGCGATCTCGCCGCCGTAACTCACCTCGGAACCTCTCCTTGGCCTTGTGTAGTCGCGACGACACGAGCGATGCCCGGATGCCGAGCACGGTCGCGATGTCGGCCACCTCCAGGCCGTTCCAGAAGCGCATGAGCAGCAGGTCGCGGTGTTCCTCGGTCAGTGCGGCGAGCGCCTGCCAGACGGCCGGATCCTCGGTCTCGTACTCCATCGGCGGTGTGGGTTCGTTCATCGCGGCCATCCGATCACGCAGACGGTCCTGCCGATCGGCGCGGCGCCGAGAATTGGCCAGCACGTTGCGTGCGACGCCGAAGAGCCACAGGCGGTCCCCGCCGTCGCGGGGGATGTCGGCACGGCGGCGCCAGGCCACCGCGAACGTTTCGGACGTGACGTCGTCGGCGTCGGCGGGTGCTCGGGTACGCCGTACCGCGAAGTACCAGACGTGCTGAAAGTATGCCGCGAAGAAGTCGCGGAAGGCGTCCTCGGTCATGTCACCTCCGGACAGGAATGGATCTGACCTTCACACCTGTCCGGGACGGCGCCGATCTCCCCTGCCGATCGCGACCGGGACCAAGCGAAACACCATGTGACATCGCCATACCCCTTCGTCGCTACCGCGTGAGACGCGAGAGCCGACTTTTCCCCACCCGGGTCGCCCTCCGTCGCCGAATTCATGGAAAGTGCATCGATCGCCCTGGCGGCTCCCGGCGCCGAGCTGGCGGCTCGCCTCGGCGTAGAGCCGATCATGGTGCGCGGCTCCCACGAGGCATGTTGACCCAACCCGACGACGTGGCCACGGCCTTGCTCGAGCACATCACGAGCGCACGGATCCCGGCCGCGCCGATGGCATCCTGAGCCCCGTTCAGAGAGCCTCCGATTCGTCCGCACGGGCCTACCCGGCTGCCTTTCCGGGACAACACATGAGAAGCGGGCCCGCATCCGCGTCAGGGTCGGTGAGGCCAACCGGCCCACACCCCGAGCGTAGGGAGACGGACGTGCGGAGAAGGTGGATCCTTCCGGTCGTCGTTGCCACCGCGGCGGCATCGACCGGCCTGGCGGTCTCGCCGGTCCTGGCGACCGAGCAACCAACCGCCAGGAGCAGCACCGGCGAACTCGTCCAGCAACTGCGGAAGCTGCTGCCGGACGACCATCAGGCGCGACGCGCCTCGGCCGGTCTGGACGCCGATCCGACCGCGCTGAGCGTCATCGACCCGGACGACTACGAATGCAGCCAGGACACCCCGTTCTACAACTGGATCAGCGCGCAGACCGCCGGGTGGACCACGGAACAGCTGCTCGGCGCCCAGACCATCCTGGAGTACGACGTGGCCGACCTGGACGCGGCGTTCTTCCCGGAGCCGCGGGCCGCGCGGTTCTTCGGCGCCGACGGCGAATACACCAGGCGGCTGCTCAAGGACTTCGGGCGCCTGCGTGGCTTCTGGGACATCCCGTCCTCCGACATCGAGCTGGTTCCGGTGCACGGCGGCGACGCCATCCTCGACATCGCACGGTCGGCCCGGGCCATCGAAGCGGGTCTTGGTCTGTCGCCGGAGGACGCGGCGGCCGCCGCGACGATGTTGAAGCAGCTCGCCGACCAGGACGTGTACCAGCACGGCGACCTGCCGCTGTTCACGGTGAACGCGTTCGCGGTCCTCGGCCAACGGATGGTGGCGGACGTACCGCCGACGAAGGTTTCGGAGTTCCCTCGATGTCGAGACGACCATTTGCTGCCCCACTTGCCCTGGCGGCCGTCGCCGTCGCGCTGGCCGCGACGCCCGCGGCTGGGAACTCACACCACGCTGACGCCGCTCCTCCCGGGTGCTCGTCCAGTGGCGTGCGGGTTCCGTGCTGGCAGGACGGATGGGGCGCACAGGACCGCACCGACGGCTGCTACTACATCGCCGAACAGCCTCAGCCCGGCATCGCCGATCCGGTCTGGGACGGCCACCTCTTCCACACGGGTGTGATCTACCGCCAACGGTGTTTCGGGGACATCGCGGGAATGCTGGTCTGGCGCCTGCGCTGACCGCGGGAAGCCTTCTCCACGGCTCTCCACTCGCGGTCGGGATGGTGGTACGAGTTCCGCACGGGGATCACCCCCGGGCACCACCTACAACCGTCCGGGTCAGCGACTCGGGCACCACCTTCTCCGACGTCCTGACCGTCCGCACGTGGCCGGCCGCGGTGCCACCGGGCGGCATGGGTGCTCGCGCGCACGAGCCGCCGGCCGCGTTGGAGGTGCTGTTACCGGCCCACGTCCTGGATTCTGGCCTCATCGCCTTTCATAAGGGAACTGCGCCGTATCTTTCATCGAGATTTCTGGCCTCGGCGGGAACCCTTCGAGCGCGACCGGCAACGTCGGTCGGGGGGCTTGGTGGGACAGATCGAAGGTGATGGCGACAGCGTCGCCGACGGCACAACCATGCTCCCCGGCGCGGCACTGAGTCCAGACGAACGTCGTGGCCGCGCGTTCACCCGGTGCCAGCTCGATGATCGAGGGTACCGACGCTTCGCCGGCCGACCGTCCCTTCTTCCAAGCGAATCTCGTTGATCGCTCAATCAGGAAGAAGGCGGAATATCCACCGACCAGACAAGGCCGACCAGAGACGTTGGTTACGACGAGTTCCGCGTAAACCTCCGCGCCGGTGTCCAGCTTGCTCGCTGTCCGGAACACCGCGGAGACGTCTTCGTCATGGCACACCGTAGCGCTGCTCTGCCCGGTCGCGCTCGGGTGACGGGAAGCCGCCGGGGCCGGACTGCTGTCGTCGTCACCGCGCTGCCCAGCGCATCCACTCATCGACGCGATGAGGCACCCCAGCAATCCCGCCGCCAACGAGGATAGTTTCATCTCGCTCCTTCCTCGCGAACGTCCTCCGGCCCAAGCCTCCCTGCGAGGGGAGCCGAGGCACGGCCGATTGACCGAACAGGCATCAACCTCGGGGCAGACCGCCACCTCATCTGCCGATGCCTGAGCAGCGCGTCGGCGGGCGGTCTGCCCGATGCATCCACTTCCACAGGTCGGCGCGGGGCTTGTCGCCGACCCGGTACGGGCGGCAGCCCTGTCACACCGTCTGGTTGACCTCGGCCGGCGATGCGGCCGCTGCGCGCTGCAGTTCGCCGACCCTCGGCCTGATGATGCCGAAGTAGACCAGCGCGTCGGCGACGGCGCCGACCGCCAGCGTCACCTCGGCGATGGCACCGTCCGAAACAGGTACCCAACCGAGGGAGGCCAACGCCACCAGAACGGCCTTGATGGCCAAGGACAGGACGGCCCCAGAGGTCGTCGGATTGGGCGCCGGAACGTTGTTGGTCATGACTTACCTCCTTGGGGAACAGTGATTCCCCGATGACTCCTACGAGCGTGTCGGACCGCCTTGTCACCGGCAACCAACTCTGTGCAGGCGCACTTCTCGTGGTGACCGTTGGATCACATCGCCGGCGGCGACCCGGCTCTCATGACCTTTCGGGCACCACCCTCTTACCGTTCGGCTCAACGGAACGCTCCCGGCCCGCGTCCCTGAATAGCCTTCCGGCGTGCCCTCGACAACCGCGATCAGTCTCGCCCGGGCAGCGGGTGTCAAGCGACTGGCGTGGGTCGCCGCGGCCGCCGCGGCTGCGGCGACCGCTGGGGCGTCGCTGTCCCGCCCGGTCGACGATCGCCTTTCCGACCTGCACGTGTACGTGGGTGCGGTGACGGCTCCAAGCCTGTACGACTTCGCCCGCGGTGACGCGCCCTTCACCTACCCGCCGTTGGCCGCCCTGCTGCTCCGGCCCCTCGCCGAAGTCCCTGTCCCCCTGCTGCAGACGCTGTGGACCCTGGTCACCGTGGCCGCGGTGACCGTCATGGCCTTCCTCGCGGTCCGGGCCTATGTTGGACACTCCGGAGATGCCGCCCCCGACGACGAGCCGTGCGGACCTCGCCTCACACCGAACCGCCTGACCTCCGGTCTGGCCGGCTGGGTGGCGCTGGCCCTGGCGTTGTCCGCGCCGTTCAGCTCCAACGTGCGCTTCGGTCAGGTCAGCGTGTTTCTGGCCGTGCTGGTTCTCATCGATCTGCTGGTTCTACGGCGGACGAGGTGGGGCGGAGTGCTGACCGGACTCGCCGCCGCCGTCAAGCTGACTCCACTCATCTTCGTCGCACTGCTGTTCCTGGCCGGCCGCCGCCGGGCCGCCGTCACCGCCGCGGCCACCTTCGCCGTCGGCACGGCCCTCGGTGCAGTCGCCCGGCCTGCCGACAGCCGACGCTTCTGGACGTCGCAGATCTTCGACGTCGGCCGGCTGGGCCACATCACCTCGGCCGGCAATCAGTCCCTGAACGGCATGCTTCTCCGCTTGCACCTGCCGGCCGAGCCGCGCTTCCTGCTGGCCTTGGCGCTAGGCGGCGCGATAGCCGCCGCGGCCCTCCGGCGAGCCGCACGCGCGGCCCGGGCGGGCGACTGGCTGACGGCGGCCATCATCGCCGGCGCGGCGAGCATCGTGCTGTCACCGGTCTCCTGGACCCACCATCAGTTCTGGCTCGTTCTCGGGATCCTTCTACCCGTGCGCGGCCACCGGGCAAGAGTAGCTTGGATCGTTCTGGTGATCATTTGCATGATCCTGCCGGTCACCGCTCTCGGCGGTCCGTTGTGGACGAATGCTCGTCTGCTGCTGGCGATAGGCATATCCGCTGTGCTTTGCATCCGGCCCGTCGAGCTGCCGACGTTGCAACGTCGGCCTTCGGCGGGAACTGACCGACTCGGCACGACCGGAGGACGACGATGACCAGCTCTCCCACCCCGGTGCAGGCCCCGGACTACCGGATCGCGTATCAGGCGAACCCGGACGCGGCCTCCGTCCGTGAGGCCTTGGGCGGCGACGCAAGTCACCGGACGATCGCCGAGATCCTCGCCGACGCCAACCGGACCATGGAGCCGCTCTCCGCGGCCCGGAGGCCCGCCCCGGACGGCCTGTCGCCGTCCGCGGCGCACGGATTCGGCTGGAACAGCGAGGACCAGGCCGACGACCGGAACTTCCTCTGGTATCCGCAGGGCATCACCACCACGGCCGACGCCGCCGGCACCCGGGAATACGACGGCGCCGAGGCCGTGGCCCTGAGCTGGTACCGGCGAAAGACCCGCAACGACCACGCGGCGGTCCAATCGCGAATCAGCCTCGCTCCCGCCGGCGGCCACGGAGCGGGCCGCGACCGGTACCGGCACGTGCTGCTGGTCCAACCGGACGGCAAGGGGAACATCCAGCACGTACCGTGCCACGCCGGCGGCGCCCTGTGGTACGGAAACCTGCTCTACGTGGCCAGCACCAGCACGATCCGGGTGTTCGACTGGCACCACCTGCATGAGGTCAAGACCTCGAGCCTGCGGGACGAGGGCTTCGGCCGGCAGTCCGACGGGCGCTTCTACGCCGCCGGCTACCGGTACGTGCTGGTCGAGGTAGGCACGATCATCAGCACGGGTACGAGCGTACGGTTCTCCTCGCTGGCGCTGGACCGGGCGTCGGAGCCGGACCGCATGGTCGTCTCGGCCTACGTCGAGCAGCCCGCGATCGCCCTGTGGCGCTTCGACCTCGACCCGGTGAGTCATCTGCCGTCCCCGGCGCCCGCCGTTGACGCCTACCATCTTCCGTTCACCCACGTGCAGGGCGCTACGACCCGCAACGACCGGTTCTGGTTCAGCAGCAGCGGGCCGAGCCCCCGGCTGCGCTACTGGCACCGCACCGCAGGAGCCGAGCCGGTCGCGTACCCCGGAACCGGCGGAGCCGAAAGCCTGTCCTACTGGTCCTCCGGAGACGACCCCGGCGGCGTACCGGACTGCCTCTACACCATGACCGAGAGCCCGGGTACACGCCAGGTGTTCGCGATCCGCCAGGCCGGCTTCGACGGCGACACCCCCGCGAGCGGCCGTTCATAACCACAACAGGGCGCTGGACACGGCGACCGCGGCACCCCTGCCCAGCGGTTCCCCGGCTGCTCGCCGAGACCGCATGATCACGTACTGATCTGCCGATGATCGGGCACCTGATCTCGCCGAGATCCGCCCGGTCGAGGGCGACTGACATCGAAGCGGCTCGACGGCGGCCCGATCGATCGGTCTCGATCCGGCAATGCACTCCTCGAGGGCCGGTAGCACATGTGCTACGCTCGGTCTGTGCATGAAGTTGGACTGCGGGAAATGCGGCAGAACGCCAGCGACCTGGTGCGCCGGGCGCAAGCGGGTGAACGAGTGACGATCACCGTTGCCGGCCGGCCGGCCGCGGTGCTCGGCCCGGTGAGTCCTCGCACCTGGCGCGAGTGGGACGACCTCGCCGGAGTCTTCGATCAACCCACCGACCCTCGATGGGCCGACGACCGGGACCTCCTCGACGACACCGTCGCCGACCCGTGGGCCGAACGGTGAGTCGAGGCATCCTCGACACCAGCATCCTCATCGCCACCGACATAACCCCGATCCGCGGCGAACTCGCCATCAGCGCCGCGAGTCTCGCCGAACTCCAGTTCGGAGTTCTGATCGCGAAAACCGCCGAGGCGAGAGCGCTGCGCCTGGCACGACTCAGCGCCATTCAACGCCGATTCGACCCGCTCCCCATCGACGAAGCCATCGCCGACAGCTACGCACGGCTAGCCGCACGCGTCGTCGAGACCGGCCGCCAGCCACGAGCAAGAGTCATGGATCTGCTCATCGCCGCAACCGCGCACGCTCACGACGCCGCTATTTACACCCGCAACGCCGACGATCTCGCAGGCCTCGAAGACCTCATCACGATCCACAGGATTTGACCCCCCTATCCAGCGAGAACCTCCGCGGCTCCGGCGACCGATCTGCCGCGATCAGGGCGCCTCCGAACCCCTGTCGATGACCGAGCGCAATCCGTTGAACGGAAGCACCGGGGCCGTGGCCTGTCTGGAGGCCGAAGAGCGTAAACTTCTCACGGGACGGCCGCCAACTGGCTGACCGGGGTGACGAGCGCGCTACCCGCCTGTGGAATACCGCGAACGGGCGTCAGGAGAGAGTCTCACCAACTATCGACACCATTCGGATCTACCGATTCACGGACGGCGGGCAGACATTGGTCACCGTTGTGGCCGAGGGGCGGGCAAGGCTGCGGGCCGTCGGCACTGGACGGCTGAGGGCCATCCTCCCCGCCGGCCGGATCGAGGAGATGGCGTTGCTGGCGACCGCACACTGCGCAGCGGTCGCCGTGCACGATGAACCGGCCCGTCAATGGCAGGTCCGCGTCAGCCCCTACCACGCGGGCAATACCCCGAAGCGCTGTTGCGGCATTTTGCCGGTAGTCACCGGTCAGGATCGCGACCCTCGGACTTGAACCTTCCTGTGAGCCTGCCCAAGGCCCTCAACTCCGCCCAGAGTTTCCGGGCGTTCGGAGCGATCAGGATGCCCGCCACGGCGAGGCTGCCGATCAGCATCGCCAGGCAGACGCCGAGCCAGACGACGCCGAAGACGACCTCCCAGACCTCAAGATGTACGCCGTAGGCGAGGGCCTCGACGCCGATTCCGGGCGGAAGGCACGGCCGCCGTCCAAGCTCTCGGCCACCTCGCCGACGCTCAGGTGCAGATCAGCGATGTTGGCGATCGCCACATAGCGGTTCGTGCGGGCGCCGCGGCATTCGGGAGGGGTAAGCCAGCCGATTCACCTGCCAGGTCGTCGAGAGCCGGGTCGCCGGCCGCTATGCGCAGGCCTAGAACTGCGGGGTCGAGTCGGCTGATCAGTCGGGCCATCGACGGCACCGGGACTGGAGAACGTCATCGGAGGCGCTGTAGACCGGGAGGACATCGGTGGCGGCCACTGCGACGCCGCGATCTGCGCTCCGGTGACGGGAAGCGCGGGCGAGATGCGGTCAAGCAGGCGCTGCGCCAGATCGGCGTCAATCTCCAGGTCAGCGCTGATACGAATATCGGCGGCGGTCGCCAGGTCCACGACATCGTCGCTGGTGAACGCCTCGGCTCCGAGGGTGCTGAGCCGCCGGGCGAACTCCTGCACATTGATCATCTACAGGCCACCTCCTCGGGTTGCTGTTGACCCAGCGTAACCGTCGCTGTGATCGGCTGTTCCTACGCCCGCCACAATGGTCGGCGAGTCGCACTGCTCAGGATCTCGAAGGCCTGCGCCACTGCTCAAAGGGCCTCGTGTCACGTCGTGGCATGGCGGAACGGCCGCCCGGCGCCGCGCCAGGACCCGACCCGTCGTGCGTCTCACCTGCCGGGTCGTCGCCCCACGCGTCACGGAGACATCCCGCCACTCAATACGGACCGCGGGATGTCTTCCGATGGTCAGCGGTTGTTGTATGCCTCGACGACGGAACTCGGGATGCGGCCGCGCTCCGAGACAGCCCAACCATTCTTGGTGGCCCACTCCCGGATCGCCTGGTTGTCGTCCCGGTTGCTCGCCCGCGACACTCCGGCTGCACCACGCCGTCCCGCGACACGGCCGGCCTTGGCAGCGACCGCGAGGTACGGCTCGAGCGCCTTGCGCAGCTTGCCGGCATTCTTTTCCGACAGATCAATCGTGTAGGTCACCCCGTCGAACCCGAACTCGACCGTCCGGTCGGCGTCCCCGCCATCGAGATCGTCGGTCAACACCGTGATTGTCTGACGAGCCATCTAAACCATCCACTCCCTCACCCGACATCATTCACCTGGAGCGACGTCCACCAGCCCGCCGCACCGCAGAGCCTAGATCATCCATCCCGGGCCGTAGGCCGGCACAGCACGCGCGTTCAATTCCCCTTTGACTCGACGGAGGCTTTCAGAGTTCGGATCTCTTCCTCGATTTGTTCGCGAGCCGTCGAGGTGACAGCACGGAACTGTGAGTCCAGGACTACTACTGCCTGTTCTTCGGTAAGTGAGAAAGTCTCCATCACCTGCGGAACGGCCGACTTCGAAGTAGACGCCTGCTCAGCAAGTGTGACGACCTCATGAGCGCGCGTCGCGGCCACCAGCTTGGCCTCGAGCAGCTGAATTTGCCGGACGATGTCGCTCTGTTGATCACGTTGATCCATGTGCGGAAGCCTAGTGACCCCGGCGCTATGCCCACCTCCTCGTTTACCTCTACGGCGGGGGGATCAGGTCCTCGTATCGCAGGACAACACGCGGGGTGGCGCCGGTCGCAGCCAGCTACGGCTTGACCACGGGCTCGGCACCTTCGGCGAGGACAGGATCGGATGGATGGCTCAAGGCGGAGCCCGTGGCCCACGGCTGAGGGACCTGATCCTATCCAGGCGCGCACTCGGAGAATGCCCGTCGGATCAATGGTGGTGCCGATCGCCGTCGCCGGTACGACTATTGTTGACATATGCCCGAAGCGACGACTGAGCTCGGAGATTTCCTTCGCCGTAGACGCGAGTCCCTGCCGCCCGCGTCGGTCGGTATCAAGAGCGTGACCCTGCGTCGTACGCCTGGATTGCGCCGGAACGAGGTCGCGGAGCGGGCGAACATGTCGCTCGTCTACTACGAGCGTCTCGAACAGGGTCGCGGGCCGCATCCGTCGGCGTCCATGCTCGGCAGCATCGCGCAGGCACTCGAGCTCAACGCCGACGAACGCGACCACCTGTTCCGCCTGGCCGGCTATTCCACGCCGTTCGAGCCCGAGTTCGGCATCGAACCCGACCCTCAGCTGGTGGCCGCCCTCGACGCGTTGTCACCACACGTTCCCGCGGCCATCGTCCACGAGCTCGGTGACGCGCTGGTCCAGAACCGGATGAACATCGCGATCTTCGGCGACCTGACCGGGCCGAGGAAGCGGTCGACGAATCTGATCTGGCAGTGGTTCACCTGCGCGGAGTACCGGCACTGGCAGGAACCGCCCGAGCAGCACGAGCAGACCGGCCAGGCCTTCGTCGCAGACCTTCGGGCGGTGGTCGCCCGGCGAGGAAAAGATCCGCGAGCTGTGATGATGGTTGATGAGCTACGGTCCGCAAGCACGGACTTCGCGGCCTGGTGGGACGACCACACGGTGGCGGCTCTGCACTGCAACGTCAAGCGCATCAATGACGAGCGGGTCGGGCTACTCGAGCTGGAGTGCTCCGTGATGCTGAGTCAGTCGACCACACAGCGGCTGATGCTGCTGCAGCCCCGGCCGGGCACCGACACGGACGTCCGCCTGGCCAGGCTGCTGCACACGCTGAAGGGCCTGAGCCTCATCGCCTGACCCGTATCGGTAATACGTCCCTGACGTCCGCCCACCGCTCTAGCGTCGGGATCCATGAACAACGAGATCTCGGCCGGCACCACTCTCCGTCTGGTCGTGCGTACCAGCCGCAACCGCGCGGCTGGAGTCTGACCGACATGGCCACCATTCCCGAATCAATCATGACCGCCGCGCTGTACCCGGCGGTGTCTCGCGCGGTGTACGCGTTGACCGCCCTCCGCGTCCCCGACCTGCTGGCCGACGGCCCGCTGACGCTGCCCGAGATCGCGGAAAAGGCGGGCGCCCAGGAACGGCCGCTGCGACAGGTCCTGCGAACGGCGGCATCGACCGGTCTCTTCCGGACGACCCAGCCGGACACGTACGAACTGACCGACTCCGGCCGGCATCTGTGCGACGGGCACCCGACGTTCGCCCGCGACCTGGTCCTGACCCAGGGCAGCCCGGTGTTCCACGCGTCCCTCGGCCAGATCGTCGACACGCTCCGCACCGGACGTTCCGGCGTCGATCTGACCGGCTCCGGCGATCTCTTCGCGTACTACGGGTCACACCCGGAGGAGTTCGCCTCGTTCGGCCGCATGATGACCGCCTACCTCGGTGACTCGCCGCAGGCGGCGGCCCGGACCTATGACTTCCCCGGCGGCGGTCACGTGGTCGACTGCGGCGGCGGCATCGGAACGCAGCTGCGCACCGTGCTGGAGGCCCACCCCGGCCTCACCGGAACCCTATTCGACCTGCCCGCGGTGATCGAGCAGGCACCCGATCCCGGCCTCGGCACGCGCTGGACGACGGCCGCGGGTGACTTCTTCCAGAAGGTGCCCGGCGGTGGTGACTTCTACCTGCTGTCGCACATCCTCCACGACTGGGATGACGAACAGGCCATCGCGATCCTGCGCAACTGCGCCGACGCCGGTGCGGCCGGCGCCCGCGTCGTCGTCCTGGAAGAGATCATTCCGTCCGGCGACGGACCGGACCCGGCCAAGATGCTCGACGTCGTGCTGGCCAGCGTGTTCCTCGGCGCCGAACGTACGGTGGCCGAGTTCGAGGCGCTGTTCTCGGCGGCCGGGTTGACGCTCAGCCGCGTACTGCCCACCGGCTCCACGGTCACCGTGATCGAGGCGGTAGCCTCCGGCCTTTCGGAGGGGTAGCCCAGCCCACGCCGAGTCGGACGCGATGAAAATCACGCGCCGACCGGTGCCGACGATCGCGATCCGCGTGACGGTAACCATGACCGCCTTTCAGGTGGTCGATGTGTGGACTCCAAGCTGGTGTGGCCCGCTCGACATGGGATATCTGCGCGTCATGTCCGGTGCGATCCTGGCCGGCCGGTTCACGCCCCCAACGTCCAGGTGACAACGGCCGAGCAGGTCGCCAACCTGATCGTGGAGGCCGGCGAGAGCCACGGTGTCCGCCTCGACGTCGCCGCGGCCACTGCTGAGCGCTTCCGGCGCGCGGCCGAGAAGGGCCATGGCCAGTCCGACCTCGTCGCGTCGTACCACGCCAGCTTCGACAACGGCCCCGACCGGGCCGACGGCTGACATCTGGGCGTACCGCCCCGCTGTAGCGGCGGGGCGTGGCCGGCCGCAACGCTGCGGCCGGTCACGCCCCGATGTCACGCCGCGGACGCTCCAGCCTCGCGAGTCCCCGGTTCGGGGGACCGCCTGTTCCCCCAACCGAGGTGACTACCACTGCCATCCCTGATTCCTACGGTGAAACAACCCTTCCGCAACGGTCGCGGCCAGTCGCCGAGAGGCTTCAACATGCGTACTACAGGGGCCGCCCCGGCCGAGAACCACGTTCACGGCCTCGACGTCATCCGGGTGGCGGTCATCGCGTCGGAACCGTTGCGGGAAGCCGGAGTCGTCAGCTCGCTGCGGGCATCGCACGAACTCATTCTTCAGCCGTTCTCCCCCGACGGTGACATCGAGGTGATCGTCGCCGAGTCGCCTCGGCTGGCGGGCGGCATGTTGCGGCAGTTGCAGCGGGTGCACCGATCACAGGGGTCGGCGACGGTGGCGATCGTCCAGAGCCGGGGTGACGCCGATATCCAAGGCTCGGTGAATGCCGGGGTGGCCGAGGTTCTGCACCCCTCGGAGGCATCGCCCGAGCGTTTGCTGGCCGCCGTTCGCCGGGCCCGCCGCACGGCCGCTCGGCCGGCGCCGGCGAGCGTAGCCGCGCTCACCGAGCAGCTCGGCCGGCTGGATGACGCCGCCCATGCCGACAGCGCCGGCCCGGAGCTGTCAGAACGCGAGCTCATCCTGCTCCGCCATCTTGCCGAAGGCCTGGGCACCAGGCAGATCGGGGCGGTCATGAACATCTCGGAGCGTACGGCCAAGTACATCTTGTGGTGTGTCATGCAGCGCTTCTCGCTGCACAACCGCGTCCAGGCCGTCGCCTTCGCGATCCGAGCCGGCCTGATCTGACCGCCGGACGGCGCGGAGCGACATCACGCCGAGCTGTCCGGCGGAAGCGATTGACCAAAGAGGAGGTGACGCGGTGGCTCGGCAGGCAGTCTTTCGTTCCCGGTGGACGAACGATCCCCGCGCGGCCCGGGTTGTCTTCACCATTGGATTGTCGTCACTCCACCGATTCAGCTAAGCCCCTGGCAGGAACTGTTTCCCGTAACTCTGGGGTAGCCAGGGTGAGGTCCAGGGTGCGGCGGTGGTGAGGTTCTGGGCGTCGGTGCGGT